>NZ_JBVPZC010000028.1:0-51397 GCF_055702805.1 Hydrogenophaga sp. LT287 | reverse complement strand
CGCCTGACGCAAGAGCGCGACCCCGCCAACCTGAAGTGGAACGAAGTCGGTGCCGACATCGTGGTCGAGTCCACCGGCCTGTTCCTGGACAAAGTCACCGCCCAGAAACACCTGGACGCCGGCGCCAAAAAAGTCATCCTGTCTGCGCCCTCCAAAGACGACACCCCCATGTTCGTGTTTGGCGTGAACGACAAAACCTACGCCGGCCAGGCCATCATCAGCAACGCCAGCTGCACCACCAACTGCCTGGCCCCTGTGGCCAAGGTGCTGAACGACAAATGGGGCATCAAGCGCGGCCTGATGACCACCGTGCACGCAGCCACCGCCACGCAAAAAACCGTGGACGGCCCGAGCAACAAAGACTGGCGCGGTGGCCGCGGCATTCTGGAAAACATCATTCCCAGCAGCACCGGTGCCGCCAAGGCCGTGGGCGTGGTCATTCCCGAGCTGAACAAGAAGCTCACCGGCATGTCTTTCCGCGTGCCCACCTCCGACGTGTCGGTGATCGACCTGACCGTGGAGCTGAACACCGAAGCCACCTACGCTGAAATCTGCGCCGAAATGAAGGCCCAGAGCGAAGGCGCCCTGAAGGGCGTGCTGGCCTACACCACCGACAAAGTGGTGGCCACCGATTTCCGTGGCGAAACCTGCACCAGCGTGTTCGACGCTGATGCCGGTATCGCGCTGGACAGCACCTTTGTGAAGGTGGTGGCTTGGTACGACAACGAGTGGGGTTACTCCAACAAGTGCCTGGAAATGGTGCGCGTGGTTGGCGCGTAAGGAGCACGGCATGAAGTTTTTGAGATTCAGCGATGTGTGCGCCAGTGGTTTTGCGCGCGACAAACGCGTCTTCATCCGCGCCGACCTGAACGTGCCGCAAGACGACGCCGGCCGCATCACCGAAGACACCCGCATCCGCGCCAGCATCCCCGCCATCCAGATGGCGCTGGACGCGGGTGCCGCCGTCATGGTCACCAGCCACCTGGGCCGGCCCACCGAAGGCGAATTCAAACCCGAAGACTCCCTGACCCCCGTGGCCGCGCGCCTGGGCGAGCTCATGGGCCGCTCGGTGCGCGTGGTCGCCAATTGGGTGGATGGCGACTTTTCGGTGGCGCCCGGTGAGGTGGTGATGTTGGAAAACTGCCGCCTGAACAAAGGTGAAAAGAAAAACAGCCCCGAGCTGGCCAAGAAACTCGGCGCCCTGTGCGACATCTTCGTGCACGACGCGTTTGGCACCTCGCACCGCGCCGAAGGCACCACCTATGGCATCGCCGAAACCGCGTCCATCGCTTGCGCCGGCCCGCTGCTGGCGGCTGAGATGGACGCCATCGGCAAAGCATTGGCCGCGCCAAAGCGCCCGCTGATCGCCATCGTCGCCGGCAGCAAGGTCAGCACCAAGCTCACCATCCTGCAAGCGCTGGCGAAAAACGTGGACGGCCTCATTGTGGGTGGCGGCATTGCCAACACCTTCATGCTCGCGGCGGGTTTGAAGATTGGCAAAAGCCTGGCCGAGCCCGACCTGGTGGGTGAAGCCCAAGCCGTGATCGAAGCCATGAAAGCGCGCGGCGCGGCGGTGCCCATTCCCACCGACGTGGTGACCGCCAAGACCTTCAGCCCCGACGCTGTGGCCACCGTGAAAGCCGCCACCGACGTGGCCGACGACGACCTGATTCTGGACATTGGCCCAGAGACCGCGGCCTTGCTGGCCGAGCAACTGAAAAAGGCCGGCACCATCGTGTGGAACGGTCCGGTGGGCGTGTTCGAGTTCGCCGCGTTTGAAAACGGCACCAAGGTCATTGCGCAAGCCATTGCCGAGAGCAGCGCCTTCAGCATCGCCGGTGGTGGTGACACGCTGGCGGCCATTGCCAAGTACGGCATTGAGAAGGACGTAGGCTACATCTCCACCGGCGGTGGCGCGTTCCTGGAAGTGCTGGAAGGCAAGACGCTGCCGGCTTTTGAGGTGCTGGCGCGGCGCGCTGAATGAGACCCTTGCTGACGGGCCCCCACCCCCGCCCTCCCCCAGAGGGGGAGGGGGTCAGTCGGGGAGAGCCCCGTATTCGCTCCTTCCCCCCCTGGGGGAAGGCTGGGATGGGGGCTCCCCGAACCTTTTTTTCATTGATCCATCGACCGGAGACTTTCCATGGCCCTGATATCCCTTCGCCAACTGCTCGACCACGCGGCAGAGCACCACTACGGCCTGCCGGCCTTCAACGTCAACAACATGGAGCAGGTGCAGGCCATCATGCAGGCGGCTGACGCGGTGAACAGCCCGGTCATCTTGCAGGGTTCGGCCGGTGCGCGCTCCTACGCGGGCGAGCCGTTTTTGCGCCACCTGATTTCGGCCGCGATCGAGATGTACCCGCACATCCCCGTCTGCATGCACCAGGATCACGGCGCAACGCCCGCCATTTGTGCGCGCTCCATCCAGTCGGGCTTCAGCTCGGTGATGATGGACGGCAGTCTGCTGGCCGACGGCAAGACGCCGTCGAGCTACGAGTACAACGTCAACACCACCAAGCAGGTGGTGGATCTGGCCCACGCCTGCGGTGTATCGGTGGAAGGTGAACTGGGCTGCCTGGGTTCGCTGGAAACCGGCAAGGCTGGCGAGGAAGACGGCCACGGCGCTGAAGGCGAAATGGACCACTCGATGCTGCTGACCGACCCCGATGAAGCCGCCGACTTCGTGAGCAAGACCCAGGTGGATGCGCTGGCCATCGCCATCGGCACCAGCCACGGCGCCTACAAGTTCAGCAGCAAGCCCAGCGGCAAGGTGCTGCGCATCGACCGCGTGAAAGAAATCCACCAGCGCATTCCCAACGTGCACCTGGTCATGCACGGCTCCAGCAGCGTGCCGGAAGACTGGCTCTCCATCATCAACCAGTATGGCGGCGACATGGGCGTGACCTACGGCGTGCCGGTGGAAGAGATCGTGGAAGGCATCAAGAACGGCGTACGCAAGGTCAACATCGACACCGACCTGCGCATGGCCAGCACGGGGGCTATTCGGCGGCATTTGGCCGAAGACCGCAAGAACTTCGACCCGCGCAAGTTCTACAAGGAAGCGACCAAGGCGATGCAGGCGATTTGTGCGGCGCGCTACGAGGCGTTTGGTGCGGCGGGCATGGCGTCGAAGATCACGCAGGTGTACAGCTTGGAGGCGATGCAGAAGCGGTATGACTCGGGTGCGTTGGTGGCTCGGGTCGCTTGAGCCTCTTTGTCGTGGATCTTTTTCTTTCGTGGCGAGCCGGGTCTCGGCCCGGCGGCCGACTCACTTTCTTTTGCTTCGCCAAAAGAAAGTAAGCAAAGAAAAGGCGAGCCGAAGTCCGGGCCGCTGCGCGGTGCCTTGCGCTGCTCGGTTCGAGCGGGGTCGGGCTGAACTCGCTGCGCTCAGACAACGCCCGCCCTGATCCGCTCGCCCCTGCGCTGCTCAGCCCGGCCACACGGCGAAGCTCTGGATCGGGATCGGGCTTCCCCTCCGGGGTGAAATGCCCCAACCCAGGATGCGGTGGAACCGGCTATGCCGGGCAGCACGCATCGCCCCTTGAGGGGCGGAGAGGTTACGCGCAGCGAACAAGCGACGGGGGTGGGGCCAGTGCCAACCGGCTATGCCAGGCCACTCGCATCGCCCCTGGGGGGGTGACGCGCTGCAAGCGCGGCGCGGGGGGAGCCTACTTACTGCTGACGTACTCGGCGACGGCTGCCATCTCCAGCTCCGTCATCTTCTCCGCCACCACATGCATCACCACGTTGTCGTTGGTACGGTCGCGTTTGTTGAACGACTTCAGCTGCGTGTGGATGTAGCCCGAAAACTGGGTGGCCAGGCGGGGCAGGTTGGCGGCACCTTCGGCGTTCGTGCCGTGGCAGCTGACGCAGGCTGGCACACCGCTGAACTTGTTGCCGTTGTGGTACACGTAGCGGCCCATGGCGGCCAGCTGGGGGTCTTTGGCCTCTTCGCGCGGCAGGCTCATTTTTTCGTAGTACTTGCCCAGCGCCAGCATTTCGTCGGGTGTCAGCTTGGCCACCATCTCGTTCATGGCCGAGCTCTTGCGCTGGCCACTCTTGAAGGCTTCAAGCTGTTTGGCGACGTACTCGGCGTGCTGGCCAGCCAGCCGTGGAAAAGCCTCGCTGGTGGACTCGCCCTGTGCGCCGTGGCAGAGAAAGCAGGAGCCGCCTGCAATCTTCTTGGCGCGGGCTTCGTCGGCTTGTGCCCAGGCGCTGGTGGGTGCCAACAACGCTGCGGCAGCGGCGATGCTGGAGAGGAGGAGAGGACGATTGGCCTTCATTGCATAACCTCAGACTGATATTTGAAAGCGAAAAAAACGCCCCGCTGTGACAACGGGGCGTCTTTGAAGTTCATCAGGCCAGTGTGTCAGCCCAGATGTTGCGCGCCCAGGCGAGGGCGTACCGACCTTCCAGTTCACTGGCCGCGCTCGACACACCACCCGAGCCGGGCACCGTCAGCATCGTTTTCTTTTCCGCGTCGTAGCGGTGCACGCTGGCCACGTGGACCACGTCTTCGTCGGTGACGAAGCTGTAGCAGGTGTTGGCATAAATAGGCATGCTCGGCGCTTCTTTGCCGGCCAGCAGCGAGACCACCGCCGCAGCGCAGGTTTTGCCGTGCTGGTTGGCCATGTGACCGGACTTGGGCATGCCCGGGGCGATCTGGATCGCGTCGCCCAGCACGTGGATGTTTTTGTGGGCCTTGGACTCAAACGTCAGGAAGTCCACTTCGCACCAGCGGTTGTTGGCCGTGGCCAGGCCGGTCTTCACGGCAATGTCACCGGCGCGCATGTTGGGTACCACGTTGGCCACAGCGGCTTTGAAGTCGTCGTTGAACTCAAACTTCAGCGTGTTGGTGGCGGCGTCCACATCGGTGACCTTGTGCTTGGGCCGGTACTCGATCATGCCGTCGTAGTGGTCCTTCCAGGCCTTCATGAACAGACCCTTCTTCGACTGGATGTCGTCGTTGGCGTCGAAGATCACAACCTTGCTCTTGGGCTTGGCCTTCTTGAAGTAGTTGGCCACCATGCAGGCGCGCTCGTAGGGGCCGGGCGGGCAGCGGTAGGGCGCCAGCGGAATGGACAGGGCGTAGACGCCGCCGTCGGGCATGGCTTCGAGCTGCTTGCGCAGGGCCACGGTTTGCGCGCCGGCTTTCCAGGCGTGCAGCACCTTGTCTTTGGCGGCCTGGCTGGCCATGCCGGGCAGGCTGTCCCACATGAAGTCGATGCCGGGCGACAGGATGAGCCGGTCGTAGGGCAGTTCACCGCCACTGGCGAGTTTGACCATGCGCTTTTCAGCGTCGATGCTGGCCACCATGTCGCGCACCACCCTCACGCCGTGGCGCTTGGTCAGGTTGTCGTAGGGCGTGGTGATTTCTGCAATCGTTTTGCTGCCCTGGATCACCAGGTTGGAGATGGGGCACGAGATGAAGGTCTCGTTGGGCTCGATCAGCGTGACGTCGATGCCGTAGTCCGAAAACATGCGGACGTACTTCGCTGCGGTGGCGCCACCGTAGCCGCCACCCACCACCACCACCTTGGCGCTGCTGCCGCCCATACCGGCGCAACCGCCCAGCAAGCCCAGACCAGCCACAGCCGAGCCAGCGCCCAGCGTTTGTACAAATTGACGACGTTTCATGGTGGGGCTCCTTATTTCTTCTGGGCAGCAAAGTAAGCTGCGATCTGACCGAGTTGTTCGTCGGAGTAGCCCTTGGACAGCTGGTGCATGATGGTTGCGGGCTTCTTGCCGGTCTTGAAGTCCAGCATTTTCTGCAGCAGTTCGTCTTTGTCCTTGCCCGCCAGTGACTCCATGCCCTGGAGCGCCCGCCCATCGGTGCCATGGCAGTTGGCACATGCCGCTGCCCAGACGCGGACCTGGTTGACCTGGGCTTGCGCCCCCGCAGCGGCGAGGCACAAAGCACCCGCAGCCAGCCACTTCATCGATTTGACCATCATCATCTCCAGAGGTTGGTTTTGATTGAACACCGTCTAAAACTGTAGCAGACCCCTGCAACTGTCATAAGCATCAGTAATTCCGCATATTTAGATGTTTGATGCTAGCATCGGCCCCCCAGCGACTCCAGCCCGTGAAAACCCTAGCGAATTAAGGGCGTTCAGTGCCGCTCGCGTCAGTGTGAAGTCAGCTTAAAACGGCCGGCCGGAATGGGCTTTTTTGAGGTGTGTGGGGTGCTGCGGCTGCTTGCGGTGCGTGCTGTTGCGCCGCGCCAGTGACCACCGTTTGTCAGATTTTTGAGGGAATCCGGGTTTACACTAATCGGTATATCAGCATTCAATCATATAGTTTGAACGATCAAAACAAAGCCTGACCGGAGAACCGCTGGTGGATGAACTGCATGAGGTGTTTGAGTCTGTGGCGCGCTATTTCAGCGTGCTCGGCGAGCCCACGCGCTTGCGCATCTTGCATGCGCTGTGCCAGGAAGAGCGCTGCGTGAACGACATCCTCAAGGCTACCGGGCTGGCGCAGGCCAACGCTTCGCGCCACTTGGGCCTGATGTACCAGGCGGGCATGTTGTCGCGTCGCCGCGATGGCAACCAGATTTTTTACAAAGTGGCCGACCCGATGTACGTCGAATTGTGCCGCGCGGTGTCGGTGCAAGTGGCTGGGCGCATTGAAAGTGCGGCCAACGCTCGCGAGAGCTTCAACCATTTCGTCGATGACATGACTCCCCGCCCAAGCCAGCCGGCCCGGGCTCCTCACACAAACCCCCTCAACCAGAAGGAAAAAGCAAGTGTCTAAAGACCTGAGCGAAGTCATTGGGCGCGTCCTCCCCGCGCCTGAGAATCACCTGAGTGCCGAAAAAATGGAAGAGGCCCGCAAGGCGCGCCGCAGTTTCATGGGCAAGGCCCTGGCCATGGGGGCTGGCGTGGCCGCGACCACCACCGCCACGACGCGTGCCATGGCGGCCGAGGGCGAAGAAGCGATCTTGAAGCTGCCTGCGCACACCGTGGGCCTGGGGCAGCCCGTGGCCATGGAAGGCTATGGCAAGCCCAGCAAGTGGGAGGGCAACCTGCAGCGCCGTGAAAGCCCGGGTCTGACCCGCGTGTCGCAGGCTTCGGTCAGCTTTACCCCGCTGCAGGGTCTGTTTGGCATCATCACGCCCAGTGGTTTGCACTTCGAGCGCCACCACCAGGGCTGGTGGGACATTGACCCCAGCAAGCACCGCTTGATGATCAACGGCCTGGTGAAGCGCGAACGGGTGTTCACCATGGACGACCTGATGCGTCTGCCCAGCGTGTCGCGCATCCATTTCATTGAGTGCGGCGCCAACTCGGCACCCGAGTGGGGCAACGTGGCGCTGCCTTCGGTGCAGTACACGCACGGCATGGTCAGCTGCTCGGAATTCACCGGCGTGCTGCTGTCGACGCTGCTGGAAATGTGTGGCTACGACAAAAAGAATGGCAAGTACGTGCTGGCCGAGGGTGCCGATGGCTCCTCCATGACCCGCACGATCGCCATCGATCAGGCCATGGACGACTGCCTGGTGGCCTGGGCGATGAATGGTGAAATGCTGCGCCCCGAAAACGGCTATCCCCTGCGTCTGGTGGTGCCTGGTGTGCAAGGCGTGAGCTGGGTCAAGTACCTGCGCCGCATCGAGGTGGGCGATATGAAGTACGCCACGAAAGACGAGGCGGTTCACTACATCGACCACATGCCCGATGGCACGCACCGCCAGTACACCGGCATTCAGGAGTGCAAGTCCGTCATCACCACACCGTCGGGCAGCCAGACGCTGTTGGACAAGGGTTTCTACAACATCACGGGTTTGGCCTGGTCGGGCCGTGGTGCCATCAAGCGGGTGGACGTGAGCGTGGACGGTGGACGCAACTGGCGCACCGCGCGCATGGAAGGGCCCGTGCTGCCGAAAGCCCTGACCCGTTTCAACATTGACTGGGTGTGGGATGGCAAGCCAGCCATTTTGCAGAGCCGTGCGATCGATAGCACCGGCTACGTGCAGCCCAAGATCAACCAGCTGCGTGCCGTGCGGGGCACCAAGTCCGTGTACCACCAAAACGCCATTCAGTCCTGGAAAGTGTCTGAGAACGGTGAAGTCTCCAACGTGCAGGTGTTCTGATGAAATCCTCATTCAAAATTTCCACTCCCGCTGCGGTCGTGACCCTGGCCCTGGCCTTGTTGGGCTCCGGTGCTGCCGTGGCCCAGACCCAGCCTTGGCACAACATTGGCCGCGACGCCACTCCCGCCGAGGTGAAAGCCTGGGACATCGATGTGCGTCCCGACTTCAAGGGTTTGCCTGCTGGCGCTGGCAGCGTTGCCAAAGGCGAAGAAGTGTGGGAGGCCAAATGCGCCTCTTGTCACGGCAGCTTTGGTGAGTCCAACGAAGTGTTCACCCCTATCGTGGGCGGTACCACCAAGGCCGACATTGAGCGTGGCCGTGTGAAAAACCTGGAGGAGGGCGGCAGCTTCCCCCAGAAGACCACGCTCATGAAGGTGGCCACGCTCTCCACCATCTGGGATTACATCAACCGCGCCATGCCCTGGAATGCGCCCAAGACGCTGACCACCGACGAGGTGTACGGCGTGACGGCCTATATTCTGAGCCTGGCTGAAATCGTGCCGACCGACTTCACCCTCACCGACAAGAACATTGCCGAGGTGCAAAAGCGCATGCCCAACCGCAATGGCATGGTGTTCTACGAGCCGCTGTGGAAAGTCAACGGCAAGGGCGATGTGAAAAATGTGGCGTGCATGAAGGACTGCCCGGTTGAAACGACCATCCGATCCTCCTTGCCCGACTTTGCCCGCGACGCGCACGGCAACATTGCCGAGCAAAACCGCATCATTGGTCCCGTGCGTGGCGCCGACACGACGAAGCCTGCTCCCAAAGGCCCCGTCGGTTCTTCTGCCTTGCCCGCACCGGTGGTGGCTGCGGCACCAACCGCAGGCGGCAGCGACCCCAAGGTTTTGCTGAATGCCAACAGTTGCACGGCGTGCCATGGCATGAAGAGCAAGGTGGTGGGTCCCGGCTTCAATGAAATCGCCGCCAAGCACAAAGGTCGCGCAGATGTTGAAGCTTATTTGATCGACAAGATCAAGAACGGTGGTTCAGGCGTGTACGGTGCTGTCCCGATGCCGGCTCAACCGCAGCTGAAGGATGCCGAAGCCAAAGCCATTGCGCAGTGGATCGCTGCAGGTGCGAAATAAGGGGGGGCAAGAACATCTTCTCAGGAACCGTTGATCCGCTGGTGCATCTTAATATCAGCATTTACTCGTAAACCCCAACTTCTTTAAGTCAAGGAGACCTTAAGCTATGAAAATGATGACGAAACAACTTGCTTTCGCTATAACTACGTTGCTGGCCATGTCCGGAGCCTACGCGATGGACGCCGCTGCCGCCAAGGCGCTCGCATCCAAGAGCGCTTGCCTGGCTTGCCATGCGGTGGACAAGAAGCTGGTCGGTCCGTCTTACAAAGACGTGGCGGCCAAGCACAAGGGTCAGGCCGATGCCGAAGCCAAGGTGGCTGCACGCATCAAGTCGGGCGGCTCCGGCATGTACGGTCCTGTCCCCATGCCTGCGCAACCCAATCTGAAAGACGACGAGTTGAAACTGCTCGCCGCCTGGATTCTTGCCGGTGCCCCCGACAAGTAAACTTTTCACATTTTTCTTTTACCAGGAGCTCAACATGAACAAATCACGCCGTGTCGCCCTCAAGACCACCGGGGCGTTCGCCACACTGGTGTCGCTGGGCATCATCACCCAGAGCCAGGCCCAGGCCGCTGTGGACCACGCCAGTTTCCAGGTCAAGACCCTGGAAGATGCGCTCAAAGCCATCGGTGGCACCGCCGCCACCAGCGACCAGGTTTCTGTGGTGTCCCCCGACATCGCTGAAAACGGCGCTGTGGTGCCCGTGGGCGCCACCAGCAAGCTGCCCAACACCACCGAGATGTACCTCATCGTCGAGAAGAACCCAACCCCGCTGTCGGCTGGCTTCATGATCCCTGCGGGTACCGCGGCTGACGTTCAGACCCGTCTGAAGATGGGTCAGAGCACCAACGTGATCGCCGTGGTGAAGGCCGATGGCAAGCTGTTCTCGGCCAGCAAAGAAACCAAAGTGACCCTGGGTGGCTGCGGCGGCTGATCGCCCCCATCAACCAAGTCACCGTACAAACCTTTCATTGAAAACTTAGGAGTCCATCATGGCAGATCCGATGCGCATCCGTGCCGCCCTCGCTGGCGACGAAACCACCGTTCGTGTGCTCATGTCCCACCCCATGGAACCCGGTACCCGCAAAGACGCGTCCGGCGCTACCATCCCCGCCCACTTCATCAAAGACGTGGAAGCCACCAGCGCCGGCAAGACCGTGCTGAAGGCCATGTTCAGCGGCTCTGTGTCGCAAAACCCCTTCCTGTCCTTCAAGTTCAAGGGCGGCGCCAAGGGTGACAAGGTCGTGGTGAAGTGGACCGACAGCAAGGGTGAAACCCGCACCGACGAAGCCGCTATCGCCTGATTGGTGCATGGTGCAAACGGCCAGCCTGCGAAGTCTGGCCGTTTTTGATTTTTCAATGCAAAAAGAAGGAGACTCCAGATGAAGAAATCCGTGGCCAAACGCCTGCTTTTGCTGTCTGCCGTCATGTCCGTCGGACTGTCTGCTGCACACGCACAGGGCACTGCCGCTGAGGGCATCGCCAAATACCGTGAAATGCTGGCCGACGGCAACCCTGCCGAGCTGTTTGAGATGAAGGGCGAAGAGCTCTGGAAGCAAAAGCGTGGCCCGAAGAATGTTTCGCTGGAGCAATGCGATCTGGGCAAAGGCCCCGGCGTGATCGCTGGTGCTTTCGTTGAATTGCCCCGTTATTTCAAAGACACGGGCCGGGTGCAGGACCTGGAAACCCGTTTGATCACCTGCATGGAAACCTTGCAGGGATTCAATGCGGCCGAAATTGCCAAGACGCCTTTTGGCCGCGGTGAAATGGCCAACGTGACGGCGTTGGCCACCTATGTGGCGACCGCTTCCAAGGGCATGCGTTTCAACCTGCCGCAGGCGCATGAACAAGAGAAAAACATGTACGAGGTGGGCAAGCGCCTGTTCTTCGCACGCGGCGGTCCGCACGATTTCGCTTGCTCGTCCTGCCATGGCGTTGATGGCGGTCGTATCCGTCTGCAAGACCTGCCCAACCTGACCAAGAATCCCGGAGATGGGGTTGGTTTTGCCGCTTGGCCCGCTTACCGCGTGTCGAATTCGCAGATGTGGGGCATGCAGTTGCGTTTGAACGACTGCTACCGCCAGCAGCGCTTCCCCGAGCCCAAGTTCGGCAGCGACGCCACCATCGCGTTGGGTGTGTACATGGGCGTCAATGCCAAGACCGCCGAATCCATCGTGCCGGCCATCAAGCGCTGATCAGGAGACACCGACATGAAAACCACCATGAAATTCGCACTCATCCCTTTGGCCGCCCTGGTGCTCGCGGGTTGTACATCGTCGCCCTCAGGTGCTGACTACGACAAAATGACCGCCGATGTGGTGAAAGCGTCGTTCCAGGACCGTGGCATTGCCAAGCTCGACCGCCTGCAGCAAGACGACGCCAATCGCGAGTGCAGCGCTGCCGATGTCGCGGGCAAACCGCTGGACGAAAAGGTGGCCAAGGCCATCGAAGAAGCCAACCTCAAGACCGTGAAGTGGCCCAGCGACGGCAAGTTTCTCGGCGACTGGAAAGAGGGCGAAAAAATTGCCCAGAGCGGTCGCGGTTTGACGTGGAGCGATGCTGCGGGTTCGGCCAACGGCGGCAACTGCTACAACTGCCACATGATCGGCAAGGAAGAAATTTCCTTCGGCAATCTTGGCCCCAGTCTGTACAACTATGGCAAGCTGCGCGGCGTGACCGATCCGAACGCCGCGGCCTCCAAGGCTATTGTCGAATACACCTGGGGCAAACTTTGGAACGCCCGTGCCTACAACGCCTGCTCACAAATGCCGCGTGCCGGCCACATGGGTATCTTGAACGAAAAGCAGATTCAGGACGTAATGGCGCTCCTGCTGGATCCCGCTTCACCGGTCAACAAGTGATCATGTGATGTGGCTTTGCGCACAGGACGCCTGACCTGCGCGCATGTCCCGGCCAGCTTCGGTTGGTCGGGCATTTCGACTAAAAATTTGGTGCAAATATCAGTAATCAATTGTTAAGGAATGTTTATGAGCTTCAGTCGTCGTGAATTCATGCAGGTGCTCGCCGTGGCCAGTGCGACCGGTATGGCCATCGGCCAAAAAGACGTGCTGGCTGCCGCGCCCGGCGCGGGCGAGCGTTTGTACGACGTGCCCAAATTCGGCAATGTCAGCTTCTTGCACTTCACCGACTGCCACGCTCAGTTGCAGCCCATCTATTTTCGCGAACCCAATGTGAATCTGGGGGTGGCCGAGGCGCTGGGTCGCCCGCCGCACATCGTGGGTGAGGGCTTGCTCAAGCATTACGGCTTCAAGCCCAACACGGCCGAAGCGCACGCGTTCACCTACCTGAACTTCTCGCAAGCCGCCAAGACCTTTGGCAAGGTGGGTGGTTTCGCCCACTTGGCCACGCTGGTTAAGCAGATCAAAGCCAGCCGCCCCCATGCCTTGCTGCTCGACGGTGGCGACACCTGGCAGGGCAGTGCCACTTCGCTGTGGACCAACGGTCAGGACATGGTTGACGCGTGCAAGCTGCTGGGCGTGAACATGATGACGCCCCACTGGGAATTCACCTTTGGTGCCAAACGGGTTCAAGAGGTTGTCGAAAAAGACTTCAAAGGTCACATCGACTTCCTGGCGCAAAACGTCCAGACGTCCGATTTCGGCGACCAGGTGTTTGCGCCGTATTCCATGCGCGAAATGAACGGCGTGAAGCTGGCCGTGATTGGTCAGGCGTTCCCCTACACCCCCATTGCCAACCCGCGCCACATGGTGCCTGACTGGTCGTTCGGCATCCAGGACGAGCACATGCAGAAGATGGTGGACGAGGCGCGCTCCAAAGGCGCGCAGGTAGTGGTCGTGCTGTCGCACAACGGCATGGACGTGGACATCAAGATGGCTTCGCGCGTGCGGGGCATCGACGCCGTGCTGGGCGGCCACACCCACGACGGCATGCCCGCCCCCGTGATCGTGAAAAACAGCGGTGGCCAGACCCTGGTGACCAACGCCGGCTCCAACAGCAAGTTTCTGGGCGTGCTCGACTTCGACGTGCGCGGTGGCAAGGTACAAGACTTTCGCTACAAGTTGCTGCCCGTGTTCTCGAACCTGCTTCCGGCAGACAAAGAGATGCAGGCCCACATCGACAAGGTGCGCGCGCCTTACAAAGAAAAGCTGGAAGAAAAGCTCGCCGTTACCGAAGACCTGTTGTACCGCCGCGGCAACTTCAACGGCTCGTGGGATCAGGTTATTTGTGATGCGCTGATGGACGTCAAGGGTGCTGACATGTCGTTCTCGCCTGGCGTGCGTTGGGGCACATCGCTGCTGCCTGGTGACGTGATCACCTACGAGCGCATGATGGACCAGATGGCGCTGACCTACCCGGCCACCACGCTCAACGAATTCACCGGCACCCAGATCAAGGAAATTCTGGAAGATGTGGCAGACAACCTGTTCAACCCTGACCCGTACTACCAGCAGGGCGGCGACATGGTGCGCATCGGCGGCATGCAGTACAGCTGTACCCCGGGTGCGGCGGCCGGCAAGCGCATCAACAACATGACGCTCAAAGGCAAGCCCATTGACGCCGACAAAAAGTACAAAGTGGCCGGTTGGGCCTCGGTGCAAGAAGGCGTGCAGGGCGAGCCCATCTGGGATCTCGTTTCGGGTTATCTGCGCGACAAGAAGGTGATCAAAGGCGTCAAGATCAACACGCCCACCATCATCGGCATGGAAGGCAACCCGGGTATCGCTGCCTGATCCGGTCCGCTCCGCCAAACGAAGCCGCCAGCCGCACCGGCCTGGGGGCTTTTTTGTCTGTGGAACCTACCTGGCAGTCACCGAGGCGGCCGCTGTGCCAGCCCGGCAGACCTTATGCTTGGCGCCATGCTCAAGCCTTTGCCCATTTTTGATCCGCGCCAGGTGCCTGTGGTGCAAGGTGCGCAGGCCGATGGCTTGTGTGCGCCTGCCGCCCACCGGCTGACGCCGCAGGGTTTGCGCCAGCTGTTCGCCAGTCCGCCCATCTGGACGCCCGAGCTGCGGGAGGAAAAGATGTTTGCCGACCGTGCGCCGGCCCAGGCGGCGGTGCTGCTGCCCCTGGTCATGCGCGAGCAGCTGATGCTGATCTTGACGCAGCGCACGTTGCATTTGTCTACCCACTCGGGGCAAATTGCGCTGCCGGGTGGCAAGCTCGACGCCACAGATGCCAGCGCCACGGCGGCGGCGCTGCGCGAAACGCACGAAGAAATTGGCCTGCCACCCGAGCGCGTGGAGGTGCTGGGTACCTTGCCGGTGTATGTCACGGGCACCGCGTTCACCGTGACACCCGTGGTGGGGCTGGTGCAACCGGGATTCGCCTTGCAGCCCAACCCGCAGGAGGTGGACGACGTGTTTGAGGTGCCGCTGGCTTACCTCATGAACCCGCTGCACCACCGTCGCCACGCCTGGACATTTAAGGGGGTGGTGCGCGAGTGGTATTCCATGCCTTACCAGGACGGCGCCCAGGAGCGCTTCATCTGGGGCGCCACGGCCGGCATGTTGCGCAACTTCTACCGCATGCTCAGCGCATGAGTGGCCAGGGGTGGCCGTTTGGGCGGTCTCTGAGGGGGCCACCGGCACGGCGGTCGGCACCTGCGCCGCTATGATGACGCCATGAGTTTTTTCGCCATCCTGATCGCGCTGTTGCTGGAGCAGGCCCGCCCGCTCGCGCACGACAACCCGGTTCACGCGGGCTTGCGTGGCTGGGCCCGCATGGTGCGCCGCAACCTCGACGCCGGACAATCGGCCCACGGCTGGACGGCCTGGGCGCTAGCGGCGGGCGTGCCCGCGCTGGTGGCGGGTCTGGTTTACTGGGGACTGTGGCAATTCAGCACCGTGCTTGCTTTTGTGTGGATGGTCGGGGTGTTGTATGTGACCCTGGGTTTCCGGCAGTTCAGCCACCATTTCAGCGAGATCCGGCAGGCGCTGGACGTGGGCGACGACATGGCTGCGCGGGAAAAGCTGGCGCAATGGCTGCAAGTGGACGCCAGCAGCCTGCCCCGCACCGAGCTGTTGCGCCAGGTGATCGAGCATTCGGTGCTGTCGGCCCACCGCCATGTGTTTGGTGTGCTGGTTGCGTTCGTCGTGTTCTGGGTGCTTGGCCTGGGGCCTGCGGGCGCGGTGCTGTACCGCATGGCCGAGTACCTGTCGCGCAACTGGCGCGCTCGCCCCGACGGCACCCCCAGCGAAGCCTTGCGCCGTGCCGCCGCGCTGGCTTGGCAATGGGTCGACCACCTGCCAGCCCGCGTGACGGCACTGGGCTTTGCCATTGTGGGCAACTTTGAAGAAGCGGTGGCGAGCTGGCGGGGTGACGCCGAACGCTTTGCACCGGGCAGCGACGGTGTGGTGCTCGCCGCCACGTCGGGCGCGCTCAACGTGCGGCTGGCGTCGCAGCCGGAGAGCGCCGATCCCATTGACGATGCCGACAACAGCTTGCGCCCCGAGCCCCAGTTGGCGCATCTGGGTAGCGTGGTGGGCCTGGTGTGGCGCACCGTGGTGCTCTGGATGCTGCTGCTGGCTTTGTTGACGCTGGCCCGGCTGGTGGGCTGAGCGCAGACGCCTCCGCTCTCAGCCGCTCAGTAGCGCCGCTTGTTCGACAGTTCGTCGAACAGTTCCCGGTAGATCTGGTAGCGGTAAGGGTTGATGGCCAGGGCATCGTTGGCCGAAGGCTCGTCACCGGTCTGTACATGCGACACCACGGCGCAACCGGGTTCGTGCAAATGGGTGCAGTTGTAAAAACGGCAGGTGCCCAGGTTGGCGCGCAGGTCGGGCATCAGGTGCGCCAGCTGCATGGGTTCGATGTGGTTGAGGCCAAATTCCTGGAAACCTGGCGAGTCGATCAGGGCGGTCTGGCGTTGCTCGTCCACCCAATACCAGGTGGTGCTGGTGGTGGTGTGCTTGCCCGAATTGAGCGCGCGAGAAATTTCACCGGTGAGCGCTCGCGCGTGCGGCACAAGCCGGTTGACCAAGGTGCTTTTGCCCACGCCCGAAGGTCCGAGCACCAGGGTGCGTTTGCCGGCCAATCGGGCTTGCAGCTCGTCCAGCCCGGCTTCGGTGGTGGCGGCGGTTTCACCTTTGAGGCGCAAGGGCAGTACCGCACAGCCCATGCGGCGGTAGGGCGCCAGGCGTGCCCAGGCGCGGTCAAAGCCCGGCTGCACGTCGCTCTTGTTGAGCACGATCAGCACGTCGATGTGCTCGGCCTCGGCCGCGATCAGCGCGCGCGCGAGTTGGCTTTCTGAAAACTCGGGGTCGGCTGCCACCAGCACGAGTATCTGGTCCAGGTTCGCCGCAAACGACTTGGTCCGCATCTCGTCCTGGCGGTAAAACAGGTTGCGCCGCGTCTGCACGCGCTCGATGCTGCCTTCGTCGCCCGTGGTCTGCCACAGCACCTGGTCACCCACGACGACTTGGCTCTTTTTGCCGCGGGGGTGGCAAATGCGGCGTTCGCCGTCGGGGCTTTCCACCAGACAGTGCCGCCCGTGGGCCGCCACCACCAAGCCTTCAGTCGGGGGTGTCGTCGCAGCGCTGGCCCCAGCGGGCTGCGGGGTGTGGTTGCGCTTCAAGCGGTGCGCCCTGCGGGTGTGAGGCGGTGCATTCAGGCTTTCAGCAGGGCGTCAACCGCCGCCGCACAGAAGAAGTCGCTCACCGAAATGCCGCCCACGTCGTGCGTGTTGAAGCGCACGGTGCAACGGCTGTAGCCCAGGGCCAGGTCGGGGTGGTGGTCTTCGCGGTGCGCCACCCAGGCCAGCGCGTTCACGAAGGCCATGGTTTCGTGGAAGTTGGTGAAGGTGTAGGTCTTCTCCAGCGCGCCGTCGATGAGCTTCCAGCCTTGGGCGGCATCGCCGTTGAGCTGGGTGAGTTGCGTCACGATTTCGGTGGCCGACAGGGCGCGGCGGTTTTGGTGAATGGGGTTCATGGTGTCGGTGTGCCTTCAGGCAGGCGTGGCGGTGTGGGTGGGGCTGGCGGCCAGCAGGCGGGCCAGGCGCTCGCTGGCGGGCGGGTGCGAGTAATAAAACCGCGCGTAAACCGGGTCGGGAGTGAGCGTGCTGGCATTGTCCTTGAAGAGCTTGAGCAATGCGCTGGCCAGATCCGCCCCATTGGTCTGGGCCATGGCGTAGGCGTCGGCTTCAAATTCGTGGCTGCGCGACATGCCTGCCATCAGCGGTGAAAGGAAAAAAGTGAGCAGAGGCACCGCCATCATGAACAGCAGCAGGGCCAGGGCGTCGTTGGGTGCATCCAGCGCCGGCATGACGCCCAGCCCGGTGTAAAACCAGGCTTGTCCAGACAACCAGCCCAGCAGCGCGAAGCCCAGCAGGCTCAAGCCAAACATAAGCGCAATACGCTTGATGATGTGGCGGCGTTTGTAGTGGCCCAGTTCGTGCGCCAGCACGGCATCAATTTCGGCCGGGTTGAGCTGCTGCAACAGGGTGTCAAAAAACACCACGCGCTTGGCGGCGCCAAAACCGGTGAAGTACGCGTTGGCGTGGGCGCTGCGCTTGCTACCGTCCATGACAAACAAGCCCTTGGCCGCAAAGCCGCAGCGCTGCATCAGCGCGTTCACACGGGCCTTCAGCGTTTCGTCTTGCAGCGGCTCAAATTTGTTGAACAAAGGCGCGATCACTGTGGGGTACAGCACCAGCGCCAGCAAGTTGAACGCCATCCACACGCCCCAGGCCCAGAGCCACCAGGTGGCGCCTGCCGCGCCCATGAGCCACAACACCAGCGCTGCGATGGGCAGCCCCACCAGGGCACCCACGAGCGCGCCCTTGACCAGGTCACCCAGCCAAAGGGAGAGCGTCATTTTGTTGAAGCCAAAGCGCTCTTCAATGCGGAACGTGGCCCACCACCCCAACGGCAGCGTAATCAGCCCGCCAATGAGCGTGAAAGCTGCCAGCAAGGCCAGTTGTTGCACCATGCCGCCACCCAGTGCGCCCAGCAGCGTCTGGTTGAGCCAGTCCAGCCCGCCCAGCAGCGTCCAGCCGAGCAGCAGCGCGGCGTCAATGGCCAGCTCCAGCAAGCCAAAGCGCGACTTGGTGATGGTGTAGTCGGCCGCCTTTTGGTGGGCGGGCAGTGAAATGGTGTGGCTGAAAGCCGCCGGCACGGTGCCGCGGTGCCGGGCCACATGCCGTATCTGGCGGCTCGCCAGCACGGTGCGCGTGATCAGGCTGAGCACCAGCAGGGCGCAGAAGACGGCGGTGAAAATCAATGATTCGGTGTCCATGCCAGCGAGTCTATCGAAGACCGTACCCGCCGCGGCGCACGGACCACAGGTTTCCCCTCGCTCCGGCGGGCGACTGTGCCGGATCGGCGAAAATCACGCCATGACATCGACCAACCCCATTGAAATTCCCGCCGCCGCGACCCCGGCAACTGTGCCTACCTTGGTCAAAAGTGACCAGAACCTGGTCTGGATCGACTGCGAAATGAGCGGGCTCGACCCGGAAAAGGAGCGCTTGCTGGAAATTGCGGTGGTGATCACCGGCCCGCAACTGACGCCCCGGGTGGAAGGCCCGGTGCTGGTGATTCACCAGAGCGACGCCGTGCTGGGTGCCATGGACAACTGGAACAAGGGCACGCACGGCCGCAGTGGCCTGATTGACAAGGTACGCGCCAGCACCGTGACCGAAGAGCAGGCGCAGGCCGAGTTGCTGGCGTTTATTGGCAAATACGTGCCCAAAAACAGCTCGCCCATGTGCGGCAACACCATTAGCCAAGACCGCCGCTTTCTGGTGAAGTTCATGCCCAAGCTGGAGGCGTATTTTCACTACCGCTGCCTGGACGTGAGTACGCTCAAAGAATTGGCCAAACGCTGGAGCCCGGCGGTGTACGACGCGTTTAAAAAGCACCAGAAACACACCGCCTTGGCCGATGTGCACGAGTCGATTGACGAACTTGAGCACTACCGCACGCACTTTTTGCGCTGAAGCGCGCCCATCTGGCTGGTGCTGCAAGGTGTTGGCTTGGGCCCCGCCGATGTGGCGCGGGCTGCGTGCAGCATGTCAAAATTGAGACAATTGCGCGAATTTTCTATGACAAAAAAATCCAAATCCCGTTTCGTCTCGAAGTACCAAGACGTGCTGCAACTCGGCGCGGCCGTTTTGTTCCTGATCCTGGTTGGTGTGTACGCCTCGCTCACCGGCGCCTCCACGGTGGGTCTCGCGTCGTCGGCCGTGTGGCTGCTGATTGTGGCAGCGGCTGTGGGCGCTTACATGGCCATGAACATTGGCGCCAACGATGTGGCCAACAATCTGGGCCCTGCTGTGGGTTCAGGCGCCATCACCATGGGCTGGGCCATTCTGATCGCCGCGGTTTTTGAAGTCTTGGGTGCCATCGTGGCCGGGGGCGAGGTGGTGGGCACCATCAAGGGCGGCATCATCGACGCAGATCAAATTGCCGACCCCAGCCGGTTCGCCTGGGTCATGTTTGCGGCGCTGCTGGCCGGCGCGCTCTGGCTGAATCTCGCCACCGCAGTGGGCGCACCCGTGTCCACCACACACTCCATCATTGGCGCCGTCATGGGCGCGGGTATTGCTGCGGGTGGATGGGGCCTGGTCAACTGGAGCACCATTGGCGCCATTGTGGCGAGCTGGGTTATTTCGCCCCTCATGGGCGGCGCCATTGCGGCGGGCTTCCTCTACGTCATCAAGCGCAGCATCACCTACCGGGCTGAAAAAACCGAGGCGGCCACCCGCATGGTGCCGTGGCTCATCGCTGTCATGGTGTGGGCCTTTGGCACCTACATGATGCTCAAAGGTCTGGGGCAGTTGGTCAAGGTTGGCTTCGTGACGGCGCTGCTGGCCGGTGTGCTCATGGCCGCTGTGGCCTGGGCATTGGTCCGCAAGCCGGTGGCGCGCATGGCGGCACGCCAGGACAACAGCAAAGATGGTGTGAACCGCTTGTTCACCTGGCCGCTGGTGTGCTCGGCCGCATTGTTGAGCTTTGCCCATGGCGCCAACGACGTGGCCAACGCCATTGGCCCCCTTGCGGCTATTTACGAAGCGGTGAAGTCGGGCGCAGTGGCCACCAAGGCCGCAACGCCCCTGTGGATCATGGTGCTGGGTGCGCTGGGCTTGGCCATTGGTCTGGCTTTGTATGGCGCCAAGCTGATTCGCACCGTGGGCAAGGAAATCACCGAGCTGGACAACATGCGTGCGTACTCTATTGCCATGGCGGCCACGCTCACCGTGATCGTGGCGGCCCAGCTGGGAATGCCGGTGTCCACCACGCACGTGACCATTGGTGCGGTGTTTGGTGTGGGTTTTCTGCGCGAGTTGCTGAAGGTGAACTACGCCAAGATGGAGGCCGTGGTGTTTGCGGGCCACCAGGGCCAAGACCGGGCCGAGGTTGAGGCGTATCTGCAGCGCTTCGAGGCGGCCGAGGTGTTGGAGAAAAAACGCATGCTGGCCGACATGAAGCGCCGAACCAAAGCACGCGAGGAGGCCGAAGGCGCCCTGTTTGCCAAGAGCGAGCGCAAGGCCCTGAAGAAAGCCTACAAGCAGGAAATCGTCAAACGCTCGGCGGTCATGCGCATCGTGGCCGCCTGGATCGTGACCGTGCCGGCCACCGCGGTGCTGGCGGCCATCCTCTTCCACATCGTGGCAGCCGTGCTCAGTTGAGCCGCGTGTAAAAATAATTCTAGGGTTTTCCCTAAAATCTGCCATAATCAGTGGCTGCGCAGGAAACTGCGCATATTGTGCATCTGCCTCACACTCAGAGTCCTGATGCCGTCGGGAAGCCAATAGCCAAACCGCTCAAGCTTCCCCAATGACGGCCACGACCGTGACAGCCACCCACCTTCGGCGGGTCTTCACGGTTGATGTTTATCTCCAGGGCCCATGCGCCATCCTCTGCCAGATTCCTGATCTGACGAGCGGCGCTCTTCGTTTGATGGTTGATGTTTTTGCCAACCACGAATGAAGCAGCCTGACCCTGCGGCACCGGCTTTGCCCGTCTGCCTGGAACAGTTCCCGCTTTGCTCGATCACGTGCGCGCCATTTTTTTGCGCACAGGATGATGGAACATGAACGACTCACTGGATTTCTCCGACAACACCCGCGACGAATTTTCGCCTGCGCAAGACGCTTTTATCGCTGAAGTGGCCGACGTGGCCGTGGAAGCCGCTCCTGAAACCGACGCTGTGGCCGACGCCGCACCGGTGGTAACCGAGCCCAACGGCTTTGAATTGCTGGGCCTGGCGCCCGAGCTGGTGCAAGCCTGTGTCGACTTGGGTTACACCAAGCCCACCCAGGTTCAAAACAATGTGGTGCCCAAGGCCATGTTGGCCGAAGGCGAAGCCCGTTTTGCCGACCTGATGGTTTCCAGCCAGACCGGTAGCGGCAAGACCGCTGCTTTCTTGCTGCCCGTGCTGCACACGTTGCTGCAACAGCAAGCCCAGGCAGAAGCCCAAGAGCGCGCCGACTTCGACCGCTCCGTGGCCGAAGCCCTGGCACGCGGTGAAGTTGCCCCCAAGCGCCCCAAGCGCAAAGACCCCACCAGCGCACGCAACTTCAAGGCCGCCACCCCCGGCGCCCTGATCTTGTGCCCTACCCGCGAACTGGCCCAGCAGGTGGCGCAAGACGCCATCGACCTGGTGCGCCATTGCCGCGGCCTGCGCATTGCCAACGTGGTGGGCGGTATGCCTTACCAGGTGCAGATTGCACGCCTGCAAAACGCCGATCTGGTGGTGGCCACCCCTGGCCGCTTGCTGGATCTGCAGCGCTCGCAGCAAATCAAACTCGACAAAGTGCAGTTCCTGGTGGTTGACGAAGCCGACCGCATGCTCGACCTGGGCTTCTCCGACGACCTGGCCGATGTCAACGACATGACCAGCCAGCGCCGCCAGACCATGATGTTCTCGGCCACGTTTGCCCCCCGCATTCAGCAGCTCGCCATGCGCGTGATGCACGACGGCGGCAAGCACGTCCAGAAAATCCAGATCGACAGCCCGCAAGAGCAGCACGTCAACATCCAGCAAAAGCTGTTCTGGGCCGACAACGCCCAGCACAAGCGCACGCTGCTCGACCACTGGTTGCGCGACACCACCATCAACCAGGCCATTGTGTTTTGCAGCACGCAAATTGAATGCGACGGCCTCGCCACCGACTTGCAACAGTCCGGCTTTGCCGCCGTGGCCTTGCATGGCGCACTGAGCCAGGGCATTCGCAACCGCCGCCTGATGGCGCTGCGCGACGGCCAGGTGCAGATTCTGGTGGCCACCGATGTGGCGGCCCGCGGTATTGACGTGCCCACCATCACCCACGTGTTCAACTTTGGCCTGCCGATGAAAGCCGAAGACTACACGCACCGCATTGGCCGCACCGGCCGTGCCGGCCGCGATGGTCAGGCCATCACGTTTGCCGAAATGCGCGACCGCCGCAAGATCTTCGACATTGAAGCCTTCACCCGCCAGCGCATTGCCGTTGAAACCATCCCTGGCATGGAGCCGCGCCAGCGCGCTCCGTCCGCCGAGCCGTTTGGACGCGGTGGTGCCCCCGGTGGCCGCCCAGGCGGCCGTGGCAACAGCAACGACCGCTTTGCCGACCGCCGTGGCGCGCCAGCACCGCGTGGCCCGCGTTTCGAAGGCCGTGGTGACGCACCGCGCTTTGAAGGTCGCGGTGATGCGCCTCGCTTCGAAGGCCGTGGTGATGCACCCCGCTTCGAAGGCAACCGTTTCGAGCGCGAAGCCCCTCGCAGCGAAAACCGCTTTGACAACCGTGGCGACAGCCGCCCTGCAGGCCGTGGTTTTGGTGACAAGCCGCCAGCACGCGCTGGTTTCGGCGCCAAGCCAGCTGGTTTCTCCAGCTTTGGCCGCCCAGACAGTCGCCCCGACACCCGCGGTGGTGACCGTTTCAGCGACCGCGGCAACTCCGAGCGCGCTGCCATGCGCGGTGGTGAGTTCGCTCCCCGCCGCCCTGAAGGTGGCGCACCGGCTCGCCCCGTGGCGCGTCGCAGCCCACGCTGAGTGCACCAAAGGGCCCTCGGGCCCATAAAAAAGCCGGACCTTGTGTCCGGCTTTTTTTTGCCTGTGCGGGTCTGACTCGGCGGTCGAACAGCGAGGGCGCTGTTCAGCACAGCCTTGCGGACAAGGCTGTCAGATCTGAGCAGCCTTGAGTTGTCTGGTCGCCACCAAGGCAGACAAAAAACCATGCAGCCACCGCAGGTCCAGCGGCTTTTTCAGAAACACCGTGTCGGCTGGCAGCCCGCCCTTGGCCTTCACTTCGCCCTCGCTGAGCCCTGAGATCGCCACCAGCAGCATGGAGGCAAACGCCGGGTTGCTGCGCAGCGAGTGCAGCAACTCAAAGCCGTCCACGCCGGGCATGCTCAGATCGGTCAGCAACACATGCGGTCGCAGCGTCCCAATTTGTAGCAGCGCTTCCACCGCAGAAGACATCAGCGTGCAGGACAAAGGCAGACCCCACTGTTCGGTTGCGGCACGCACCACTTCCAGCGTCACCAAGTCGTCATCGACCACCAACACCCGCAGCATCGGGTTGCTTTCAGGGCCGCTTGAGCCCTGGTTTCCGTGCCGGGCTTGGTAATCGCGCAGAGACTGGTTGGCAATACGGCGGTGGCCGCCTTGGGTTTTCCACGCCTCAAGCTCGCCCCGTTCCACGAGCGACTGCACGGTGCCCACCGACAGGCCGAGCATGCGAGCTGCTTCAAAAGTGCCACAGTAATCGGAAGATGTAGACATGTGTTGAACCGACAAAATTAGATAGATCGTCTTATTTTGACATTTTTCTATTGTTGTTTGCACATTTTGTGTACTGAACGCGCCATTGCGTTCGGGTTGAGAAAGGGGAGGGGCCAATCCTGCAAACCTGGTGCGGTGTTTTGGTTCCCCGGTCAGTGCCACCAAACGATCCTCCAACCTCGGTGGGAAGGCTTTGAAAGCCGCGCGCCTCAGGGAAGGTCACCCTACCTACCGCGGTATCTCCATCGTCAACTCCACCCGCCGGTTGAGCGCCTTCTCCGAAGGACTCTGTGCATCGCTGATCGGGCGGGTATCGGCATAGCCAGTGGCTTGCAGCCGCTGCGGTGCAATGCCGCGCTCAATCAAATACCGGGCCACGCTGGCGGCGCGGCCGGTTGACAGCTCCCAGTTGGACGGGAACCGCTCGGTCTGTATGGGGACGTTGTCCGTGTGGCCTTCGACCACCAGGCGCAGCTCGGGTTGGGCGTTCAGCACGGGCAGTAGGGTGTCCAGCACCGAAAGCCCGCCCTGGGCCAGACTGGCGGCGCCGGAGCTGAACAAGATTTCACTGCTGATACGAAGGCGAACGCCGGTGTCGCTTTTCACCACTTCAATATCTTTGCCCAGCTGCTCCAGCGGCAGCCCGGCCAGGGGATCGGTGGCGGCGGGCAGCGCCACCGGCAGGGGCACGGGCGGCACGATGTCGGGCGACACCTGGGTGGGCACCGGTGCTGCGGCCACGGGGTCTGGCTGCGGGTGTTCAGCGTCGGTGGTGGTTTCGCCGTTGGGCGGCCCGGCCAACGACAGCATGACCACCATCATCACCAACAGCAGGGTGATGACGTCCAGGTAGGTCATCAGCCAGCTTTCTTCTTGCGCTTCCATCACGGGCTCGATGTGCCAGCGGTTGGCCGTGTGGCGTGGGCGTGCGCTGGGTGGGGGTGCGTGGTTTGGCGCTGGTTGGTTGTTAGTTAGCGCTGCGTTGGGCGGCGTGTCAGGCGCTGCGCCAAACGCGTTGTCACGCTCAAGCGGGTCCAGGGTTTTCATGGGTCAACGCGCCTGCTCAGGTGGGCCGTTGGCCGGCACCGTATCCTGCAGCGTTGCGCTGTCCGTCGTAAATTTCATCGTCGTAGCGGGCTGCAAAGGTTTTGAGCGTTTCGCGCATCACGGCTGGGGTGCGGCGGTTGCACATCATCGAAATGCCTTCCATGACCATGTTCATCAAGATCAGGCGCTGTTCGGTCCGGCGCTCCAGCTTCACCGCCACCGGTTTGAACACCAGGTTGGCCAGCAGCACGCCGTAAAACGTGGTCATGAGGGCAATACCGAGTTGCTTGCCAATCGCGTTCATGTCGCCTGCACCCAGTAGGTCCATGAGGTTGATCAAACCCAGCAAGGTGCCCAGCATGCCAAAGGCTGGCGCGTAGTTGGCCATGACGCGAAACAGCTGGGCTTCAGCGGTTTCTTTGGCCCGCATGCGGGTGATACGCCATTGCAGCAGGTCCAAAATGTCGGTCTCTGGCGTGCGGTCGATGATGAGCTGCACGCCGGTGCGCAGAAACGGGTTGGTCACCTGGGCCAGCGCCTGTTCAACGGCGCGCAGATCGCCCTGGATCCACAGGCGCGACATGCGCACCAGCTCGTCAATGTCTTTGCTGGTGTTGAGCCGGTCGTGGCGAAACACCGTACCCACCAGGTGGAAAATCCGCAGCACCTCGCGCAGCGGGTAGCTCAGAAACGTGGCGGCCAGCGTGCCGCCCAGCACGATGGCCAGGCCCGGCACGTCGACGAACAGCATCGGGTCGTCCACAGCGAACAGCAGCACCACCGCGAGAAACGCGGTGCTGACCAGAATGCCGATCAGGGTAGAGGGATTCAAACGGAACGCTCCAGGGAAAAGATCACATCATTTTCCTTGGGGCGGGTGCCGGCCAAAGGCCGGAACAGGGTGGTTTTTTGGGTGCTCTTCAGCGCATACCGTTGCGCTGCGCCAGCTCAACAAACAGGGCCGAGTGGTCCAGGTCGCCCAGCCCGTGTTCGGTGGCTTGGGCAAAGAGCTGTTCAAACAGGCCAGTGATGGGCGCTTCAAAGCCAATTTCGCCGGCCGTGGCCAGCGCGTTGCGCATGTCTTTGAGCTGCACGGTGATGGCCGCGCGTTTGGTGAAGTCGCGTTCAACCATGCGCTGGCCATGCACCTGCAAGATGCGGCTGTCGGCAAAACCGCCGGTGATGGCTTGCTTGACCTTGGCCATGTCGGCGCCACCTTTTTCGCAGAGCAACAGGGCTTCGGCCACTGCGCCAATGGTGATGCCCACAATCATCTGGTTGGCCAGTTTGGCCAGCTGGCCGGCGCCGTGTGGGCCCACATGCGTGGGGCGCCCCAGCAGTTCCAGCAGCGGCTGTGCGCGCTCAAAGTCGGCGGCTTCCCCGCCCGCCATGATGGCGAGCGTGCCTTGTTCAGCGCCCACCGTGCCGCCCGACACGGGGGCGTCGAGGTGCTGCACACCCTGTGCTTGCAGCCGGGCGGCGTGCTCGCGTGCCTGGCGCGGCTGTATGGACGACATGTCCACCACCAGCGTGCCCGGGCGCAGGGCAGGGGCGGCGCCTTGGGCTAACAGCACGTCTTCCACCACGGCGCCGTTTTCCAGCAGCGTGATGACGATGTCGGCCTGGGCCACGGCTTCGGCCGGTGTTTCAGCCACACGGGCGCCGAAGGGCAGCAGGCGCTCGGCCTTGGTTTTCGAGCGGTTCCACACGCTCACGGTGCAACCGGCTTCACACAAGCGGCGCGCCATGGGAAAACCCATCATGCCGATGCCGAGCACGGCCACCTGGGCCGGTTGTTGAGAAGGTTTCTGGGACGCGGTAGAGGTGTTCACGTGGGTCTTCTTCGGGTGGTCGATGGGGTCTGCAAGAGAGGCGTTTTGAAAATTGTAGGTGGAGTGTGGCGGGGGTGCGTGACACAATGCCGACGCATGAAAGCCCCCCAACGCCCCGACCCGGCCTGGCTGGACAGCCAGTACAACAACCGCGCCCTGGTGCCCGAGCACGCGAGCCATTTTGAGCGCTGGGCCCGAGATTCCGCCGCGGCCCGAGCCGATGGCGATGCCCTGCTGGACGTGGCCTACGGGCACGGCAACGGTGAAACGCTGGACATTTTTCCCGCCGCGCGCCAGCCGGGCACGGCGCCCGCACCGGTGCTGGTGTTCATTCACGGCGGCTACTGGCGCAGCCTGGACAAAGCCGACCACTCGTTTCTGGCACCGCCTTTTGTGAAGCAGGGCGCCTGCGTGGTGGTGCCCAACTACGCGCTGTGCCCGGCGGTCACCATTCCAGACATCACGATGCAAATGGTGAAAGCGCTGGCCTGGGTGTACCGCCACATCGCCACCCATGGCGGTGACCCGAGCCGTATCACGGTGGTGGGCCATTCGGCCGGTGGGCACCTGGCCGCCATGCTGCTGGCCTGCCAATGGCCCACCTACCAGGCCGACTTGCCAACGGCACTGGTGAAAAACGCGCTGTCTATTTCAGGCCTATACGACCTGGAGCCGCTGCGCCACACACCGTTTTTGGCCGACTCGCTGCGGCTCACGCCCGAGCAGGTGAAGCAAGCCAGTCCGGCGCTGCTGCCGTCGCCTGTGGTGCATGGTGGGCGCGGGGTGCTTTACACCGTGGCCGGGGGCAACGAGAGCGCTGAGTTTTTGCGCCACAACCAGTTGATCCAGCAGGTCTGGGGCCGCGGTGTGGTGCCAGTGTGCGAAGCCCTGCCGGGCCTGAACCACTTCAGTGTGTTGGAGGCGCTGGTGCAGTCCGGGCACCGGTTGCACCAGCTGGCACGCCAGCTGCTGAAGGCGTAGGCCCAGCCCTGTCCGGCGCGACGTGCTTGACGCCAGGATGCGGTGGAACCGGCTTGGCCGGACCACTCGCATTGCCCCCTGATGTGCTGAGGGCTGCGGCTCCAAGTCTGCCCGCGCAGATTTGGACAGCCCGACGTGACGTCGGCTCTGCCGGTGGTGCGGCCTGCAAGGCACGCCGCAGGCGGCGCGGGGGGCCCTACATAAACAGGTGTTCACCGGCGTTTTCGCCGCCCAGCACCACGTAGTTCACCTTTTTCAAGTCCGCCAGCTTGGTGCCGCCCGAATAGCTGATGGAGCTTTGCACGTCCTGCTCCATTTCAATCAGCGTGTTGGCCAGCTTGCCCTTGATGGGCTCCAGAATGCGCTTGCCTTCCACGTGCTTGTATTCGCCCTTGTTGAAGTCGCTGGCCGAGCCGTAGTATTCCTTGAACAAGGCGCCGTCCACCTCCACGGTTTTGCCGGGTGACTCTTCGTGGCCGGCAAACAGCGAACCGATCATGACCATGGACGCGCCAAACCGGATGCTCTTGGCAATGTCGCCATGGCTGCGGATGCCGCCGTCGGCAATGATGGGCTTGGTGGCCACGCGGGCGCACCACTTGAGCGCGCTCAGCTGCCAGCCGCCAGTGCCAAAGCCGGTTTTCAGCTTGGTGATGCACACCTTGCCCGGCCCCACGCCCACCTTGGTCGCGTCGGCGCCCCAGTTTTCCAGATCAATCACGGCTTCGGGCGTGGCCACGTTGCCGGCAATCACGAAGCTGCTGGGCAGCTTGCCTTTGATGTAGCCGATCATGTCGCGCACGCTGTCGGCATGGCCGTGGGCAATGTCGATGGTGATGAATTCCGGCACCAGGCCCTCAGCCGCCAGCGTGTCCACCGTGGCGCGGTCGGGCGCTTTCACGCCCAGCGAAATGGAGGCATAAACACCCTTGGCATGCATGTCGCGCACGAACTGCACGTTGTCCAGGTCGAACCGGTGCATCACATAAAAGTAGCCGTGTTGCGCTAGCCACAGGCTGATGGATTCGTCCACCACCGTCTTCATGTTGGCGGGCACCACCGGCAGGCGAAACTTGCGCCCTCCCAGCTCCACGCCCGCGTCGCACTCTGAACGGCTTTCCACGCGGCATTTGCGCGGCAGCAGCAGGATGTTGTCGTAGTCAAAAATTTCCATAAAAACCAGGCTCCAGAAAACTGTTGTGTGTGAACAGGGAGAGCGCTTGGCTTGGGTCCGGTCTTCTGTCCGGCCGGAACCCATCCGGCCAAAAAGAAACCGGGCGCAAGAATCTTGGGCCCGGTGATCGATTCTAGGCGCAACCAACCAGCAGCAACAGGCCGTGTGACCCGTGGCGCCCATATAGGTTTTATACAGATGGGCGTATACCCGGCGCGCGCAGGCTGGCCTTCCTACAATCAAGCGCATGTTGTTTGAAGAATCCGTCTCTCCGTCCCCGCTGCTCGCGGGCCTCAATGCCGAACAGGGTGCCGCCGTGACGCTGCCCGCCGAGCACGCGCTCATCCTCGCGGGTGCCGGCTCGGGCAAAACCCGCGTGCTCACCACCCGCATTGCCTGGCTGCTGCAGACCGGGCAGGTCACGCCGGGCGGCATTTTGGCGGTGACCTTCACCAACAAGGCCGCCAAGGAAATGATGACCCGGCTGGGCAGCATGCTGCCGATCAACGTGCGCGGCATGTGGATCGGCACCTTTCACGGCCTTTGCAACCGGTTTTTGCGCGCCCATTACAAGCTGGCCAACCTGCCGCAGACGTTTCAGATTCTGGACACGCAAGACCAGCTGTCGGCCGTGAAGCGGCTGTGCAAGCAGTTCAATGTGGACGACGAGCGCTTTCCGCCCAAGCAGATTCAGTATTTCATCAGCGGCTGCAAAGAAGACGGCCAGCGCCCAGCCGACGTGGTGGCCCGCGACGAAGAGACGCGCAAGAAGGTCGAGCTTTACGCGCTTTACGAAGATCAATGCCAGCGCGAAGGTGTGGTGGATTTCGGTGAGCTGATGCTGCGTTCGTATGAAGTGCTGCGCGACAACGACCCGGTGCGCGAGCACTACCAGCGGCGCTTTCGGCACATCCTCATTGACGAGTTTCAAGACACCAACCGCCTGCAATACGCGTGGATCAAGATGTTCAGCGCGCCGCCGGTGGAGGGCTTGAGCGGCCCCGGCAACGCCGTGTTTGCCGTGGGCGACGACGACCAGAGCATTTACGCGTTTCGCGGAGCACGCGTGGGCAACATGACCGACTTTGTGCGCGAGTTTCGGGTGCGCCACCAGATCAAGCTGGAGCAAAACTACCGCAGCGCCAGCAACATTCTGGATTCGGCCAACGAACTCATCAGCCACAACAGCCACCGCCTGGGCAAAAACCTGCGCACCGACGCCGGTGCGGGCGAGCCGGTCCGTGTGTTTGAAGCCACCAGCGACTTTGCCGAAGCGCAGTGGATGGTGGACGAGATGAAGCAGCTCGCGCGCGAAGACATGCCGAAAACCGAAATGGCCGTGCTTTACCGCAGCAACGCGCAAAGCCGGGTGGTGGAAACCGCGCTGTTCAACGCCGGCTTGCCGTACCGCGTGTATGGCGGTCTGCGCTTTTTTGAGCGCGCCGAAATCAAGCACGCGCTGGCCTACCTGCGCCTGCTGGAAAACGCCAATGACGACACCAGCTTCATGAGGGTGGTGAACTTCCCGCCGCGCGGCATTGGGGCGCGCAGCATCGAGCAGTTGCAAGACGTGGCGCGCAGCTCGGGCTGTTCGCTGCACGACGCGGTGAGCGCCGTCACCGGCCGGGCCGGCGTGGCCATTGGCGGTTTTGTGGCCAAGCTCGATGTGCTGCGTGAGCAAAGCGTGGGCATGACGCTGAGCGAAATCATTGAACTGGTGCTGGAGCACAGCGGCCTGCTGGAGCACTACCGTGCCGAGCGCGAAGGGCAAGACCGGGTGGAAAACCTGGAAGAACTGGTGAGCGCGGCCAAGAGCTTTGTGGGCATCGAAGGCTTTGGCCGCGACGCCGTGGCGCGCACGGTGGATGCGCAGGGGCAGCCGCTCACGCAAAGCCCGGCCAGCCAGGGGCTGGACGCCTCGTTGCCGATGCTCGACGAACCGCTGGCGCCTGACGCCGACACCGGCGAAACCATGAGCCCGCTCGCGGCCTTTCTCACGCACGCGGCGCTGGAATCCGGCGACAACCAGGCCCAGGCCGGTCAAGACGCGGTGCAGCTCATGACGGTGCACGCCGCCAAGGGCCTGGAGTTTGACTGCGTGTTCATCACCGGCATGGAAGAGGGTTTGTTCCCGCACGAAAATTCCATGAACGACCGCGACGGGCTGGAAGAAGAGCGCCGCCTGATGTACGTGGCCATCACCCGCGCACGCAAGCGCCTGTATCTGAGCCATTCGCAAACGCGCATGCTGCACGGGCAGACGCGCTACAACCTGAAGAGCCGCTTTTTTGACGAGCTGCCAGCCGCCTGCCTGAAGTGGCTCACGCCGCAGCAGCCCGCCTGGGGTGCGGGCGGTGGTGCTGGTGGATCGGGCGGCACAGGCAGCTGGCAAAACGGCAAGCGCAGCTTTGGCGCTGCACCGGTGTTGCAGCCGTCATGGTCGCCCGGGTTTGCCGAGCGCGGCGACCCCAAAGGCCTGGGCCAAAACGCGCCCGAGCCCGACCGCGGCACCGACGTGAAAGCCGGCAAAAAGGTGTTCCACAACAAATTTGGTGAGGGCAAAGTGCTGGCCATTGAAGGCGCCGGCGCCGACGCCCGCGCGCAGGTGAACTTTTCTCGCCATGGGGTGAAGTGGCTGGCGTTGAGCGTGGCCAAACTGACGCCTGTGGACGACTGACTTGCGGCGGTCTGCTGCGCGTTTCGTCGGTGGGGGCCACAAAAAAGCCGTGACCGGCGAGCCGGTCACGGCATAAAAAATCACGCGGTCTCTGATTGCAATTGCTTGCTCCGCGCAACCTTGGAGAAAAAAGCAGATGGCACGCCCTCGGCGCGCCATTCGTTTACATCAGAAGTCGTGGCGCACGCCCACGGCGTAGCGCTGTGTATCGACCTGCTTGACGCCAGCAGCGGTTTTGCGTTCGTTGGTGCGGTAACCAGCGTACACGCGGGTGCGCTTGGACAGGGTGTAGGTGGCGCCCAAACCGAAGCCGTTGGCTTTGAGGGTGGTGGTGCCGTTGACTTCGGTCTCGCTGTTGGCATAGCCAGCCGACAGGCTGACTGCGCCCAGTGGCACGGTAACGCCCACCGAGATTTCGCTGTCGTCACCCGCGGTTGCGGTAGCACCATCACGCATGTTGTAGCCTGCCGAAATGCTGGCCACGCCCAAGTTGTAGGAGCCAGCCACCGTGGTGTATTTGTTCTTGGTCTTTTCGTCCTGGTGGCCCAGAGCGACGTTCAGCGCGCCGGCCTTGTAGCCAACCATGAATCCCACCAGGGTGTCATCTGCGCCAGCGGTTTGTTCGAAAGCATAGTTCACGCCGCCATACACACCGCCCATTGACGGCAGGTCGTAGCGCAACATGTTGGCGAAACGGCTGGAGAAGTCGCCACCCGAGCTGAACACACCATTGGAAGCCGGTGTGAACGAAGAGTCGAACACATCGCTGCTGTAGGCCAAAGCGCGGACATCGTCGAGCACCGTGGTCATGCGACCGGCGCGAACCTGACCAAAGCCACCCGACAAGCCCACGGTGGACGCACCGTGGAAAGTCGTTGCGTTCGTGTACTGACCGGTGGACAGGTTGATGCGCTGCTCCAGCTGGAAAGTGGCCTTCAGGCCGCCACCCAGATCTTCGGTACCGCGAAAGCCCAGGCGCGACGTGGTCAGGCCGCCGTCAAACACTTTTGATTCGCTGGACTTGCCAAGCGTCTTTTCAGCGCCCACTGCGAGGTCGGCGCGGCCATAGATGGTCACAGAAGACTGCGCCAGTGCGGCACCGGAAGCGGCCAGAACGGCCAGAGCGATAAGGGATTTTTTCATGAGGGTTTCCAAAAAAGTTTGTCGCAAGGTTTTTTGACTCGCGCCCGTTGCCGATTGCAATCAGGTGAACGTATTGAAACAACCAAACAAAAAATCTCTGTGACACAAGCCGTATTTGCCCTAAGTGTTGCGGTTTGGCAACTTGGTGTGTTCGGGGCTTGCGGTTTCAACCCTGGCCGAGCGGGTGTCCTGTGATGCTGCGCGCTTTGAGCAGCCTGAAAAGACGTTGGGGTGGGTGCAACCAGGCTGCTGCCCTCGTGGTGTCATGAAGTGAGATGGCTTGGCGCTGTCGCGAGGCAGAAGCCCAAGTTGCTGATCAAGCGCAGGCCTGCTGGCACTGAATCCGAGGGGTGAACCCTGTGGGCAGGGGTTTCAACAAGGTGGGGTTTTGAAGGATCCGCAGGCCTTGATGCGGCTGCGGATCAAGCAGCCGGCGAAAGCGGCTGCTTGGGCGCGAAGGCTGCTGCTGAAGGTTTAAACGGCGGGTTTACCGTTACGGTTTGGCTGCAGCCTTGCTTGGCTCGTCCGGCAGTTCGCCCACTTGCACAGAGATACCCAGCAGCACCGCTTTGCTGGTGTAGTAGCGGTCCAGGCGCCATTCGCTCAGCAGCTCCAGGGCAAGGCCAAAGTCGTCGTAATCGAGTTGGTACAGGTCCGAAAGCTTGAAGGGCTCTTCCGACTCCAGTGCGACCACCAAAGCCGACAGAATTTTGGCCTCGGGTTTGCCAGGGTTGCGCTCGATCAGCTTGCGGGTTTTTTTCAGTGCTCTCATAAACGGCCTCTGGCTCTCAACGGTTGATACAGGCGGATGAGGTCTATTTGCCTCGTCTTTGCCACTTGTGATGGAGCATAACCAGCGCCACGCCCTGTGTGATGACAAAACAGTGGCAGTTTCGTGACGAGCAGGGCGAGGCAATAGGCACCTGGGCTCCCGGCCTGATACCGGTTGATACAGCGTTTGTCACTGTGTCGCCACAAGCGATCTGCAACATCAGCCGGTAGCCAATCGCACAGGAGTTGTATGGAAAAAGAAAATGCAGTGGCCTCACTGGGTCAGGCCACTTTGTTGCTGCCCGCCTGGATCAAGGCCGCCTTGCAGGCCAACGACCGACTCAAGCTTTATTTGTCGGTGTTGCAGTCGGCGGCGCAGCGTGCCGCCAACCCGGCCGCCAGCTCGCCCGACTGGACGCGCGAGATCGCCCACCTGGGCCTGCGCGATGCCTCTTGGCTCAAAGACGTGGCCACGACGGCCTATTTGCAAGACCAGACGCTGATCGTGCCCGAGCTGTCTCTGTGGCTGGAGGCGCTGGCTTCGGACCTGAACCTGATGGCTCGGCCGCTGTGCGACGTGCCCGAACACAGAGACGCGCCCCTGGCGGCCCGGCGCGACCGCTGGCTCAAGAAGATCGAAGACCTCATTGACGAGGAAGGTTTGAGCGCCCAGGCGCTGAGCGATCTGACACACGGCAACCGCCACGGCAGCGACAGCTTCCATCTGCTGGTGATGGACCTGCACAAGCAGCTGAACAACATGGCGGTGGCGGTGGCCACGGAGGATGTGGACGGCGCCCACGTCTGGCAGGTGGACGACGCAGACCGCCCGCTGATTCGCGCTTTCATGCGCGGGCTCGCGCGCACCGCTGCGCTGAAGTTCAACCACCCGGGCCTGGACACCGCAGTGACCCGCGATGGAAACCGCCTGCTGATTCAAAACGACATTGGCACCAACGACGCGCATGTGCTTGTGATTGAAGTGGAGGATCGAAGGATCCACCTGACCTATTCAGACCTGCACGTGGCGCGGTTCGGGTTCTTCCAGCAGATGCTGGAGGGCATTGGTTTTGAATGGACGGTTTTCGACCCACGCACCACGGAAGGACTGAACCAAGGCAAGCCTTACCAGGTGGGCAACGCGGTATTTGCGGCGGCCGACGATGAGGCGTTGCAGGAGGCGCTGGAAGCCGTGGCTTCGCGCATTGTGTTCGTGATTGACTGGAACCGCGCTCGCAAGCGGCTGCAGGAGTTCGTGCGCAAACCGGTGGCCGTGGCCGTGCTGCGTTTTGCGGCCGAACAGGATCTGGGCCACATGGCCTGGTTGCTCGCGGGGGGTGAACAGCTGGTGTACGAGGCCATGCAGGCGGTGGACGGAGACGCCTTTCGCATTGGCGACCGCCTCGACCAGGTGTTGGGCGAAGCCGCCACTCAAGCGTTTTTGCAAGACCTGCTGCGCGTGGCCAGCGTGAAACTGCGCGAACAGCAACCGGTGGCGTTGATTGCGGACGAAGCCCGGTTGCTGCTGGCGCGGGTACTGCAGCGCCGTACCTTTGAGTTTGATTTGCTGGCCGAACACGCGGCCTTTTGCCATGCGCTGGCGCTGGCACTGAGCGAGGCGCTGGAGTTTGCCAACAACACCACCGAAGGCGTGCAGCGCGCCAAGAAGTGGGAGCGCAAGGCCGACCACCTGCTGATGGAAGCGCGGCGCCGCGCCGAGCGCCAACCACGCTGGCTGCCCGTGGTGCAACTGCTGGATGAAATGGACGACATTGCCGACGCGCTGGAGGAGGCGACCTTTATCCACAGCATGACGCTGGCACTGCCCCTGACCGGGCTGCCGCCGGCTGTGAATGCGGTGCTGGGTGAGTTGGCTGACACCACCCTGGCCGCCATCCAGGACCAGATCAAGGCGATTGAAATTGCGCGCCACATGAGTGAGCACACCGAGCCGTCCGACAGCGAGGCCTTCTTGCTGGCGCTGTGGCGCATGCTGCGCGCCGAGCGCATTTGCGATGACCTGTTGCGCACCGCCCGCGCGCGCATCGTGCAGAGCCTGCACGCCACACCGGCCTTGTTTTCGCTGGCCACCGAACTGGCCGCCACCATCGAGAGCGCCACCGACAGCCTGCTCACGGCCGGCTATGCGCTGCGCAAAATGGTCTTCAACAAATCAGGAATGTCTGCATGAACGCCACGCACCATTGGCCCAAACATTTCTATCTGGTCGCGAGCGGCCAGACCCCGCCGCACCACAAGCCCACACCCGAGAACATGGGTTCCAAGGCGCACAACCTGCTGCGCATGGCCTCCATTGGCTTGCCGGTGCCTGCTGCGCTGGTGATTGGTACCCACTTCACGCGCTCGCCCGAAGACTGCATGCTGCCGCTGTTCAGCGTGGGCCTGCCGGCCCTGGAGTCGGTCACCGACATGGTGTTTGGCGATCCGCGCCAGCCCTTGATTGTTTCGGTGCGTTCAGGGGCGCCCGTGTCCATGCCCGGCATGATGGAGACGCTGCTCAACGTGGGCCTGTGCGAGGCCACGCTGCCGGGCCTGTTGCGCCAGACGGGCAACCCGCGTCTGGTGTGGGATGCCTACCGCCGCCTGATCGCCACCTACGGCGAGGTGGTGGCCGGTTTGCCCGGCGCCTTGTTTGAAGAAGAGATTCGCCGCACCACGCAGGGACGGGACGAGCGGCTGCTCGACTTCAGCGACCTGCGCGATCTGAGTCGGCGTTTTCTCGCGATGTACCTGGAACACGCGGGTGAGCCGTTTCCCCAAGAGGTGCGTGCCCAGTTGAGCGGGGCGGTGCACGCCGTGTTCGCCTCGTGGCAGCTGCCCAAAGCCAAAAGCTACCGCGAGATGCATGGGATCGATGACGCGATGGGTACCGCGGTGACCATTCAGCGCATGGTGTTTGGCAATTCGGGCTGTCACTCGGGCGCGGGTGTGGGCTTTACCCGCGACCCCACCAGCGGAAGCAACCAGATGTGGGTGGACTTTTTGGCCAATGCTCAGGGCGAGGACGTGGTTGCTGGGCAGCGCAACGCGCATGGGCACGCCGTATTGGCCCAGGCTGCGCCGGACGCCTGGAACGAACTGCAGGCCACCGCGCTGCGGCTGGAGCAAGAGTTTGAAGACATGCAGGACTTTGAGTTCACCGTGCAGGACGGTGCGCTCTACATGCTGCAGACGCGCTCGGGCAAGCGCACGCCGCTGGCTTCTGCCCGCATCGCGCTGGACATGCTGGATGAGGGGCTGATCAAGGCCGAGCAGGCGCTGGAGCGCACCGCGTCTTTGCAGGACGCTGAGCTCGCTACGCAGCGCCTGGTGACGCAGGACGCAGAGACGTCTGAGGCGGGGCCGGTGGCACCGCTTGCCCAGGCTACGTCGGCTTGCAACGGCGTGGTCAGCGGCGAGATTGCGCTGGACGCCCAGCGCGTGCAAGAGCGCAGCGCCGCCGGTGTGGCGGTGGTGCTGGTGCGCCAGGACGCCCAGACCAGCGACATCGCCGCGCTCGACGCCGCGGCTGGCCTGCTGACCCACCGCGGTGCGCGCACTTCGCACGCAGCGGTGGTGGCCCGCCAGATGAACCGGGTGTGCCTGGTGGCCTGCGACGCCTTGCACATCGACGAGGCGCGCCGGGTGGTGCGGCTGGGTGACCGCGAATTCGACGAAGGCGACCTCATCACGCTCGACGGCAACGAGGGCCTGGTGTACGCCGGCCAGGTGGCTGCCGTGGGTGTGGTCGACGAGGTCTTACTGGCGCGGCTGGCTGCGCTGCGCGAGGCCTCGGGCCTTGGCCCGGCCCACAAGCCCGGGAAACACAAACACCAGCACCCGCATCAGCACCACGCTTGAGCCGCCACACAACCCGTCAAACCGGCCAAACCGGTCGATACCCCCCTCACTGAGATCCACGCCATGAACCTGGGAAACGATTTTGTCGAGAACCACACCTTTGAAGAGTTGCAGATCGGCCAGACCGCTCGGTTGCTGCGCACCCTGACCCCGCAAGACATCCAGGCCTTTGCCGCGGTCTCCGGAGACACCAACCCCGCGCACCTGAACGCCGAGTACGCCAACGACACGCTGTTTCACGGTGTGATCGGCCATGGCATGTGGAGCGGCGCCTTGATTTCTGCGTTGCTCGGCACCCAGTTTCCCGGCACCGGCACCATTTACCTGGACCAGGCGCTGCACTTTTCGCGCCCGGTCCGCATTGGTGACACCTTGACGGTGAGCGCGACCGTGATCGCCAAGGACGAGCACAAGAAAGTGGTTGAACTGGCCTGCGAGGCGGTCAACCAGAAAGGCGAGTGTGTGGTCAGCGGCGTTGCGCGGGTGCTTGCACCGGCACACAAAGTGCGCATGCCCCGGGGCAGCGTGCCGCGGATCCAGGTGTTTGATCCGGAAGCCCGCTTCAACGACCTGCTTGCCATGGTCCGAACCCTGCCAGCGGTGCGCTGTGCCGTCGCACACCCGTGTGACGAAGGCTCGCTCAGGGGCGCGGTGGACGCCGCAGGCTATGGGCTTCTGGTGCCGGTGCTGATTGGGCCCGAGGCCCGCATCCGGGCGCTTGCCGACACCCTGGACCTGGATCTGAACGGCATGGACATTGTGAACATGCCGCACAGCCATGCGGCAGCCGAACACGCCGCAGCCATGGCCGCCGACGGTGACGTGGCAAGCCTCATGAAGGGCAGTCTGCACACCAACGAGTTCATCAACGCCGTGCTGGCCCGCCGGGAACTGCGCACCGGCCGGCGCATGTCGCACGTGTTCCGCTTCGACGTACCGCTGTACAGCAAGCCCTTGCTCATCACCGACGCGGCTCTCAACATCCGCCCGACGCTGGAAGAAAAGGCGGACATTCTGCAAAACGCCATCGACTTCGCCCGCTTGATGGGGGTGGAGTTGCCGCTCGTGGCCTTGCTGTCGGCCGTGGAAAACGTCAGTTCCAACATGCCATCCACACTGGACGCCGCAGCGCTTTGCAAGATGGCCGATCGTGGCCAGATCCGGGGCGGTTTGCTGGACGGTCCACTGGCTTTTGACAACGCCATTTCCGTCGAAGCAGCGCTGATCAAAAAGATTGATTCCCCGGTCGCAGGGCAGGCAGACGTTCTGCTCGTTCCCGATCTGGAAAGCGGCAACATGCTGGCCAAGCAGCTCGAATACCTCGCCGGTGCGACCGGCGCCGGCATCGTGCTCGGAGCCAGCGTGCCGATAGCCCTCACCAGCCGGGCCGACGGCCCGCGGGCACGTGCCTCGTCAGCGCTGCTGGTGCAGCTGGTGGCGCACCACGGCAAAGCGAGTGGTTTGAAAACCGGGGTTTGAAGCGCTCTGGCGGCTTGCAGGGGCCCCAATCGTTGGGACTGTCCTGTTTCTGGTTTATCGCCCGGGCCGTGATGGGCGCGCTGGTCGCTGTAGGTGCGTGGCGCGCGCGCCTTTCAGGCAAAGCCCCGGGACGCGCGCAAAGCCTCAAGCCATGATGTGCAGACCCGCGTCCACGTAGATCACGTCGCCGGTCATGCCCGACGCGCCACCGCCCACGAGGAAGGCCACGGCCCGCCCCACTTCGGCAATGTCCACCAGCCGGCGCCCGGGCGCGCGGGTTACGGCCATGTCGATCAGTTCGTCAAAGTGCGCAATACCCGACGCAGCGCGGGTGCGCAGCGGGCCTGGCGAAACGGCAAACACCCGGATGTCTTTTTCGCCCAGCTCCTTTGCCATGTAGCGCACGCTCGATTCCAGAGCGGCCTTCACCGGGCCCATGAGGTTGTAGTTGTTCACCACTTTGTCGGCACCGTAGTAGCTCATGGTGATCAGCGCGCCGCCGGGGTTCATGATGGGTTCGGCATGGTGTGCCATCTCGATAAAGGAGTGGCAGGACACCTGCATGGCCTGCAAAAACCCCGTCTGCGAACAGTCCATGATGCGGCCGTGAAGGTCTTCGCGCGGGGCGAAGGCGATGGAATGGATCACGAAATCGATGGAGCCCCACGTCTGCTCGATGGTGTCAAAAACCGCCTTCATTTGCCCTGGCTGGGTCACATCCAGCGGCAGCAACAGTGCCGCGTCAATTTGCCGGGCCAGGGGTTCAACGTGTGGCTTGGCCTTGTCGTTGAGATAAGTCAGTGCAATGTCCGCACCAAATGCCCGCAGCTTGGCCGCGCAACCAAAAGCAATGCTGTCGCCGTTGGCCACCCCGACCACCAAGCCCCGCTTGCCTTTGAGCATGTCACCAATGCGGGTGTTTTCGTCCCATACCTTGGGCAAGGGATCGATGGAGTTGGCGTCGGTGAACATGGTGTTTTCCTGGTGTTTAAAAATTTTAGGTGGTCTGGCTGCGCGCTGGCGCTTGTGCGCTACAGCGTCAGCAGCTCGGCTGCATGTTCGGCGAGCATGCGCTCTTCGTCGGTCCTGAAAACCAGCACCCGCACACGCGATGTGACGTCGCTGATCACGGTGTCGTTTCGCTGGTTGGCTTCGGCGTTGATGTGGATACCCATCCAGCCCATATCGGCCAGCATCGCGGCGCGCACGGCAGCGGCGTTTTCTCCAATGCCGCCCGTGAGCACCAGGGCGTCGAGCCCTCCCAGGCAGGTCGTCAGGCCGCCGATCTCGCGCCGCGCTCGGTCTGCGAAGTACGACAACGCCTCGCGGGCGGCGGCGCTGTCTGACGCTTGCAGGGCGCGCACATCGTGCGTGAGGCCAGACAAGCCCTTGAGGCCCGATTGTTTGTAGAGCAGATCGCTGATGGCTGCTGCGCTCATGCCTTTTTCTGCCATCAGGTACAGCACCACGCCGGGGTCCATCTGGCCGCAGCGCGTGCCCATGGGCAGGCCGTCAAGGGCTGTGAATCCCATGGTCGAGGCGACCGAGCGGCCGTCGCGCATGGCGCACATGGACGCGCCGTTGCCCAGGTGCGCCACGATCACCCGGCCATGGCCGAGCACCGGGTCGTAAGCGCTTAGCCGGCGGGCGATGAACTCGTAGGACAGACCGTGAAATCCGTAGCGCCGTATGCCTTCGTCGTAGTAGCTTCGCGGCAGTGCAAAGGTGTCGGCCACAAAGGTGTGGTGGCGGTGAAAGGCTGTGTCAAAGCAGGCCACTTGCGGCACGCCAGGAAACGAACCGCGCGCTGCCTGTATGCCGGCCAGGTTGTGTGGCTGGTGCAGCGGTGCAAGCGGCACCAGACGCTCAAGCTGGGCCATGAGCGCATCGGAGATCACCGCGGGCGCCACATGGTCCGTGCCACCGTGCACCACCCGGTGGCTCACTGCGGCCAGGCGTGCACCCGCGTAAACCTGGTCCATCCATTCAAGGATGGCCTGAACGGCCTCGGCATGCCGCGTGGGGCCGGGTTTGAAACTGAAGCTGTGCGCGTCTTGCGTGGCCGATGCGGCGGAAAACCTGGCCCTGGCACCCAGGCCTTCGACCTGACCCGTGGCCAGCAGGGGCAAGCCGTCGCTTGCCGCGTAGGTTGCAAACTTGACAGACGATGAGCCAGCGTTCAGGGTCAGCAGAAGGGGAGTGGCTGCCACGTTCGGTTCCGGCTCAGTCGCCGTGGCGCAGCATCACGTAGCGCCCGGGGGCGGCGCCCAGCGCGGGGTCAACCAGGGGCTGGCGGGCATCGGTCAGTTCACCGCTGCCTTGACCCTGCATCCAGCCGCTCCAGGCTTCCCACCAGCTGCCCTGTCGCTGCGCCGCGGTGACTTCCCATTCGTCCGCAGAGCAGCGGTGTGTGGCCCGGGCGGTGGTTTGCATCTGGTAGTGGCGCCCTGCATGGCCCGGTTCGGACACAATACCCGCGTTGTGCCCGCCGTTGGTGAGCACGAAGGTCACGTCGGTGTCCACCAGCTGGTGTATCTTGAACACCGAGCGCCAAGGCGACACATGGTCCTTGACGGTGCCGACGGCGAACACCGGCACATCGATGTCGCGCAGCGAGACCGCCTGCCCCTCGAACGGGTAGCGGCCTTCGGCCAGATCGTTGCCCAGGAACATGCGGCGCAGGTACTGGCTGTGCATCACGGCCGGCAGGCGCGTGACATCGGCGTTCCAGGCCATCAGGTCGTTGCTGAAGGGCTGTTCGCCCAGCAGCACCGAGCGGGTGCGCTGCCCCCACACCAGGTCGCGCGAATGCAGGAACTGGAACGACCCGGCCATTTGCCGGCCGCTCAGAAACCCCTGCTCGGCCATCATGTCTTCCAGCATGTCCACCTGGGCGGTGTCGATCAGCACGCCCATCTCGCCGGGTTCGGAAAAATCGGTCTCGGCGGCCATCAGCGTCAGGCTGGCCAGGGGTGTCTGCGGGATGTCCGGGGTCTCAAGGCGCTTGAGTGCTGCGGCCGCGATGGCGGTGAACGTGCCGCCCAGGCAGTAGCCGGCCAGATGCACCGGTTGCTGCGTGGCCGCGTGCACATGGCCCAGCGCATCGAGCACGCCCAGGCGCACGTAATCGTCCAGCGTCAGCAGGGCGTCGTCTTCGTCCGGGTTGCGCCACGACACGATGTACACCGTGTGCCCATTGGCCACCAGCCAGCTCACCATGGAGTTGTGTGGCGACAGGTCCAGGATGTAGAACTTCATGATGCAGGACGGAACGATCAACACCGGTTCCTTGTGCACCTGCTGGGTGGTGGGCAGGTACTGGATCAGCTCCATCAGCTCGTTGCGCAGCACCACCTGCCCGGGGGTGGTGGCCAGGCCATGGCCCGGGCTCAGTGGCTGCGCGTCCAGGTGCAGCGGGGTGAGCCCATGTCGCTGGCGCCATTCGTCGGCAGCTTGGGCCATGCCCGTGACCAGGCTTTGGCCGTGGGTGCTCGCGGCCTTGCTCAGCGCCTGCGGATTGGACAGGAGGCAGTTGCCGGGCGAAACCATGTCCAGCCATTGCCTGGAAAGAAACTGCATTTGCTCGCGCGAGTGCGGCTCCATGCCGCGCAGATCGGCAGCGCTTTGCCACCAGCGCTCCCAGGCCACGTTGGCCGACGCCATGCTGCTCCAGGGCCACTGGTTCCATGCCGGGTCGTCAAAGCGGGTGTCCTTGGGCTGCGACGCGTTGTGGGGTGCGTCGGCCTCAGCGGCGGCTTCCTGGCCATTCAGCGGCGCGGGTACCAGCCGGGACGCAGCAGCGCGCAGCGATTCTTCGGCCCAGGCCAGTGCGAGTAGCTGGGCCTCGGTACCCAGGCGGGCTTGCGTGCCCGGCGAAACCGTCAGATTGAGGAACCAGTCGGTCCACGCGCGGGCGACTGACACGGGCGACAGCCCGGCGCTGGCCCGGGCCAGCGCCGCATGGGCAAACTGGTCCAGGGCTTCTGCGGCTTGGTGGAGCTGCTGGGGGGTGTGTTGAGGTGACATGTTCAAAATGCTACCGGCCCTCTGTGTCAGGCGTTTGAAAAAGCGCCCGTGTTTCAGAAAGCTTGCCGGGGCGGGGTGGTTACCCGGCGCGCGGCTGCGTGGCTGCTCAGGTGCCAGCCACCGTGCTGCGTGGTGTCGTCGCGTCAAAAGGGCGGCCGTGCCCCGCTGGCCGTTTGGTGCATCCATTGCTGCACCTGGGTTGCCACCCACTGGGGAGCATCCAGCGGCAGATCGTGCCCGGCATCCGGGTGGACGGCCAGCTGACAGTTCCAGGCCCTTGCCAGCGCGACTGAGCACCGGGAGTCCACCAGGTGGTCTTGCTGGCTGGTCAGCAGCAAGACCGGTGGGGCGGGCGCTGTGGTGGGCGCAAGGAAGCGGGCCGCTGCGGTGAGTTGGCGCAGGGCGTTGGCTCGGGACACCGGCCTTTGCAGCCGCACCTTGACCCAATCGGGCAACACACGGCGGTGCTGCTCGGCGTGGTTGCTGGTCATGCGCAAAATGCCGTGTTCGACAGCCTCAACCGAGAGGGACGGCGTGGCCAGCTTGAGCAGGCCAAGGTAGTTGCGCGGCAGCAAGCGCCGGTAAAAGGGGCTGAAGGGGCGCACGCTGGTGTTGATCAGCACACACCCGGCCACCTCGGCCGGCGCGGTGCGGGCCCACTCGATCGCCACCATGGCACCCAGCGACATGGCCAGCAGATGCACAGGCCCGCTGACGCCACGGCGCGCCAACGCTTCACGGCAGGCGTCTGCCATGGCGCCAACCGTCCGGGGGCTCTGTTGCCGGTGCAGCAGCCCGTTGCCGGGCAGGTCCAGCGCAATGATCTGTGATTCCGGGAAGCGTTTTTGAAACTTCTCGGGAAACGAGCCCCAGTGGGCGGTTTCCCGTGTGAGGCCTCGCAAAAAAACCCAGGTGTCCATGGCGCGCAGTCAATACCAGTGGGTCAGCGCGCTGGCGTGGCGTGCCGCGCGCTGGTGGGGTGTTGGCATCCACCGTTCGTGGCTGGCGGCGGCGCGCACCAGAAAGTCGAGCAGCGATAGGTGGCGCCTGAGCACCCGCTGCAGTCGGTGACCAATCAGCGGGTTGAAGATGCCGTTGCGCGAAAACAGTTGCCGGGGGTTTTTCTTTATCCACAGCCAGGAGCCCATTTCCAGCGTGAGCGGTAAAAAAGTGCGCGCGGGATCGTGACAGGCCTGAAGGTAGAGGTGATCCCACAGATCGCCATGGGCCAGGTACTGGGCGCTTTGGGGCTCAATGATATAGGGGTGGTGGCTGTGCGACTGTTCAAAGATTTCCTGCAGTGCGTGCAGCTCGGCCAGGTGCGGTATGGGGCTGCGTGTGTGGGCAAAGGGAAACCACAGGCGGTCGCTCACGCCGAAGCCCGAGTGGCAGTCGATGGCCAGACTCACGCTCCGCGTCAGCAGCTCACGGTGGACCACCTCGCACACCGCCTGGTTTTCCGCTTCCATCGGCTCGCCCAGCCGCCCCCGGTACCAGGGCAGTCCGGCACTCAGTCGCTGGCCCCCCATCAGGTAGGGCACTTTTTCCAGTGCGTCCACGGGTGCGTTGCGCATCAGGTCCACGCCACGCGGGTTAGCGCGGGTCGCGGACCACATGCCGCCGGGGTTGACGACGGGCATGAACACCAGCCTGACCTGTTCCAGTTGCCGGTGCAGCATCGTGTCCCAGCGCAGCCGCATCACCAGGTGCTGCAGATAGGCGGTCACGACCTGCGCGCCAATGCGTTCAAGCCCATGCACCCCGCCAAAGAAGCCCACAGCCGGCACGTCGGGGCTGGGGTTCCCGAGGCAGATCGCATACACGGGAAAGCGGTGGCCCGCCGCCACCGACACCTCGCGCACCACCTCCACCTGAAGGTGGGGTGCGCCCTGTTCTACGATTTTTTCCAGCGCGGACAACTCGGGCAGGGCGTTCTTGTGCACAGCAAAAAAGAGGTTGGGGGTGTGCCCGTGAAAGACGGCGCAGCGCGCTGAGCATAACGCCTGACCATGCCGTTTTGAGGGGCAGCAAGGTGCCACCATAAACGTCATAAAAGTGACCTGAAATATTCACACAGACGCGTTAACTTGGCCGCACATTCACACGATGTCAGGAGTGCCTCATGGTCTGGAAACTGCTTGGTCTGCAGCATCTGCTGGACGCCCTGTTTGACGACGGTTGGTGCCGACTGTGCCTGCCAGAGACCGATGGAAGCTTTTATGAAGAACACTTCGGAACGCTGGAAGACTGACCCGCTGCAGCTCGTCAAGCGCATCGGCTTGATCGGTTGCAGCGTGGTGTGCGGCATCCTGGAGTTGTTTGCACTGCAACGCTCGCGCTACCTCGCGCGGCGCGCTCGCAGCCACTCCGCCTGGAACCGCTGAGGCCCTGAACCCAGCTGCCCGCCAGCTGTGCGCGGGGTGCCTGGGTTGCGCGCTTGAATCTGCCGCGAGCACCTTAGCGCTGGTGAATCACTCGCACCTTTGCGCGCGGAGAGGTGCTCCCGCCCAAGCGCGAGCGTGCGCCTGCTTTCTGTTGACCCAGCGCGACCATCCAGCTAAAACGGCTGCACCGCCGCACCTTTGCCACACCCCTGCCACATGCGGTTTCTAGCATGAAGCAGCACCGCCTTTCGCGGTGCTTGGCTCCAGTCATCGTTCCTTCCATTCAAGGGGTACTTTCATGCGACATCTGATTGTTGGTTTTGCTCTGCTGAGCGTTGCCGCGGGTTCGGTCCTGGCTTCGCCGCCTGAGCACAAGAAGGGGCAGCGCGCTGAGCGTCCTTCTCATGTGCAGCTGGGTATGCGTCCCTTTTTCCTCGTCGATGACATGAGCGACAGCCCGCTCAAGCAGCGGCTGCAGCAGTGTGGCCAGCGGGGTCAGTTCAAAGCCAGCGACTTCTCCATTGGTCACCGCGGAGCGGCCATGCAGTTCCCCGAACACACCCTGGAGTCTTACACCGCAGCGGCCCGCATGGGTGCCGGCATTGTGGAATGCGATGTGACCTTCACCAAAGACAAAGCGCTGGTCTGCCGCCATGCGCAGAACGATCTGCACACCACCACCAACATTCTGGTGACGCCGCTGGCGGCCAAGTGCACCCAGGCTTTTGTCCCCGCGACGCTCGATGCCAACGGCAAGCTCGTCACGCCCGCCAAAGCCGAGTGCCGAACCAGCGACATCACCCTGGCCGAGTTCAAAACCCTGCGTGGAAAAATGGATGCCTTTAACCCGGCAGCCCGCACACCGCAAGAATACCTGGGCGGCACGGCCAACTGGCGCACAGACCTCTACTCTGGCCCCAGCAGCGGCACACTCATGACACACGCGGAGAGCATCGAATTGTTCAAGACGCTGGGGGTGAAGATGACGCCCGAACTCAAAAGCGCCAGCGTCGAGATGCCGTTTGACGGGTTCACGCAGCGGGACTATGCACAGAAGATGGTTGATGAATACAAGCGCGCGGGCGTGCCGGCGCGCCATGTGTGGCCGCAGTCGTTCAACATGGACGATGTGCTGTACTGGGTAGAGAAAGAACCCGCGTTTGGCCGCCAGGCGGTTTACCTGGATGACGCCAACACCGTTGCCGACCTGCCCAGTGCCAACGATCTGGTGGGTTACAAAAGCGCGGGCATCAACATCGTCGCGCCGCCCATCTTTGCATTGCTGAGCACCGATGCGTCCGGCCAAATTGCGCCCTCGGCCTATGCGCGCAACGCGCGTAACGCCGGCTTGGGCATGATCGCCTGGACGCTGGAGCGCTCAGGTATTTTGGCCGATGGCAACAACGGCTATTACTACCAAACCTTCGACTCGGCCATCAAGACCGAAGGCGACATCTTTCGTGTGCTCGATGTGCTGGAACGCGACGTGGGCGTGATGGGTGTGTTTTCCGACTGGCCCGCCACCACCACGTTCTACGCAAACTGCGCCGGCTTGCGTTGACCGTTTTCTGCCCCTGTCCTCACGGGCCAGGGGCATTTCAGGCGGCCCGCATTCAAGGCAGCACGACGCCGCTGGCGGTGGTTACCCTCTGGTGCGAATAGTTGGCTGGTGCTGGGCGGCTGATGCTGCCCTGCGCCAGCACATAGTCAACAAAGGTCTGGGTGTAGAGCAGGTAGTTGTTGACGTAATTTCCGGTGGCGTAGATGGCGCCGAAGGTGGTGTAGCCGTCTTTGCCGCTGGCGATGAAGTCGTTGGTGGCCACGGTGTAGGTGCGAGCTGGGTCAATGGCGCTCCAGACACCGGTGCTGCGGTTGCGCACTTGCACATTGCTGAAGCGGCTGCCCTTGGCCCGGCTCATGTCCATGTCCCAGCGCAATGCCGCTGCGTAAGGGTGCGAGCCGCTGGACTGGGCGCTGTCCAGGTGGTTGGACACCGCATCTTCCAGCGCATTCACCAGCTGCTGACCGGTCATCGGCAGCTCCACCAGCACGTTGGTGAAGGGGAGCAGGGTGAAGGCCGTGTCCATGCTCAGGGTGCCGGCTGGCACTGGGACGCGCACGCCACCTGCGTTCTGAATCGCCACATCGGCGCGCAAGCTACCCGCCAGGAAGGACTCTGCCACCACCTGCGCAGCATCGCTCCCCCGTGCCAGTGTGTTGGCCACTTCGCAGCCGGCCGTGCCTCCAGACCGGTTGGTGCTTTCACCGGGCACCCGAACCAGGCACAGTGCCTCGCTGGCGGTGCCAATGGTTTCTGCCCTTTTGGCAGCCACCTGGCTGGAGAAGCTCGCCAACGTGAGCGAAGCCACGGTGTCTGGCTCCACCACGCGCACCGTGGGCACCGTCGCCAGCGAGCGAATGATCTGCAGGCGGGTGGCATCGTTCACAGCCACAAATGCGCCAGAGCTGTCTTTGCGCCGGAAGTTGGAGCCAATCAGCAGCGAGGCCTGGCCTTCACACGCATCCACTTCGCCACGGTTGTTGAAGCGCAGGTTCAGCTCGCCCAGAGCCTTGCTGTATTCCCAGGCTTGCACCACGCAGACGGTCTTGCCGTCTTTGTTGGTGACGCGGGTGGGGTAAGCGCCCGAGCTGCTCAGGCCCAGGGCTGTGAAGTCGCCCAGTAGGGAGTGCGAGTCGCCGCCCACGATGGCGTCCACGTCGGTCAGTTGGGCGGCCAGCGCCCTGTCGGCTTCAAAGCCCTGGTGCGTGAGCAACACAAAGTGGCGAATGCCCTGCGTTTTGAGTGCGTCGATGGTGCGCTGCGCGGCCTCGGCTTCGTCTTCAAACACGGTGGTGTCCAGCGGGCGCGAGGAGTTGGTGGTCTTGCCCTTGATGTCAATGCCAATGACCGCGATCTGAACGCCGCCAACGGTTTTGATCGTGTAGGGCCGAATGTAGCCCTCGGCCAGCGGTGTGCCGGCCTGCGGCTTCACGTTGGCGGCCAGCACCGGTGTCTGGCAGGTGCCGCTGCGCAGGAAGTCCAGAAACCTTTTCAGCCCCGCATCGCTGTCGTCAAACTCGTGGTTGCCCAATGCAAAGGCGTCAAAGCAAACTGTGTTCATCAAGGCAGCGTCGGCCTCGCCCTTGAACAGCGTGTAGTACAGCGAGCCCGTCATGGCATCGCCCGCATGCAGCTTGATCACGTCTTGCCGATTGGCGTAGCCCGCAAAGGCGGTGGTGACCCGGGGAAAGCCGCCCAGCTCCACCTGTGTGGCCACGCCATCCAGCACCAGCTCGGTGTTGGAGAAGGCATCAAGCTGGGAATGGTGGTCGTTGATGTGAGCCAGTGTCACGTTTATTGCGGCGAAACTGGGTTCGGCGACGGGCGCTGGGTCGGAACCGCCACAAGCGCTCAGCGTGGTGACCATCAGCAACGAGATCAAGGACTTGGGAAGGGAGGGATGTAGCTGTTTCATGGCGCAATGGGTTGGTGAATACCTTTTCGATGCTGCAGTTCATTTGTGTAGGCCCCTTGACAGAACTGTGAAGAAAAAAAGCGGCCCGAAGGCCGCTTGAAGCCAGCCATTGAAGGCCGGCGTTTCCGAGTTGTTGCTACCGGTCTTGCGGTCAGGTGCCGATCACGCCGCCGTCATTTTTTGTGATCACGATGGTGGCTGAACGCGGGCGTTTGCCGGCGCCGTAGCCAGCGCTGGCAGGCCATTGGCTTTCAAACTTGCCAGGGTCGTTCACGTCGGCCATGGCGGTGTTTTCGCCGGGGTGCTGAATGTTCACAAAGATGGCGCGGCCATCTGGCGTTTCACACCAGCCCGTAATTTCAGCGCCCTTGGGGCCGACCAGAAAGCGCGCCAGCGTGGTGGGCGTCGGGGTTTTGCCCATATAGGTGGTGACTGCCTTGTCGCCGTGCTTGACGGTGCGCGCACTGCCGTCGCCGAGCTTGCCGGGAATAGCGGCCAGCATCATGCAGTTGGTCTTGTCGGTGTAGGCGCCGTCGTCGGTCTGGATCCAGCAGATGCCGGTGGCCGGGCTGAACACCAGGCCGTCAGGCGACGACATGTCGTTCTCGTCGGTCAGGCTCGACAGATTGACGGTCGCCTTGTCGGCTCCAGCTTCCGCGCCGAACACATAGATGTCCCACTTGAAGGTGTCACCGGCTGGCGTGGTATCGGCCATGCGAACGATGTGGCCGTTGACGTTGCCTTTCTGTTCCCGGCTGCCCTTCATGTCGGTGTACATGCGGGGGTTGACCGCGTCGGTGGTGGCGGCGGTGCGGTTGCTGTTGTTGGTCAGCGTGATGTAGACCTCGCCGGTGCGCGGGTTCACGCCGCCCCACTCGGGACGGTCCATCTTGGTGGCGCTCACGGCGTCTCCAGCCAGGCGCGTGAAAATAGCCACGTCGGCGTCGCTCTTGAACTCGAAGTACGAACTGTTGGCGATCACCGGGTTGTTCATCGACAGCTCGACCCATTCGCCGGAACCGTCTTCCTTGAAGCGGGCGACGAACAGGGTGCCTTTGTCTAGGTACTTGTCGCCAGCAGCCAGGCGGTTCGATCCGCTAGCGTCTCTCGGATCCCATTTGGCCGCAGAGACGAATTTGTAGATGTATTCGCCGCGCGCGTCGTCACCCATGTAGGCCACGATCGGCTGGCCCGACACCGGCTTGGCGAAGGCCACGCTTTCGTGCGCGAAGCGACCCAGGCCGGTGCGCTTGCGCATGGGGGCCTTGGTGTCGTAAGCGTCCACTTCGACCACGTAGCCGAAGCTGTTCATTTCGTTGCGGTAGTCGTCCTTGGCCGATGCGCCAATGGCGCTGTTGTTCCAGCGCACGAAGCGGTCTTCGGTGCCACCGCTTTCCCAGCCGTGGCGGCTGGCGGTGCCGGCGCGGCGGCCGTAGCGTTTGAGCGCCTGCACCTGCTTGTCCTTCTTGCGCGCGTCGTCGTCTTTGGCGTCGCGGGTGAAGTAGCCGAACCAGTTTTCTTCGCCGCTCACAAACGTGCCCCAAGGCGTCTTGCCGGTACCGCAGTTGTTCAGAGTGCCGCGGCACTGGGTGGCGTCGGCGCTGTACTTGGTCACCAGGTGTTCGCTGCCGCGCGCCGGGCCGTGAATGGCTGCGGGCGTCATGGTGGTGATGCGGCGGTTGAAGTTCGAGTTCGCCTTGTATGCCCACTGCTTGCCGTCTGCTTGCACTTCAACGAAAGACAGACCGTGGATCGCCAGCTCTTTGTCCACTTCAGACGCAGGACGCGGCAGCGTGGACGCGCCGCCATTGGCGTGAATGAAGAACGAGGCCAACTTCTCGTCGGTCGTGGCTTCGTGGTTCACACCCAAGATGCCGCGGCTGTTGAAGCTGTCAGATGCCTTGCCCGATGCGTCCAGACCGAACCACTCCATGCCGTCGTGGTGATCGCCAGCGCGCTGATCAAACGCCGTGTCGGTGCCGTCGTTCTTGAAGGCCGGCACGTTCGTGGCCAGCGGATCGCCCAGGGCGTAAAGGATTTGCGCGGTGTAGCCATCGGGGATGCTCACTGTGTCCGCAGTGGTTTTGGCCACGGGCTTGAAGCCTAGGCTGTTCAGCGCGGTGCCTGCGGTGCCGCCGCTGCCGGTGGTGGCGCAGCCCGTGAGGGCTGCTGCACCCAAAGCAGCGCCGGCCATGCCCGTGCCCTTAAACAGGCTGCGGCGGCTCAGGCGCGCGTCCAGCACCTGTTCAAAGGCGGGGTTGCTGGTGGTGTTGGAGTCTTCGTCGTTGAAGTCGATGGCGGGGTGGTGGGCGTCGTGGTTCATAGGGACAGAGTCTTGTGAAAAGGTAAAAGTCCGAGGCAGTGTCTGAAGGTTGTGTGAAACCTTCGTGACGCCCAGGCGCTAAAGCGGTTACGGGGCGGATGAACCGCCCCGCAGTGTTGATTCATTTCCAAAACTGGGCCATTTCGGGACGAGTTCACGTTGAAATCTGAGCCACGTTGCCGCTCTATCCTGCTGAATTTTTCAGCACGGAGGAGCAGGAGTGATCAACGTGAGCACATTGAGCAAGTTACGCCGCCTCGTGCTGAGGCAGGACGTGTCGGTGCGCGAGGCCAGCAGGCGCCTCGGTATCTCGCGCAACACAGCCACCAAGTGGCTCAAGGACGGCCAGATGGCCGAGCC
>NZ_JBVPZC010000027.1:0-51669 GCF_055702805.1 Hydrogenophaga sp. LT287 | reverse complement strand
TCGCACCCCAGCCGCCAGCGTCAAACAGATCGATAGCCGTTCGCACTGTCGGGTAGCTCAGCCCCGTCATCGTGACGATCTGCATGATCTTGGTGCCTTGTCTGTACAGCCTCACGACCTGTTTGCGCCGTTCGTGAAGTTGCTCCAGTGTCTGACTTCTTGCGCTTTCTTTTTCCATGACACTCTGATCGCGAAAATCAGACAAAGTTCAGACTTTAACGGGCCTTATCTATAGCGATCAAAGCAGGGCACGGCCGCGTTCAATTCACCGACTTGGTGTGAAGCAAGCGTGGAACCAGGTAGCGTTCTACTGAAGCAGATACCAGCGCCAGCAACCATGGGGAAATGTGACGGATCATGTGAGGCCAGCTCCATGTAATATATAAGTATTCTTTTAGCCGGGGTATAGCCAAGGTCTGTCAGCCTTTTGTTGTTTCGGCGGCCGCAAGTGGCGCGCGGCTCCGCCCATTGTGGCAGGGGGTTGAGGCGCAGACGCCCGTTCAGAGTGCGAAGATCTTGCCCGGATTCAAAATGTTGTGCGGGTCGAGTGCGCGCTTGATCGTACGCATCATGTCCACCGCACCGCTGCCGGCTTCGGTCAGCAAGAAGTCCATTTTGTGCAGGCCCACGCCGTGTTCGCCGGTGCAGGTGCCTTCCAGGCTCAGCGCGCGCGCCACCAGCAGGTTGTTCAGCACCTCGGCCTGCTCGCGCTCTTCGGGTTTGGTGGGGTCGATCAGGTAGCCAAAGTGGAAGTTGCCGTCGCCCACATGGCCCACCAAAAAGTAGGGGATGCCGCTGGCGTCGGCTTCTGCCACGGAGTCGAGCAGGCAGTCGGCCAGGCGGCTGATGGGCACGCAGGTGTCGGTGGACACGGCGCGGCAACCCGGCTTGCTCTGTATGGCGGCAAAGTAGGCGTTGTGCCGGGCGGTCCACAGGCGGGTGCGCTCTTCGGGCGTGGTGGCCCATTCAAAGGCGTTACCGCCGAACTCGCTGGCAATTTCTTGCACCGTTTCGGCCTGCTCTTTCACACTGGCCGGCGAACCGTGGAATTCCATCAGCAGCATGTGTTCTTCGCGCAGGCCGAGCTTGCTGTGCGCGTTGACCATGCGCACGGTGCCGGCGTCGATCAGCTCGCAGCGGGCAATGGGAATGCCCATCTGGATTACCTGAATGGTGGTGCGCACCGCCGCTTCGATGCTGGGGAACGAACACGTGGCGGCCGAAATGGCTTCGGGCAGCGGGTACAGCTTGAGCGTGACTTCGGTGATGACGCCCAGCGTGCCTTCGCTGCCCACCATGAGGCGGGTGAGGTCGTAGCCGGCGCTGCTTTTTTTGGCGCGGGTGCCGGTGCGAATGACTTCGCCGCTGGCGGTGACGACTTCCAGCGCCAGCACGTTTTCGCGCATGGTGCCGTAGCGCACGGCGTTGGTGCCGCTGGCGCGCGTGGCCGCCATGCCGCCAATGGAGGCGTCTGCGCCGGGGTCGATGGGGAAGAACAGGCCTTCGCTTTTCACCGCTTCGTTCACCGCCTTGCGCGTCACGCCGGGCTGCACCGTCACGGTCAGGTCTTCGGCGTTGATGGACAACACCGTGTTCATGCGGCTCACGTCGATGCTGATACCACCCTGCACAGCCAGCAAGTGGCCTTCCAGCGACGAGCCCACGCCGAAGGGAATCACCGGCACCCGGTACCGGGCGGCCAGCGCCACGGCGTCGGCCACGTCTTGCGTTCTCTGGGCAAACACCACCGCAGCGGGTGGCGGCACGTCGTACACCGACTCGTCGCGCCCGTGTTGCTCGCGCACCGCCAGCGCGGTGGAGCACTGCGCACCAAAACGGGTTTGCAGCGCCGCCATCAGTTCGGCGGGCACCTCGCGGGGCTGAATGTCGGGGGCAAGGTGGGTATGTGGTGTGGGGGCGTTCATGGCGTGTCTCCTGCGCAGCGGGTGTCTGCAGGCCGCCAGTTTACGCGGTCGCACCTCCGCCGTGCGCTCGGTGGCTGTCGCTTTCGGGGCGGTTGGGTGGCACTTGGCAAGTCACACCAAAGGACCGCTGCTCGCCCTTCAAGCCGCCTTCTTTTTCTGTTCTTCCAGGGTTTCTGGCCGGCGCAAGGTGGCCGGGGTGTTGGGGCGCTGGGTGTGTGCGGCGCCGGCCGCAGAAGACAGACTCGTTTTGGCACCGCCCGACGGCGAGCTGGGCGCGCTTTGGTTGCTCGCCAGGCCAGCCAGCCCCAGCGTGCAGGCGGCCATCAGCTGCACGCTGCGGATCTCAAATGGGGTGATGCGGTTTCGTTGACGTGTCATGGTCGGGCTCCAGTGCGTTGAACGAGCGCCCATTCCAACCCACGCCAGCCCGGCCGGCCAGTGGTTTTGCCACCTGTTGCCTGGTTGACAGGATATTTGCCTGGGACACATCTGCACGCGTGTGGTTACGGGCCGCACAGAGGGCGCTGGGCCCCGCGTTCCCGCACAATGCGGTTTTGTCTGCACACCCGCCACCTGAGGACTTTTCATGGGCAACCGACTCACACAAATTGCAACCCGCACCGGCGACGCCGGCACCACCGGGCTGGGTGACAACACCCGCGTGTCCAAAAACAGTCTGCGCGTGCACGCCATGGGCGAGGTGGACGAGCTCAATTCCCACATCGGCGTACTGCTGTGCGAAGACATGGCGCCCGACGTGCGCACGCTGCTGGTCGAGGTTCAGCACCAACTGTTCAACCTGGGCGGCGAGCTGTCCATTCCGGGCTTCGAGCTGCTCAAGCCCGAGGCGGTGCTGGCACTGGACGATGCCCTGGCCACTTACAACGAACAACTGCCGCGGTTGCAAGAATTCATTTTGCCCGCCGGCACCCGCGGCGCCGCCCAAGCCCATGTTTGCCGCACCGTGGCCCGGCGCGCCGAGCGCGCTGTGGTGGCACTGGGCAACGAAGAGGCGCTGAAAGAAACCCCGCGCCAGTACCTGAACCGCTTGAGCGACCTCATGTTTGTGCTGGCGCGCGTGCTCAACCGCATGAACGGCGGCGACGACGTGTATTGGAAAAGCGAGCGCATGGCGCAGCAGGACCCACAGCCGTGAAACGCCCGCTGGCAGCCGTGTTGGCCGGGTTCACGGTGCTGGCTGGCGCCCAGACCGAACCCGCCAGCACCACGCTGGTGTGCGAAGCCGTGTACCTGCCGGCGCGCACCACCTGGACGCGCACCGTGGCCATTGCTTACGACCAGCAGCGCGTGCGTTCGGTGCAGATTGACGGCGTGCCGGTGTACACCTTCAACGTCCGCGAGACGCTGATCTTGACCGCGCTGGACAACGAGCGCATCCAGATCGACACCGCCAGCCAGACCTGGACCAGCGATTTCCGTGGCCTGGCCACGGCGCAGGGGCGCTGCGAGCGGGAAGGCTGAAAGGCGAGCCGTGCGCCCCCGGCCTGCTGGCGTTTACGAGAGACCGAGCCGGCGGCGCAGGTCTGGCAAGGCCGCCTGGCCTGCCAAGTAGCCCGCTTCGATCATTTCCTTGCGGGCGGAAAAATCGGAACTGTCAAAGCGGTCCGTCTTGGGCTGGATCAGCAGGTTCGCCGTCTTGCTTTCCATTTGCGCCAGTGAGCGCCCCATGATCTCGAACGATTGCAAGATGATCTCGTAAAGCCCCGAGCGGGGTTTGCTGGTGGGGCGTCCGCCCACATCGACAGCAATCACCATATCGGCGCCCATCTGCCGCGCCACACCCACAGGCACCGGGCTGGTCAGTCCACCATCCACCAGTTCCCGGCCTTCAAAAAGGGCTGGAATGAAAACGCCCGGAATGGAGCAAGAGGCCGCCACTGCACCGCCGGTGTCGCCGCGTTTCAGCGCGACCAGTTCGCCAGTGGCCAGGTCGGTGGCCACGGCCGCAAACCGACGGGGCATTTTCTCGATGGGCATGTTGTCCAGGTAGCTGTTGACCAGGCGTCTCAGGCCTGCTCCACCCAACATGCCGCGCCGGTTGCCAGAGGACAGATCGGCCACATCGATGTCGCGCACTTTCAGCGCCACTTCCTGCATCTTCCAGGGTGAAAACCCCGCAGCGTAAAAGGCACCCACCAGCGAACCCGCGCTGGTACCCGCCACGATGCTGATCGGGACCTTGGCTTCGTCCAGCGCCTGGAGCACCCCAATGTGGGCAAATCCGCGCGCAGAGCCGCCACCCAAAGCGATGCCGATCACCTTGTTGCCCGTGGCAGCTGCTTTGCGGTTGCCAGACTGTGCCAGGGCGTTTCCGGATGCGATCACACCGGCACCCAAGGCCAGCCATTGTCTGCGTTGCATGCTCTTATTTATCCACGGCCTTGACGACGCCCTGATCAATCAGGTTCTTGAGTTGGTCCCACGCCGAGGCAAAAGCGCCCGCGGGCTCGCCCCGGGTGATGTTTTCCACCTTTTCGTCCAGCAAAACCACCTCGACACGGCGATTGAGTTGCCGCCCTTCGGCGGTGGTGTTGGATGCCACCGGGCGCCGCGAAGAGAAGCCCGAAGTTTTGATGCGCTGCTCAGGCACACCCCGGGCTGCCAGGCCTTTGCCAACTTCGGCAGCCCGCTCATCGGACAACTTTTGGTTCAGATGGGGGTTGCCCACGTTGTCTGCGTGGCCCTCAAGCGCCACCTGCTTGTCGCTCTTGGTTTTGATGAGGTACGCAATGCGGTCGAGATACGGCCCCGCTTCCTGCGCATTGAGTGAGCTTTTTCCCACTTCAAACAAGGCAGAGCTTGGCAGCATGATCTCCACACCCCGGTCGGCTTGTTGGATCGGCAGCACCGGACCGCTGTAAGGCGCTGGTGCGGGGGGTGCTGTTTGGCAGGCAGACAGCAGCGCGGCGGTTACCAGAGGCCATACGAAACGGCGAATGGGGGGCAAATAGGACATGGGTTTTTTCGGAAATCAAGGCGTTGAGGTGTGCCCGCAGGCACCTCTTGGGGTGTTCAGCGTAAGTGCTGGCACCCTCCCGACCCGGGCTTTGCGCTTGCTCCGACCATCCATTCGTGTGACATTGCCGGCCCTGTGGCGTGCGCACAACCCGGTGGGCGCCAGCGCTGGTGGCGGGGTGAGCACTGCTTCACGCAGCGATCAACCGGGTTCCTGGATTCACCCGGCCATGCGCAGGCTGCCGGCGTCGGGCCGCTTGCCGGCGTGCAGGCGGATGCGCAGCGACAGGTCGGTGCGCGAATCGGCGTATTCCACCGCTTGCTCGGCCGTGAGGTCGCCGCGCTGGTACAGCTCGTACAGCGACTGGTCAAAGGTGGCCATGCCCAGTTCGGTGCTCTTGGCCATCACGTCCTTGATCTCGTCGGTCTGGCCCTTCTGGATCAGGTCGGCCACGTAGGGCGAGAGCAGCATCACTTCAACCGCCGGCACCAACGCACCCGCTGAGCCGCGTATCAGCCGCTGGCCCACCACGCCCTTGAGGTTGAGCGACAGGTCCATCAACACCTGGCGGTGGGCGGTTTCGGGGAAAAAATTCAGAATGCGCTGCACCGCCTGGTTGGCGTTGTTGGCGTGCAGGGTCGACACACACAGGTGCCCGGTTTCGGCGTAGGCCATGGCGTGCTGCATGGTTTCGCGGTCGCGGATCTCGCCGATCATGATCACGTCGGGTGCTTCGCGCATCGCGTGGCGCAGCGCTTCGTCAAAGCTCTGCGTGTCCAGCCCCACCTCGCGCTGGTCCACGATGGACAGGCCGTGGGCGTGTTCAAACTCCATCGGGTCTTCCACCGTGAGGATGTGGCCACTCACGCTGCGGTTGCGGTGGTCGAGCATGGCCGCCAGCGTGGTGGACTTGCCCGAACCCGCAGCACCCACCACCAGCACCAGGCCGCGCTTGAGCAGGGCCAGTTTTTTCAGCACCGGTGGCAGTTTGAGCGCGTCCAGTGACGGGATTTTGGCGTTGATGTGGCGCACCACCACAGCCACGTCGCCGCGCTGGCGGTACACGTTGACGCGAAAGCGGCCCAGGCCGGGCAGGGCGATGGCCAGGTCGCATTCCAGGGTGGACTCGAACTCGCGGATTTGCGACTCGCGCATGACCGAATAGGCCAGCCGCTGGGTGTGGGTGGCGTCCAGCTTGCCTTCAGACAGCCGCTTGATGACGCCTTGCACCTTCATGGCCGCAGCGGTGCCGCTGGATAGGAACAGGTCGGATGCGCCGTGGGTAACCATCAGCGAGAGGTAGTGGCCCAGGTCGTCGTTGGGGCCGTGCAGGTCAGAGTCCATGGGGCGAAAACATTGAAATTGAATACCCCCTATATCGTCACTTTCACCGGGCGCTTGAACGCCAGATTCCGCGGGCCTCTGTTGAGCCGCTGCACGCGGAACTGCGTAGGCGCCTGGGGTGCCGAGCGCAAAAAAAGCCTGACCCCCGATGCAGGGGCCAGGCTGAGGGGTGAAACCCAAAAAGCGGTGGATCAGGCTTTGCGGTTCAGCAGCGCGTGCAACAAGATCGCGCCGAACGTAGCCGTTCCGATGCCACCCAGCGCGAATTCACCGAACTTGAGTGTGTAGTCGCCCGTACCCAGCACCAGCGTGATGGCGGCCACCAACAGGTTTTTGTTGTTCGAAAAATCGACCTTGTTGTCGACCCAGATCTTGGCGCCGGCCACGGCGATCAGGCCAAACACGACGATGGACACACCGCCCATGACCGCCAGCGGAATGGCCTGGATCAGCGCGCCAAACTTGGGGCTGAAGCCCAGCAAAATGGCCATGATGCCCGCCACCATGAAGATGGCGGTGGAGTAAATTTTGGTGGCGGCCATGACGCCGATGTTTTCGGCGTAGGTGGTCACGCCGGTGCCGCCGGCGCTGCCTGCCACGATGGTGGCCACGCCGTCGCCCATGAAGGCGCGGCCCATGTATTTGTCCAGGTTTTTGCCGGTCATGGCGGTCACGGCCTTGATGTGGCCCAGGTTTTCCGCCACCAGAATCACGGCCACCGGCGCAATCAGCAGCATGGCGTTGGCTTCAAATACCGGTGCGCTGAAGTTGGGCATGCCAAACCAGGCAGCGTTGATCAGACCCGACAGGTCCATCGGGTTGCCCAGACCGAGGCCGTTGGTGAGCACGGCGTAGACCACGCTGGCCACGATCAGGCCCATCAGGATCAGCAGGCGCTGCAGCATGCCGCTGCTGAACACCGCCACCAGCGCCACGCAGACAAAGGTCACGCCCTGCATCCAGGCGTCGAAGTTGGTGGGCGCCATGTTTTTGATGGGGATGTGGGCCAGGTTCAGGCCGATCACGGCCACCACCGAGCCGGTGACCACCGGCGGCATGAAGCGCTCGATCCAGCCGGTGCCCACGGCCTGCACGATGGCGCCGATGAGGGTGTAGACGATGCCGCAGGCGATGATGCCGCCCAGCGCCACGCCAATGTTGGCGTTGGGGCCGGGGCCGGCGTAGCCGCTGGCGGCAATCACCACGCCAATGAACGCGAAGCTCGAACCCAGGTAGCTCGGCACTTTGCCCTGCGTCATGACGAAGAAGATGAGCGTGCCGATGCCGCTCATGAGGATGGCGACGTTGGCGTCAAAACCCATGAGGATGGGCGCGAGCACGGTGGCACCAAACATGGCGATCAGGTGCTGCACACCCATCACCGTGGTTTGTGGCCACGACAGCCGCTCGTCGGGCCCCACCACGCCGCCGCTGGCGAGGGTGGAGGCCGGTTTTTCTGTCCAGTTGAATAGACCCATGGGAAGAAACTCCGTTGTTGTTAAAGTAAAAATCAGGAAAGCGTGCGGCCGCGATTCTGACCGCAGCGAGAGACGCCCACAAGCCGCGCTGCAGCAGCGCAGACCCGCGCGGGACAACAGGAGCTGCCGATGCGCAGCCCCGGTGTCAGGCGACGCGGAAGAACCGCATCTCCACCCGGTCTGGAAAGCGCGCGCCGGTGCCCACGAACAGGCTCTCGGTCAGCCACGCCAGCGCAGGGTGCGACACCTCAAAGCTGGGTGCGCAGCGGAAGTAAATGGCCGCTGGGTCCACCGGCTCGCCGCGCACCAGCTTGGCAATGTCTTCGGCCGAGCCACGGCGCAGCGCGCGGTTTTGCACAAACACATGGGCGCCGGGCCAGGCCGGGTCGTTCAGTTGCAGCAGGTAGCGTGCATCCAGGTCGGCGCAGGTGTCGCTCACCACCAGCTGAAAGTCGGCACCGCCGGCCAACACCGCGCCGTTGACCCGGCCGCTCACCGTGCCGCCGGTGATGGGAATGATGCGCCGGCGGCCCCGGCTGTTGAGCCCGGTGATGTCGCCGGCCTCCAAGGGGGCTGCGACGAAGACGGTGAGGTCGAAGGCGGGTTCGAGCGTGGGGGTGGGCAGGGGCATGGGTCCGATGCTACCGCCACTGCCCCTTGGCCCTTGTTATCAGGGCCGGCCGAGCCAGTGAGCCTGGGCGCGTTCAAAGGCTTGTGCGCCCACCTTGCGACCCATGGCCAGACCGGCCACGTTGCCTTCATAAAAGTGGATGCCGCCGTACAGCCGCGATTCGCCCGCTTCCTGTGCGGCTGCACTGAAGCTGCTCCAGCTCAGCACCGTGCCAGCCGCGGTGGCCAGGCCCGGCTCCACGCGCAGGGGCACTGGCTGGGTGTAGCTGGCGCCAAACGCATCGCTGCCGGTGAAGCGGCTCAGCACCTCGGCGCCCGCCATGGAAAACGCGCTGTGCCCCGAGGTGAACTCCGGGAACGGCGGCGTGGGGAAGCTGCTCACTTGGTAAGGGCGCCAGGCTTCGCCGTCGATGGTGGCTTCGGTGGTGCCGGTCCAGCCGCGAATGCGTTTGCCACGGAAGAGGTGCCGGATGGCGGTGACCGGGCGCACATAGTCGTAATAGCGCTTGCATTCCCAGGTGGCAATGGCGGCATCGTGGATCGCGTTGGCCAGGGCAAAAAACATCTTCACGTCCTGCGCCAGGGTGTGGTGGTCGCGCGCCGAAACGAAGGCCGCAAACACCTCCCAGTGGCCCGGCGGCAGCTCGGAGCTGGGGCCATCGGCCCAGTATTCGGCGATCACCTTTTGCTTGACCCTGAGCTTGTCCTGCACATCCACCACGTGTCTGGCCTGGTCCAGAAACGCCTGCGAGGTGAGTGCAGCCGGTGCCGACGGCCGGAACTGTCCGGCCGAGGTCAGGGCGAACGGACGCACGTCTTGCCACTGCGGGCCGATGAAGCCTGGCACCTTGACCGCGCCGCTGCCGTCCGCATAAGCCAGTGGCTGCCAGCGTTCGGGCACCAGGATGTCCGACGGCGTGGCTGGCGAGGTGACGTGCATCGGCATGTTGACCGGCCTGTAGCCGGTGGTGTCGGCGTACAAGCCGGCCTGGTTGGCGCCGTCGGTGTGCGCATGGGCCAGCACGGCCTGCGCGGCCAGGTTGCCCAGGCCTTCGGGCGTGGCCGGGTTGGTGCTCGTGCTCGGCGCACTGCCCTGGCTGGCTAGCATGGCGTCAAACGTGGCGGTTTCGCTGGGGAACTGGTCTTTCAGCACGGCGTGGGCGGCGTGGCTGATGGCTTTTTCGATCTGCGTTTCGGTGGCCCCCGTGACGCGCGCTGTGCCCAGGTGCACCGGCAGCGCTTGCGCGTCGTGCACGGCCCAGACATCGAATAGGGCGGTGTGCAGCAGCGCGAGCGAGCGCGCCACCATGGGCGGCCCGATGCGGTTGCGGTCTGCGCCCACGCCGGTCGCACCGATGTGGCGGATGGCTTCGAGCGCGGTGTGGGTCCATTTGACGGAAAGGGTATCCATGGCAGGCTCCTCATGACGGGGTTGAAGGAGGCTCTAAGCTAAACCTGCGCCGTTGTGGGCGCCATTCACCCAATGGGGGGAAACGTCCTCAAAAGGGGGGACATCCCGCGCCGCCAAGGGCGGCCACGCGCGGCGGCTTGGGCTGTCACCTCGGCACTGGTCGGTTGGCGGTCCAACTGCTACGCTGCCCGTCCCGGAGACACCACGAGACCGCCATGCGCCAGAGCCCGCCGCCCTACGTTCCGCAAATTCGCCTGTACCAGCAGTGGCTGGCCGAGCACCGCGGTCTGCGTTTTGATGACTACGACGCGCTCTGGCGCTGGTCCACCACCGACCTGGACGCGTTTTGGCAAAGCATCTGGGACTATTTCGACCTGCGCTCGCCAACGCCCCACCAGGCGGTGCTGGAGCGCAACGTGATGCCGGGCGCCCACTGGTTCCCGGGCGCGCAGGCCAACTACGCGCAGCAGGTGTTTCGCCATGTGCAGCCGGCCCACGCGGCGGGCTTTGCGGCGGTGGTCAGCCGCAACGAAAAAGGCCGCGCGGTGGAGCTGAGCTGGCCCGAACTGCGCCGCCAGGTCGCGTCGCTCGCGCTGCACCTGCAGGCGCAGGGCGTGGTGCCCGGCGACCGCGTGGCGGCCTACCTGCCCAACATTCCTGAAACCATGGTCGCCTTCCTCGCGGTGGTGAGCATCGGCGGTGTGTGGAGCGTGTGCGCGCCCGACATGGGCACCAACGCCGTGCTCGACCGTTTCAAACAGATCGAACCCGTGGCGCTGATTGCCTGCGACGGCGTGACCTACGGCGGCAAAGACTTCGACCGCCTGGCCGTGGTGGCCGAGCTGCGCGCGGCCCTGCCCACCGTGCGCCATGTGATCCTGCACACCAACCTGGCCGAAGAACCCGCGGCGGTGGACAACGCGCTCGAAGCGGCCCAGCCTTGCACCGCTTTCAGCACCGCCGTGGCGCAGGACGACGCCGCGGTGCAGGCCTTTGAGCCCCTGTGGCTGCCGTTCGACCACCCGCTGTGGATCGTCTACAGCAGCGGCACCACCGGCCTGCCCAAGCCCATCGTGCACGGCCACGGCGGCACGCTCATCGTGGCGCTGGCGCTCAAGATCATCCACAACGACGTGGGCTGCAGCTACCACCCCAACAGCTGGGGCGAGCGTTACCACTGGTACAGCTCCACCGGCTGGGTGATGTGGAACGCGCAGACCAGCGGCCTGCTCAACGGCACCACCTGCGTCATCTTTGATGGCAACCCCGGCGGCAGCAAAGACCAGCCCGACTGGACCGTGCTCTGGCGCTTCGCGGCCGAACAGGGTGTGACCTTCTTCGGCGCCGGCGCAGCGTTTTTTGCGAACTGTTTGAAGGCGGGTGTGGACCTGTCGACCTGCGGCGACCTCTCCAGCGTGCGCGCGCTCGGCACCACCGGCTCACCGCTGGCGGAAGACGCCCAGAACTGGGGCACGGCGCAGTTCGCCGCCATCGCTCAAACCGAAGCGCAGCGCGACATCTGGTGGTGCAACATTTCTGGAGGCACCGACTTCGCTGGCGCCTTCATCGGCGGCCACCGTGAACTGCCGCAAACCCCTGGCCGCATGCAGTGTCGCCTGATGGGCTGCGCGGTGGAAGCCTGGGACGAACAGGGCCAGCCCGTCATCGACGCTGTGGGCGAACTGGTCTGCACGCAACCCATCCCGTCCATGCCGCTGTACTTCGTGGGCGACGTGGACAACCAGCGCCTGCTGGGCAGCTACTTCGACATGTACCCGGCGGGTCATGGGCGAAAGCCCGGCGGCGGTCAGCCGTTACCCCCACGCTCCCCCGCTGCGCGAGGTCCGCTGCCCCCCGAGGGGGCTGCCCCGGTCTTGGGGCGGCCCGGCGACCGGGACCTCGGCCCAGAAGCCGGCGCCGTCTGGCGCCATGGCGACTGGCTGCGCATCCACCCGGACGGCTCGTGCGTCATCTACGGCCGGTCCGACGCCACCATCAACCGCCACGGCCTGCGCATGGGCACCAGCGAGCTGTACAGCGCGGTCGAAGCCCTGCCGGAAGTGCTCGACAGCATGGTGGTGGACCTGGAGTACCTGGGGCGCGAAAGCTACATGCCGCTCTTCGTGGTGCTGCGGCCCGGCCTGGCGCTGGACGACGCCATGACCGCCAAGATCAACGGCGCCATCCGCACCGCGCTCTCGCCGCGCTTCCTGCCCAACGCCGTGTTCCAGGTGACTGAAATACCGCGCACCCTCTCGGGCAAGAAGCAGGAACTGCCCATCAAAAAGCTGCTGCTTGGTCAGCCGCTGGACAAGGTGATCAACAAGGAAGCCATGGCCAACCCGGGTTGTCTGGACTGGTACGTGGCCTTTGCCGCCGAACACCAGGCGCGCGCGGTGGCCAGCTGAAGCGGCGGGCCACCGGCGCGGTCGCGTGGGTGACCCAAAGCGGGCCAGGCATGGGGCTGCCCCTGTTTTCAGTCGGCGCGCGCCGGGCTATGTTGCGGGTTGTCCATTCCACCCACCAGGAGACCCGCATGAACCCCCGCCAACCCGCCGAATTCAACCGCCGCCAGGTCCTGTCTGCCGCAGCCGCTGCCGTAGCTGCGCCCGCCCTGCTGCCCGCCACCGCCTGGGCACAAGACAAGTTTCCCTCGCGCCCCATCACGCTCATTGCCCCGTGGCCGGCCGGCGGCAGCAGCGACGGCGTGATGCGCGCCTTTGCCGAAAGCGCCAGCAAGAGCCTGGGCGTGCCGGTGGTGATTGAAAACAAGCCCGGTGCCGGTGGCACCATGGGCGCGGCCGCCATGGTCAATGCCAAGCCCGACGGCTACACCCTGACCCAACTGCCGCTGGGCATTTACCGCCTGCCGCACATGCAAAACATGAGCTTTGACCCGGTCAAAGACATCAGCCACATCGTCTGCCTCACCGGCTACACCTTTGGCATTGCCTGCACCGCCGACGCACCGTTCAAGACCCTCAAAGACATGGTGGCCTACGCCAAGGCCAACCCCGGCAAGCTCGAATACGGCCACACCGGCACCGGCACCACGCCGCACCTGGCCATCGAAGAGTTCAGCACCAAAGCCGGCATCCAGCTCAACCCCATTCCGTACAAAGGCTCGGCCGAAATCATGCAGGCCATTTTGGGTGGGCACATCCGCGTCATGAGCGGCACCACCGAATTTGCACCGCACGTGTTCAGCGGCAAGCTGCGCCTGCTGGCCACGCTGGGCAGCCAGCGCAACAAAGCCTTTCCCGACGTGCCCACCGTCAAAGAAAGCGGCTGGGACACCATCACCGAATCGCCGTTTGGCATCGGCGGCCCCAAGGGCATGGACCCGGCCGTGGTGAAGGTGCTGCACGACGCTTTCCGCAAGACCCTGGAAGACCCAGCGGTGCAGGCCACGCTGGACAAGTTTTACATGCCCAGTATCTACATGAGCACCGCCGACTACACGGCGTATGGCGAACGCACGTTCAAGGCCGAGAAGGCGACGATTGAGCGGCTGGGGCTGGCGAAGAAAAGTTGAAGCCTCGGTGAAAACCCGCAATTGACAGGCGGTCGTTCTGGGGTGAAGGTGGCAGATTGTTCGGCCGCTTTCACAAGGTTTTTGCATGCCCAGCACACCGCACCAGCACATTGCCACCGTGATGCAGGTCGCTGCGGACGGCGTGGGCGCACAAGCCGCAGCGCGGCACGAGCAGGTGATCCGCGACTCGTGGCACCGCTGCGTGCACGAGCACCGGCTGGACCCGACGCGCATGCAGGAAGCGGTGATCCTGCCGCAGGCGCGGCTGCGCGAGCACCAGGACCAGATGGAGGCGCTGTTGCAAATCGCGCGTCACGGGCTGGAGGCGCTCTACAGCAAAGTGGCTGGCCTGGGTTATGTGGTGCTGCTGACGGACGCGCGCGGCGTGACGGTGGACTTTCTGGGTGACCTGGTGTTTGAGCCCAGCCTGCGCAAGGCGGGCCTCTACCTCGGCGCTGACTGGAGCGAGCAGCACGCAGGGACCTGCGGCGTCGGCACTTGCATCAGCACCGGCAAAGCGCTCACCGTGCACCTGGACGACCACTTTGACGCCACCCACATTCCGCTCACCTGCACCACCGCGCCGGTGTACGACAGCGCGGGCGAGCTGAGCGCAGTGCTCGACATTTCGCAGCTCAGTTCGAGCCAGCCCAAGAGCAGCCAGCACCTGGCGCTGCAGTTGGTGAAGATGACGGCGCACGACATCGAGCACGCGGCCTTTCTGCACCGCCATCGGCACGACTGGATCTTGCGACTCTCGGCGGCGCCGCAGTTCCTGGACGTGCAGCCCGAGTACCTGCTGGCGCTGGACGGCCACGGCCGCGTGGTGGGCCACAACCGGCGTGCCCAACTGGCTTTGCAGGGCCCAGCGCCGCACGCGCCGCCGCTGGTGGGGCGCAGCTTCGAGGCGCTGTTTGACCTGTCGTTCAGCCAGATCGGCCGCTTCGTGCTGACCCAGCCTTCGGACCAGCGCGCGGTGATGCTGGCGGGTGGACGGCAGCTGCTGTTTCTCTCGGCCGTGCCGCCGCCGCCGCGCCCGGTGGCCGCTGCGCAGCGCGAGCGCGCGGTGCCAGCGCCGCTGGCCGCGCTCTCGGCGGGCGACGCCGCGCTGGACCGGCAGGTGGAGCGCGTGGCGCGGCTGGTGAACACGCCCATCAGCCTGCTGATCACGGGCGAAACGGGTTCGGGCAAAGAATTTTTTGCCAAGGCGGTGCACCGTAGCAGCGAGCGCCGCGCGCGGCCCTTTGTGGCGGTGAACTGTGCGGCGATCCCCGAGCACCTGATCGAGAGCGAGCTGTTTGGCCATCTGCCGGGCAGCTTCTCGGGTGCATCCATCAAGGGCAAGCGCGGCCTGATCGCCGAGGCCGACGGCGGCACGCTGTTTCTCGACGAGATCGGCGACATGCCGCTGGCACTGCAGACGCGGTTGCTGCGCGTGCTGTCCGAGCGCGAGGTGTTGCCGGTGGGCGCCACCCGGCCGGTGCCGGTGAACATCCGCGTGATCGCGGCGACGCACGCGCCGCTGGAGCAGCGGGTGCTGGCGGGCTGCTTCCGCGACGACCTGTATTACCGCCTCAAGGGCGCGCACATCCAGTTGCCGCCGCTGCGCGAACGCAGCGACCTGGGCGCCATGATCACGCGGATGCTGGGCGGGCGCACGCTCACGCCCGCCGCGCTGCAGCGCCTGCTGGCGCACCGCTGGCCTGGCAACCTGCGCGAGCTGCGCAACGTGCTGGACTACGCGGCAAGCATCTGCGCGAGCGGGGCGATGGATCTGGACGATCTGCCGGAGTTGTCGGTCGCGCGGCTGACTTCGCGGGTTGATACGGCGGAGGCCATGACTGGCGACGGGCCTGAGGCGCTGCTGCAGGCGCTGCGCGCGGCGCACTGGAACGTGAGCGCCGTGGCACGCGCCATGGGTCTGTCGAGGATGACGTTGTACCGGCGGATGAAGCGGTTCAACATCCTTCCCCCGAACAGGCAGGACGGCCCCTCGCTCCACTAAAAGCCCGGCCGAGAGGTTGTGACACCTGTCACTTTGCGGGTGACAGGTGCACGGGGTGTGACACCCGCACCGCTTCTGAAAGTCTCGGCAAATCAAGCACTTGCGCGCGTCCGCCGCATGGCACGCGTCTTGAGTTGTATGGGGCACCGGCCCGCTTCGAGGTCGGCACCCACAGGAGACAAGACCGATGACCGATACCGCAACCGACACCGCGCCCACCACCACGACCGTGACCACGCCTTCCCAGCGTGCCCAGGCCTGGCTGGACCAGTTCGGCGCCGCCCTCGCATCCGGCCAACCCGACGCCGTATTGCCGCTGTTCGACGCCGACTGCTACTGGCGCGACCTCGTTTCATTCACCTGGAACATCCGAACCCAAGAAGGTGTTGATGCCATCCGCGACATGCTCGCGGCGCGCCAGGCCGAAACCGGCGCATCGAACTTCCAGCTCGAAGGCGAGGCGACCGAAGCCGACGGTGTGCTAGAGGCCTGGTTCACTTTCGAGACCCAGGTCTCTCGCGGGCGCGGCCACCTGCGCCTGAAAAACGACAAGGCCTGGACGTTGCTGACCACCATGGTCGAGCTGAAAGGTTTTGAAGAGAAGAAGGGCACACGCCGCGTCAAGGGCGCGGAGCACGGCGCACAGCAGGGGCGCAAGAGCTGGCTGGAGCGGCGCCACGAAGAAGAGGCGCGGCTGGGCTACGACGAGCAGCCCTACGTGGTGATCATCGGCGGCGGGCAGGGCGGCATCATGCTGGCCGCGCGGCTGCGGCGGCTGGGCGTGCCGACCATCGTGGTGGAGAAAAACGCGCGGCCCGGCGACAGCTGGCGCAACCGCTACAAGACGCTGTGTCTGCACGACCCGGTCTGGTACGACCACCTGCCCTACATGCCCTTCCCGGACGACTGGCCGGTGTTCGCGCCGAAAGACAAGGTGGGCGACTGGCTGGAGATGTACACCAAGGTGATGGAGATCAACTACTGGGGCTCGACCACTGCGAAGAAGGCCAGCTACGACGAGGCCAAAGGCGAGTGGACCGTGGTGGTCGACCGCAACGGCGAAGAGGTCACCCTGCGGCCGAAACAGCTGGTGTTCGCGCTCGGTGTCTCGGGCTACGCCAACGTGCCCAAGATCCCCGGCGCCGAGACCTTCGAAGGTGACCAGCACCACTCCAGCAAGCACCCTGGCCCCGAGCAGTACAAGGGCAAGAAGGCGGTGGTGCTGGGCTCCAACAACTCGGCCCACGACATCTGCGCGGCGCTGTGGGAGAACGGCGCCGACGTGACCATGGTTCAGCGCAGCAGCACGCACATTGCGCCGTCGGACTCGCTCATGGAACTGGCGCTGGGCGGGCTGTACAGCGAGGAAGCGCTGAAGAACGGCATTGACCACCACAAGGCCGATCTCGTGTTCGCCAGCGTGCCCTACAAGATCATGCACACCTTCCACATCCCCGTGTACGAGGAGATGAAGAAGCGCGACGCCGACCTCTACGGCCGGCTGGAGAAGGCGGGTTTCATGCTCGACTTCGGTGACGACGGCTCGGGCCTGTTCATGAAGTACCTGCGCCGCGGCTCGGGCTACTACATTGATGTGGGCGCGAGCGAGCTGGTGGCCAACGGCAGCGTGAAGCTCAAGAGCCACAACAACATCGAGCGCATCAACCCCAAGAGCGTGACGCTGACCGACGGCACCGAGCTGCCAGCCGACCTGCTGGTCTACGCCACCGGCTACGGCTCGATGAACCATTGGCTCGCCGACCTGGTGTCGCCCGAAGTCGCCGACCGCGTGGGCAAGGTCTGGGGGCTGGGCTCGAACACCACCAAAGACCCGGGGCCGTGGGAAGGCGAGCTGCGCAACATGTGGAAGCCCACCAACCAGAAACAGCTGTGGATCCACGGTGGCAACCTGCACCAGAGCCGGCACTACTCGCAGTTCCTGTCGCTTCAGCTCAAGGCGAGGTATGAGGGGCTGGACACGCCGGTCTACGGGCAGGCGCCGGTACACCATTTGCGCTGATCGGCTGAGGGCATCGCTATAGTGGGCAGGCCCAAACGCCTGCCCACGCCATGCCCGCCTGCCACGAACCCCACCGCCGGAGCGGTCCTTGCTGATCGCCGAACAGCGCTCGGCCCTCTCCGGCTTCACCTACGACCTGAAGTCGGCGGACGGTGCGGTACTGGGCGAGCTGTGTTTTCCCGACTGGGCGCAGGCCCGCAACGCGCGGCTGAAGAACCCGGCGCCGAAGCGGCTGCGGTCCAGCATCGACCTGCGCCTGTCGGGCGCGGCATACACCATTGAATTTGAGTACACACGCCGCGGCTGGACCAACGACACCCGCTTCGAGCTGATGCACGATGGTGCGCGGCTGGCCTCGGCAGCGGTGGCGGTGCCTCAAGGCTTCTGGGGCCGTGCGACCCTCACCGTGACCGAGCCGTTCAGCGGCGAACTGGTCAGGCGCAGCAGCCTGTTCAAGACCCGCTTCGAGTTGCTGCGGGGTGGTCAGTCGCAGGGACTCATTCACGAGCCGGATGCCATCACCACCCGGCGGCGGCTGTGCGCCGAGCTGCCGGCAGACACCGCGCCGGCGGTGCAGGGCTTCCTGTTGTTCCTGGTGTTGAACCTGGCGTTTGGCTGAACCTTCACCCCTTCCGGCTCACCAGCACAATCCCCGCCGCCACCCCCAGCAGCGCCAGCACCAGTTGCAGCGTGAGCGGTTCGCTCAGCAGCACCACGCCAAACACCAGTGCAAACACCGGCGTCAAAAAGGTGAAGGTTGCCATTTGCGTGGCGGGGTAGTGGCGCAGCATCCACATCCAGGCCAGGTAGCTGGCGAAGGCGCCCACGGCGGTTTGCAGAAAAATGGAGCCCCAGGCCAGCGCGGAATAGTTCAGGCTCCAGGTTTCGCCCAGCGCGAGCGAGAGCAGGGGTGTGACGGCGGCGGTGACGCCGAGTTGGTAGAACAGCGACTTTTCGGCCGCTGCGGTGGCAATTTTCGTGGTGCGGATGGCCAGTGTGGTCAGGCCCCAGAGCATGCCGGCGGCCAGGCCCATGGCGTCGCCTTTCCATTGCCCGGCCACGGGGGAGCTGTGCATGAAGCCTTCGCTGAAGGCCACGGCCACGGCGCTGAACGCGACAAACAGGCCCACCCACTGGATGCGGCGCAGTTTTTCGGCCGCCACAAAGCGCGGCAGCAGCAGCGCCACCCAGAACGGGCTGGTATAGAGGAACACCGTGAGGCGCGAGGCGCTGGTGTGCGTGAGGCCCAGGTAAATAAAGCAGAATTCGCCCGCAAACAGCAGGCCCACCAGCAAGCCGCCCCAGAGCGTGCCGTCGCGTTTGAACAGCGGCACGCCGCGGTATTGGCACCACAGCCAGAGCAGGGTGGTGGCGCCCCACATGCGGATGGAGGCCTGCCACAGCGGCGGGATTTCGCGGCTGGCGAACTTGATCAAAATTTGCTGGAAACCCCAAAACGCGCAGCACGCCACCAGCAGGGTGATGGCAAACGTGTCGAGGTGGTCTTTGCGTTGAATCGTGGTCATGGCATCAGCGGGTGTGGGTCAGCGCGCGCAACTGGGCTTTCAGGCGCTGAATGTCGGCGGCGCTCAGGCCGGCGAGGGTTTGGGTTTCGTGTTCGCGGGCCTGGGCCATGAGGGGGTTCACTTTTTCCTGCCCTGCGGGGGTGATGGCCACGAGCGTGCGCCGCTGGTCTTGTGGATCGTCCGTCAACTGCACCCAGCCTTGTGCGCTCAGGCGCTGCAGCAGCTTGGTGACGGTGGGCTGCTGGCTCAGCACCTCTTGCGCGAGCTGGCCCACGGGCATGGGGGCCTGGTCGCTCAGCGTGGCCAGCACACGCCATTCCAGCGAGCCCAGCCCGGCGGCTCGCACCGCGGCTTCAAAGTCTTTGAACAGCGCATGGTTGGCCTGGCCGAGCAGGTAGCCCAGGTAGTCGTCCACAAAGCGGGAGCCGGTTGCTTCGACGGGTCCTTGCGGCCGCGCGGTGTCCGTCTTTCTGCCCATCGTCAAAGGGGGTGTTCGGTGTAGAACTTACCGCCGTGGTAGAGCAGCGGCGACGCGTCGGCGCGGTGGGCGCAGCGCTCTACTTCGCCCACAAAAATCACATGGTCGCCCTCGGCGTACTGGCTGCGGTTGAAGCATTCAAACGTGGCGGCCGCACCCGCCAGCAGCGGCGCCCCGCTGACGCCTTCGGTGAACGCCACACCGGCCCAGCGGTCGATGCCCTTGGCCGCAAATTGCTCGGCCAGGGCTTGCTGGTCGGCGCCCAGCACGTTGATGGCGTAGTGCATGCCGTTGGAAAACGCCGCCATGGAGCCCGCCGCACGGCCCAGGCTCCAGAGCACCAGTGGCGGGTCGAGCGAGACCGAGTTGAAGGAGTTGGCGGTCAGGCCCACCAGCTCACCCGCAGCGGTGCGCGCCGTGACGATGGTGACACCGGTGGCAAACATGCCCAGCGACGCGCGGAATTCGCGCGCAGAAAAGTCGGGTGGGCGGGCCTGGTGGCCGGCAGAGCGGGCTGGTGACATGGGTGCCATTTACATGAAAATTCATCAATAATAGGCGGTGCCGTGCCAGGCATCAAGCCCGCAGGGAACCACCCGGCCAACGCGCCTTGGAAGGGCGCGCGTATTTCTTTAGGAGACGTTATGTTGCAAGAGCGGATCGAACCCGCCTGGGTCGACGCGTTTGAGGCCGTGTTGCGCCGCTGCGCGTTGCAACCGGGTGACACGGTAGCCATTCTCGGTGAAACCCAAAGTCGGCCGGTGCTGATGGAATTGGCGCGCCTGGCGGCTGACCGCCTGGGGGCGCGCAGCTTCACGCTCACGCTGCCCTCGGTGTTCAGCGCCCGGGAGCCGGTCACCCGGTCCACCGGCGCCACGCCGGCCATTCAGCAGCTGGCGCCGGTGGTGGCCGCGCTGCAAGCCTGCACCCTGGTGGTGGACTGCACGGTAGAAGGCCTGATGCACGCGCCCGAGCTGCCCGCCATTTTGCAGGGAAACGGCAGCACCCAGCCGCGCGTGGTGTACGTGAGCAACGAGCACCCCGAAGCGCTGGCCCGCCTGCTGCCCGACGACGCCACCGAAGCCCGCGTGAAAGCGCATGTGAAACGCCTGCGCGGCGCCCAGGCCATGCGCGTGCGCTCAGCCGCGGGCACCGACCTCAGCATCGCCCTGCCAGGCGCGGTGGCTGGTGGCAACTGGGGCAGCACCACGCGCCCCGGCACGCTCACCCACTGGCCGGGCGGCCTGGTGCTGGCGTTTCCCGCCGCCGGTAGCGTCAACGGCACGCTGGTGCTGGCCGAGGGTGACGTGAACCTGACCTTCAAGCGCTACATCGAGCGCGCTATCACGTTGACGATTGAAAACGACTACGTGACCCGCATCTACGGCACCGGGGTGGATGCCGAACTGTTGCGCTCGCACTTTGCCGCCTGGGGCGAAAAAGACGCTTACGCCGTTTCGCATGTGGGCTACGGCCTGAACGATGCCGCCCGCTGGGACAGCATGGCGCTTTACGACAAGCGTGACTTCAACGGCACCGAGCTGCGCGCCTTTGCCGGCAATTTTCTCTACAGCACCGGCGCCAACGAAACCGCTGGCCGCTACACCCGCGGCCATTTCGACTGGCCGATGCGCGGCTGCACCGTGTCGCTGGACGACGCAGTGGTGGTGGGCGCAGGCCGGGTGGTGGACGCATGAAAACGCCCTGTCTGAAACGAAAGGTGGCTCTATGACACTGCCCAAGTTCATGACCTTGGGCAGCGGCCCCACCGTGCTCATGTTGCACGGCATTGGCGGGGGCCACCGCGCCTTTGCACCACAGGTGGAAACACTGGCCAGCCTGGGCTACCGCGCCGTGGCCTGGGACATGCCCGGCTATGGCCGCAGCGCGCCCATTGAGCCATACACCTTCAAAGGCCTGGCGCAGCGCTGTGTGGACTTGATCGACGCGCTGCAATGCGACAGCGTGGCGCTTTTGGGCCACAGCATGGGTGGCATGGTGGCGCAAGAAGTGATCGCCCGCCGCCCGGACAAGGTGAACAAGCTCATCTTGTGCGGCACTTCCGCAGCCTTCGGCAAACGCACCGACGGCAAGAGCGCCGAGGCCTGGGCGCAGCAGTTCATTGCGCAGCGCACGGCGCCGCTGGACGCCGGCCAGACCATGGCACACATGGCGGCCAAGCTGGTGCCGCAGATGGTTGGCCCCGGCTCGTTGCCCGAGGGGCTTAAGCTGGCCGAGCACTGCATGGCCAACGTACCCGCCGCCACCTACCGCCGCGCGCTGGAATGTTTGGTCACGTTTGACCGGCAGGCCGATCTGGCCCAGATCCGCGTGCCCACCTTGCTCATCGGCGGCGAGTTTGACCGCGTGGCCGCGCCCGCCGTGATGAAGCAGATGGCGGCCGCGATCCCGCGCGCGCGCTACGCCGAACTCGCTGGCATCGGCCACCTGATGAACCTGGAAGCACCCGACGAGTTTGACGCGCTGTTGCTCGCTTTCCTGCAGGAGCCCACGCCCAAGCCGCTGCCCGACACGCATTGAGCCCATCACCCCACTCGCAGGAGACAAGCCCCATGAACAACCCCGTCAACCCACACACCGGCCTGGACTTCACCCCCGCCGTGGGCGACATGCCGTTCACCCCGCTGCAGCGCGAGCTGCTGGCCAAGGCCCACGCCTTGGGCCGCGACGTGTTCGCCGCCCGCGCACCGCAATGGGACCGCGAAGCCAGCTTTCCGTTTGCCAACTACGACGACCTGCGCGCCGCCGGTTTTCTGAAACTCTGCGTGCCCACCGCACACGGCGGCCTGGGCGCTGACTACACCACCTACATGATGGTGGCCGCTGAAATTGGCCGTTTTTGTGGCGCCACCGCACTCACCTGGAACATGCACATTTGCAGCACCATGTGGACCGGTGTGCTGGCCGACGGCATTGCCATGACCGACGAGCAGCGTGCCGAGCACCTGGCCCGGCGCGAGCTGCACTTCAGCCGCATCGTGAACGATGGCGCCATTTACGCCCAGCCTTTCAGCGAAGGTACCGCTGCCGCCGCTGGGCGCGCGCCCTTTGGCACCACCGCCAAAAAGGTGGACGGGGGCTGGCTCATCAACGGCCGAAAAATCTGGGCCAGCCTCTCGGGCGCAGCCAATTACTACGGCATTTTGTGCACCGAAGACAAAGGCGACGACCACCCCGACGCGCGCGACACGCTTTACATCAGCGTGCCCGCCACGTCCGAAGGCTTCAGCATCAGCGGCGACTGGGACCCGCTGGGCATGCGCGGCACCGTCAGCCGCAACCTCGCGTTCAAAGACGTTTTTGTGAGCGATGCTGAGCAGCTCATGCCGCGCGGCATTTACTTCAAGGGCGCGCAAACCTGGCCCGCCATGTTCTTCACGCTCTCGCCCACCTACCTGGGCCTGGCCAACGCGGCCTACGACTTCACCGTGAAATACCTGCGCGGTGAGGTCGAAGGCGAGCCGCCCATCAAGCGCCGCCAGTTCCCCACCAAGCAGATCACGGTGGCGCAAATGCGCATCCAGCTGGAGAACATGAAAAGCATCTTTGCCCGCGCCATTGCCGAGGCCAAGCCCAACCCGAGCAAAGACGAAAAACTGCGCCTGTACGCCGCGCACTACAGCGTCATGGAAGGCGCCAACGACATTGCCCGCCTGGCCATTCGCACCTGCGGCGGACAAAGCATGATGAAACACCTGCCGCTGGAGCGCCTGTACCGCGACAGCCGCTGCGGCGCCCTCATGCTGCCCTGGACGGCCGAACTGATACTGGACCGCATGGGCCGCGAGACGCTGTACGAAGCCGGCGAAAAAGACGCTTGAAGGCGAGCATGGCGCCCTGCGTGCAAGCTGTCACGCTCTGCCCAGGCACTTGCCTGGGGCGCAAGGCGTTCAAGCCGGGCTGGCTCCTAGAATGCCTGCATGAGTGAAATTGACACGTTCCGAATGGGCAAGCGTCTGGTGCTGCTGGCTTTGGCTGCGGCGGTGCTGACCCCGGCCCTGGCCATGGCGCGCGGGCCTGGCCACCCGCTGGCCGATGTGCCGGGCAGCGATCCCTGCCGTGAGTTTGTGGCGCGCTTGCCCAATGTGTCAGGCGCCTTGTGCTCAGCCGCCCAGCTCAAACCCACCGTGGGCCGCTCGGTGCAAGGCCGCACGCTTTACTACCGCGACGTGGTGGCCCCCGACGCCAAAATCCGCGTGCTCGTGGTGGGCGCCATGCACGGCGACGAACTGTCGTCGGCCTCGCTGGCGCTGCACTGGATTCAACGCGCCACCGAAACGCCGTCCAACGCCCACTGGCGCTTCGTTCCCGCGCTCAACCCCGACGGCCTGATGGCCCGGCCCGCCAAGCGGGTGAACGCCCGCGGCGTGGACCTGAACCGCAACTTTCCCACGCCCAACTGGGCACGCGACGCCAAGGTCTACTGGGAACAGCGCACCAAAAAAGACCCGCGCCGCTGGCCCGGACCCAGCCCCTTGTCCGAGCCCGAATCGAAGTACCTGCACGACGAGATGGAGCGCTTCCAGCCCGACCTGGTGGTGAGCATCCACGCGCCCTACGGCGTGCTCGACTTCGACGGCCCCGGTGTGCCGCCGCCCCAGCTCGGCCGCCTGTACCTTGACCAGGTGGGCATTTTTCCCGGCAGCCTGGGCAACTACGGCGGCGTGCACAAAGGCATGCCGGTGGTCACCATTGAACTCACCAGCGCGTTTCGCACGCCGCTGGACGCCGAAATGCGCCAGATGTGGCTGGACCTGCTGCGCTGGATGAGCGAGCGCGTGGGCCAAGGCATGGGCGGGCCGGTGCGCTGAGCGCGCTGGGCTCCCCAAACCGTTTCAAACCAAACAGCTTTTTCAAAACCGCCGGTTCAGCGCGGCCGCCAGCACCGTCTGCCGCTGGCGTATTTCAGGCATCCACGCCACGGCCACCGGCACGCCGTTGCGGGTGACCGCCCGCGCTGCCCCGGCGGCGGTGGTCTCCAGCTGGCTTTCCAGCCGCAGTTGCCACGACCAGGCGCCGGGCCGCGCGCTGCGCGCGCCACCGTCGAGCTGCAGGCCCAGCGCCAGCAGGCGGTTGGGGCCCAGCGGCAGGGTCAGCGGGTCGGCGTTGGGCAGGCCCACCCGCGCTGTGCCGCCAGGGCCACCGCCGGCCCAGCTGCTGGCGCTCAGTTGCCAGGTGGCGGCCTTGTGCAAGCGCCAGCGCGCGCCCAGCGCGAGCTGCCAGGCCCGAAAACGCTCCGGGTAGCCCAGCGCGGTGGTGGTGCTGGCGATGTGCCGGTCGGTCTGCCGCCAGCCCAGCCTAGCGCCCCAGGCCCAAGGGGTGTCAGCGTCTTGCGGGCTTGTCTGGGCGAGCGTGCCCAGCGGTAGCCAGCCGCTCAGCGTGAGTGCATCCACGCGCAGGCGGCTGCTGGTTTGCACCGACGTGCCGGTCTGGGTCTGGCCGTCGTAGTGGCGCGTGCCCTGGCTGCGGGCCCACTGCGCTTCCCATGTGGCCGTGCCGCATTGGCCTCCCGCCGCCAGCGCGACACGGTCCAGCCAGCCGCGTTCGGTCAGCACCGTAGCGCCTTGAGCATCCCGCTCGGCCCAGTGGCTGTGCTCGCGCCCGGCTCCCAGGCCCAGCGTGGGCGTGCCGCAGTCCATGGCCAGTGCAGCGCTGGAAAAAACCAACGCCAGCGCCACAGCCATGGAACCGCTGCAGCGAGCCCGTGGCGTCAAATGAACTCGCTCCAGGCGTGTGTTTCCGACAGGTCCGCGCTGCCATCGCCGTTGGTGTCCACGCTGATGAACACCTGGGTGTCAGACACCGCCGTGATGCGCAAGCTGCTGGCCGAGCCTGTCACGAGGGCCTGGCCGTTGGGCGGGTAGTTTTGGGCGCCCAGCCCGCTGAAGGGCGTGATGTTGGCGATGACCACCGACTTGCCGCCCAAGGCCGACGACGTGAGGGTGCCGTTGACCGTGGCCGAGTACGCGTAGTCCAGCAGCGCGGGCTCAATGGTTTCGTGGGTGGTGAAGTTGGTCAGGGTGCGGCTCGTCAGGGTACCGCCCACATTCAGCTCTTCGCGGTAGCTGGCCGTGGTCAGGCCAAATGTTTGTGCGTAAAGCCCGGTGGACACGGTGTCGAGCGTCACCGTGCCGTTGGCCAGCACCGAACCCGCTGCCGAGGTGACGCGGAAAACTTCGAACGACAAGGTCAGCTTGGCCGCAAACACGGTGGATTGCAGGTCGCCCGTGAGGGTGTTGAAAGCAAATCGCAGCGTGCCGTTGGCCGTCTCCCCCAGCTCCACGCAGTTGTTGAAGGTTTCTGTGAGCACGTCCCCGGCTGAGACGACCCCATTGTTGTCCCGGTCGTCAAACGTGATCGTGACGCTGCCACTCTCACAGGGCAGGATGTCGCTGTACTCGGCGCCCACCACCACGGCGCCTATGCCCGCCACCCGTTCGGGCAACCGGGGCAGCTGCAGGCGCGCGTAGCGCAGCGGTTGGGGCACGGCACTCACGCTGGCGCCGTACACCAGTGCTTCTGATGTGTCCACCAGACTGAACGAGGTCATCAGCACCTCTTGCGTCACCGTGAGGTAGTTGGCCGCCGTGATGGCCAGGGGTTCGCCCACCGGGTTGTCGGTCAAATCGCTGCTGCCACCGCAAGCCACCAGCGCAGCGCAGGCCACCCAGGGCACCGATTTTTTGAAGGAAAACATGGGCCCAACTCCTCAAGATGAATGATGAAAATTCATTCTAGGAAGCGCGCACTCGGCGGTGGCCGGGCCATGTGTGGTCCCGTTGCGTCGCGTCAATGGGCGCGAACAAGGGCCTCTGAAACGGGCACGGCCCGCGCAGGGCGGGCCGTGAAAGACACCCCGCGTGTTGCGGGGAAGAAAGGAAAAAAGGGCCTACTTGGTCACGCTGATGTGGCCCGAGCGAATACCCGCCCAGTATTTGTCCAGCTCGCGTTTGACCACGGGCATGAGGAAATACAGGCCCACGATGTTGGCCAGCGCCATGGCGAAGATCATCGAGTCTGAGAAGTCGATCACCGGGCCCAGCCCCATGCTGGAGCCAATGACCACGAAGACGAGGAACAAAAATTTGAACACCAGTTCCGATGCCAGGCTGTCGCCCAGCAGGTAGGTCCAGGCTTTCAGGCCGTAGTAGCTCCAGGTGATCATGGTGGAGAAGGCAAACAGCACCACCGCCAGCGCCAGCACATAGGGGAACCAGTGCACCGCGCTGCCAAAGGCGGCCGAGGTCAGGCCCACACCGGAGGCGCCATGGGCCAAGGGCGTGACGCCGCTGGCGTCGACATGGCCGGTGATGATGATCACCAGGGCCGTCATGGTGCAGATCACCACGGTGTCAATGAACGGCTCCAGCAGCGCGGCAAAGCCTTGCGACACCGGTTGGTCGGTCTGCACCGCCGAGTGCGCAATGGCCGCCGAGCCCACGCCGGCCTCGTTGGAAAACGCGGCCCGTTTGAAGCCCTGGATGAGCGCACCCACCACGCCGCCGGCCACGCCTTCGGCCGAGAACGCACCCAGGAAGATCTGGCCCAGGGCCCAGGGCAGCATGTCGATGTGGACGAACAGAACCACCAGGCCCGCCACCATGTAGAGGCCGGCCATGAAGGGCACCACTTTTTCCGTCACTCGGGCGATCGACTTGAGGCCGCCGATGATCACCAGGCCCACCAGCACGGCCATGATCAGACCAAACAACCAGCCTTTGCCGGCCAGGAAGCTGTCGGCCCCCCCGGTCACGCCCACCACCTGCTGAAAGCTCTGGTTGGCCTGGAACATGTTGCCCCCGCCGAGGGCACCTCCCACGCAACAGATGGCAAAGAACGCCGCCAGAAACTTGCCCAGCCGTGGCAGGCCGCGCTCGGCCAGCCCTTTGGAGAGGTAGCGCATGGGCCCGCCTGAGACGGTGCCCGCCGCATGGTGCACGTTGCGGTACTTCACGCCGAGGGTGACTTCAGTAAATTTGGACGCCATACCCAGCAGGCCAGCCAGAATCATCCAGAACGTGGCACCCGCGCCGCCGATGCCCACCGCCACCGCGACGCCGGCAATGTTGCCCAGGCCCACGGTGCCCGATACGGCGGTGGTGAGGGCCTGAAACGGCGTCACCTCACCGGCCATGGACGGATGGGAATAGCGCCCGCGCACCACCTGGATGGCATGGCCAAAGCCCCGGAACTGAATGAAGCCGAAATACAGCGTGAAGACCACGGCCGCAGCGATCAGCCAGCCTACGATGAGTGGGAAACTGGTGCCGCCCACGGGCACCGAGTAAAAAATGGCACCGGCCACGGCTCGGAATAGGGCTGCACCACGGCGCTGATGCGCTCGTCCAGCGTGGGTGGCTCAGCGGCTTGCGCTTGCGCTGCGCCATGGGCCAGCATGCTGGCCACCGCCAGCCATGCACCGCCCAGCGCGCGTCCATCGCCAAGCTTGAAAGAGGTTGGGATCATGCTTGTCTCCTGTTTTTTTTTGGGGCGCCGGGCGGCGTGTGGGTCACCGCAGCCGCAGCGCACGGCTTTCTCGCCGGGATGCAAAAAGGCCGGTGACTGCCGCGCGCAGCCACCGGCCTTGATCGATATTCTCAGGCCTGGCTGGGCGGTGGCGTTTGCAGCCGTGCTGTGCGGGCCATGGGCGCCTGGGTCTGGGGCTTCATGCCGTAAAAATCAAACGCCATGGCGGGCTGCTCGCCGTGGATGAGTTCGGCCAGCGCCTTGCCCGAGCCGGCGCCGTGCGTCCAGCCCAGCGTGCCGTGGCCAGCGTTCACCCACAGCTTGCCCACTTTCGTGCGGCCCATGAGCGGAATGTTGGTGGGGGTGGCCGGGCGCAGGCCGGTCCAGAACTGCGGGTCGCCGCCTTGCTCGGGTGTGCGGGTGTCGGCCACGCCGGGGAACACTTCTTCAATGCGCTTGACCAGCATCTCGCAGCGTTTTTTGGCCAGCGGCGTGTCCAGCGACACATCGAACCCGCCCAGCTCGATGGTGCCGGCCACGCGCAGCTGGTTGCCCAGGCGCGACATCGCAATCTTCAGCTGGTCGTCGATCATGCTCACCTGGGGTGCCATGTGCGGCTGCAGCAGCGGCAGGGTGGCGCTGTAGCCTTTGCCGGGGTAAATGGGCACGTGTACGCCCACGCGCTTGAGCAGCGGGGTGGTGTACGAGCCGCAGGCCACCACATAGGCGTCGGCCTTCAGGGCGCGTGTGGCCCCGGTTGCACGGTCGCGCACGCGCACCTGCTGCACGCTGCCACCGGTGACGTCAATCGCTTCGATGTCGTGGCCGTAAAGCATCTGCGCGCCGCGTTGGGCGCACAGTGCGGCCAGTTGCTGGGTAAACACCCGCGCGTCGCCCGACTCGTCGCTGGGGGTGAACGTGCCGCCCACGATGCGGTCGGCAAAGGCCGTCAGCGCGGGTTCAATGTTCAGCAGCTCGGCGCGGCTGATTACTTTGCGCTTCACACCAAACTTCTGCATCACGGCAGCGGCGCCTGCCGCACCGTCAAACGATTTCTGGTCGGTGTAGTAGTGGGCAATACCGCGTTCGAGCCGGTGGTATTCGATGCCGGTCTCGGCCACCACGTCTTTCAAGGCCGCGTGGCTGTAAGAGCCCAGCGCCACCAGTTGCGCCACGTTGCGCTCAAACGCGGCGTCGTTGCACTGGCCCAGAAACTGCAAACCCCAGCGCCACTGGGCGGGGTCGATCTGTGGGCGAAACAGCAGCGGCGAGGTGGCCGAAAACATCCATTTCAGCGCCTTCAGCGGCGCTTCGCGGTTGGCCCATGGCTCGCAGTAGCTCACCGAAATTTGCGCTGCGTTGCCAAAGCTGGTTTCCAGCGCCGCGTCGGGCTGGCGGTCAACCAGCGTGACGGTGTGGCCGCGCTGCAGCAAATGCCACGCCGTGCTGACCCCGATGATGCCCGCGCCCAATACCGTGACTTGCATGACCCGCTCCGAAAAAGTGGAAGAAACAGGTGCGCAGTATGGGAAAAACCCGGCTTGAAGTGAAGCGGAATTAACTTAAAATTTCTTGCATCAGATTGGCTTATGCATGTGCCACCCCCGTGCGACGCCCCATCCGACCTGCGGGCCGTTACCTGGTATGCAGGTCGTGTTCATCCACCCAAGTTGCCGCCCACCCCATGAGCACCTTTGACCCCGACGCCCTCGAATGCCTGGCCGCCATCATTGAAGAGGGCGGTTTTGAGCGCGCCGCGCAGCGCTTGTCCATCACGCAGTCGGCGGTGTCGCAGCGCCTGCGCGCCCTGGAAGCGCAGGTGGGCACGGTGCTCATCGTGCGCAGCCGCCCGCTCAAGCCCACCTCGGCCGGGCAGCTCATGCTCAAGCACGCCAAGATGATGCGGCTGCTGCGCGCCGACCTGGAAAAAGATCTGAAGGAACTCGCGCCCAGTTCCACCGGCGGTGGCCGCGAAGACGAGCGCATTTCGGTGGCCATCAACGCCGACAGCATCGCCACCTGGGCGCTGCCCGCGCTGAACGCGCTGGCGCAGGGCGGCCTGCCGATCGAGATCATCACCGACGACCAGGAATTTACCCACGAGTGGCTGCGCGAAGGCCAGGTGCTGGGCTGTGTCACCTCGTTGGGGCAGGCGCTGCGCGGCTGCAAGATGGAGCCGCTGGGCACCATGGACTACGTGGTGGTGGCACAAGCCGACTACGCCGCCACCCATTGCCCCAAAGGCCTGAGCGCGCACAACTTTCACAAGCTGCCGTTTGTGGCCTTCAACCGCAAAGACAATCTGCAGCACGGCTTTGTGTCGCAGGCGTTTGGCTTGCCCCGCGTCATGCTCAAGCAGTTGTTTGTGCCGTCCAGCGAAGGGCAGGTGCGCGCGGTGCAGGCCGGCTGGGGCGTGAGCGTGTTGCCCGAACTGCGGGTGCGCGAGCTGCTGGCCAGCGGCGAACTGGTCAACCTGGCGCCGCGCCACCGCCTGGGCGTGGCCCTGCACTGGCATTGCTGGAACCTCAGCTCCGACGTGCTCGATGCACTCAGCACCGCTTTGCGCAGTGCTGCCGCCCACAGCCTGACGCAAAAAACCCCGCCTGAGGCGGGGTCTGGAGCCCGAGGCTGAGCCGGTTTACTTCGGCATCACCACGGAGTCGATCACATGGATCACGCCGTTGTCGGCCGCGATGTCCGTGGCCGTGACCTTGGCGTTGTCCACCGTCACACCGCCCATGGTGCCGATGGTCAGTTCCGAGCCCTGCACGGTTTTCACTTTGCCGGCCTTCACGTCGGCCGCCATCACCTTGCCGGGCACCACGTGGTAGGTCAGCACGGCGGTGAGCTTGGCCTTGTCTTTCAGCAGGGCGTCCAGATCGGCCTTGGGCACCTTGGCAAAGGCGGCGTCGGTGGGGGCGAACACGGTGAACGGGCCTTTGCCCTTGAGCGTGTCCACCAGGCCGGCTGCCTGAATGGCGGTCACCAGGGTTTTGAACGAACCGGCGGCCACCGCTGTGTCCACGATGTCAGCGGCCTGGGCAGAGGTGAGGGCGCCGAAGGCCAGGATGGAAGCGATGAGGGTCTTTTTCATGGTGTGGGTCTTTTCAGGTTGAGTGGGTGAAACAGGAACCGCCCCAGGGGAGGCAAGCTTGGATTTCTGGGTGGTGCCCTAAGGACACCGCGCCGAAAACCCGGGGGCTGAGCGCACTTTATCCTTAATCGTCCGAAAAAATACCAATTAGTATGTAAAGATACTTATCAGTTGGGTTATCGACTTTGCCGTCGAAATCGGGCAGAATCCGAGTCCTACAAAAAGGTTTTCCATGGTCAGCGCAGCCCTCAAATCTCCCCCGCAAGCCACACCCAAGCGCAGTTTTCGCGAGCAAATGCACATTGCCCGTGAAGACGCCATCGTTTCAGCGGTGAACCGCCTGCTGGCCGAAAAAGGCTTTGACGCCATGACCGTCGACGAGGTGGCGGCCGAGGTGGGCATTGCCAAAGCCAGCCTCTACAAGCACTTTCCAAGCAAGGAAGACCTAGCCGCTGCCGCCATGGTGCGGGTGATGGAGCGGGCAAGGGCGTTTTTGGACAGCCTGGAGCGTCCAGCCGGTGAGGTGCCACCCATTGAGCAGCTGCGCGCGGTGGCACGCTGGACCATGGAGGTGCAGCTGGCGGGCGAAATGCCGTCGCTGCCGAGCGAAAACTCCAGCCTGCGCGCCGCGCTGACCACCAACAAAGCCTACGTGGACGGGCTCATGGACGTGAGCGACCGCATGGGCGCCTGGATCACGGCCGCCCAGGCCGATGGCAGCCTGAACCCGGCGCTGCCGCCCATTGCGGTGCTGTACACGCTGTACGCCCGCGCCTGCGACCCGGTGCTGGGTTTTCTGAAAAGCACCGGGCTCTACAGCACCGAGCAAATCATTGACATGGTGCTGAGCACCTGTTTTGACGGCTTGAGGGCCAGATAACCCCCCCGCGCCGCTACGCGTCACCCCCCAAGGGGCGGCACTGGCGGCCTGGCAAAGCCAGTTCCGCGGTGCCCTTGGTCAAACCCTTTCCGCCGGAAAATCAATGTCCCCTCCGGAGAGCGCGACTTCACCCAGGGATGCAGTGGAACCGGCTCTGCCGGGCCACTCGCATCGCCCCCTGGGGGGTGACGCCGCAGGCGGCGCGGGGGGTTATCGAACGAGCAACACCGGCACCTTGCAGTGCGCAATCACCTGCGTGGCCACCGAGCCCATGACCAGGTTGCCCAGCGCGCTGTGGCCGTGCGAGCCCATCATCACCAGGTCAAATTTACCGGCCTCGGCCGCTTTGGCGATCAACTCGCCAGCGGCGCCCACCTTGCTGACCACTTTGCCTTCTATGCCATGGCGCTTCAGGAACTTGATCACCGGGGCGGTGACCTTTTCCGCCTCGTCGGCGTAGTAGCCATTGGCAATGTCGGCACCCACCGCTGCGCGGGCGCGGGGAGGCAGCGGCGTTTGCGCGGTGAACAAGGTGAACTCGTTCGTGGGGCTGAACACTTCGTCGTGCGTGGCCAGGTAAGCCAACATTTTTTTGGTGTAGCTGCTGCCATCGACCGCGAGCAAAATTTTCATGAAAGCGTCTCCTGTTGGGGTTGATCAATCTGCAGTGTAAGAGCAGCCAAGGCCGCGCTTTTGACCTGGCGCAACAGCGCCTTCAGGGCAGGCTGATCAGGTGCTGCGGCACAAAGGCCCGTTGTTCTTGCTTGTCCGCATAGCCCAGCGGATTCGCCACGATGCGGCAGCGGCCCACCTGCACGTCGGTGGGGCAATGCAGGTGGCCATGCAGCCACAGGTCGGCCAGGGGCAGCAATTCGTCCAGCCCGTTGCAGAAGCCGGCCGTGCCCGGGCTCAGGCCGTAGCGCGGGTCGGCACTGTGCAGGGTGGGCGCGAAGTGGGTGACGACCACGGTCGGGCCGTCAAAGGACTGGTCCAGCGCGCTGCGCAGCCAGTGCTGGCAGTCCAGCGCCAGCGCGCGCATGGCCTCGGCGTCAAACAGCCGGCCGTGGCGCTGGCCGGCCATTTTGGTGAGGTAAAAATTGGCGGCCCGGAACGCTTTTTCGCGCTGGCGCAGGCGGTGGGTGAGCGGGTCGGTGGCGAGCGAAGCGGCAGCGGGGGCGGCAAAGGCCGTGTGCGCGCCCTTTCGGGGCGCACGCGGCGCCTTGGCAGGCTTGGCGTGCACGTCACCCAGGGCGTCGTAGTCGCTCCACAGCGTGGTGCCCACAAAGCGCACGCCGTCCATCGCCAGCGTTTCGCGCTCCAGCCAGGCAATGCCCAGGCGATCGCAGGTGCTGCGCAGGCGCTGGTGGGCTTCGTCCAATTCCAGTGCGTCGTACTCGTGGTTGCCCGGCACAAACAGCACCGGCACCGGCCACCCCGCGTATTGCGGCAGCGGCGAGAAGCGCTGCAAACCCCAGTCGGGTTCGGCCATCACGCTGCCGTCGCGGCGGGTCTGGTACGAACCGATGTCACCGGCCAGCACCAGCACCTGCGCACCCGGCGCGGGGCTGGCGACAAATTCGGGGTTGGCTTCGAGATGCAGGTCGCTCAGAAGCTGGATATTCATGCGGGCATTGTCGGCCAGATTGCCGCGCCCCGCAGCCGCCTGCCCCCTCAGCGAATGACCAGCACCGGCACGTGTGAGCGCGCCAGCACCTCGGTGGTGACCGAGCCCATGACGGCGGTTTCGAGTGCCGACTGGCCTCGGCAACCCATCACCACCATGTTGCTTTGCAGCTGGTTGGCGGCGTACACCAGTTCGGCCGCTGGCGTGCCCTGGCGCAGCATGCGTTGCGGGCTGAAACCATGGGTTTGCAGGAAATGGCTCGGTTCGTCCAGGATCGAATCGTTGGCCGCTACGTCAAAACGCCCACCTTCGCCCGGCAGGACATGGAACAGCACGTACTCGTAGTGGGGCCGAAACAGCAGCTCGTTGGACACGATGTAGGTCAGCATGCGCCGGGTGTAGCGGCTTCCGTCAACGGCGAGCAGGAGTTTCATGGACATGGAGCGATCTTTTAAAGCCAACAAGGCGTTTTTAAGCGTTATCGGCCAAAAAACCGCTGGCTGAAGCGCGCTCGACGGTCTGGCGCAACCAGCGGTGGGCGCTGCTGTGCGATGCCTGCCGATGCCATAGCGCGTCCACATGCACGGGTGGCACGGGCAGGGGCAAGTCGCTCAGCGCCAGTTCGTGTTCGCGGCCGGTGGCCTCGACAAAGTGGCGTGGCAGCACGGTCAGCAGGTCGGTGGTGGCGACCACACGCCCAGCGGTGAAAAACTGGTTCACCGTCAACACCACCCGCCGCTGGCGCGACATCGCTGCCAAAGCCTCGTCCACAAAACCAAAGGCCCGCCCTGAAAAACTCACCAGCAGGTGGCGGGCCGCGCAGTAACTGTCCAGCGTCAGCGGCTGGCCAGCCAGTGGGTGTCCGCGCCGCATCACCACCACGTACTCGCCGTCGTACAGGCGCTGGTGCAAAAAACGGGGGCTGCTTTCTTGCAGGTGCAAAGCCCCCAGCTCGGCCAGCACGCCGGGGAAATGGCCAATGGCGAGGTCGGCTGAGCCCGATTCCAGCAAGTCGCGCGGGTCGCGTGTGGTCAAGGGCAGCACCCGCAGGTTCACGCCTGGGGCTTCGCTTTCCAGAATGTCCATCAGACCGGGCACGATTTTGGCGGCGGTGGCGTCGGCCATGGCCAGCACAAAGGCATTGGCGGCGCTACCGGGTGTGAAGTCGCCAGGGTCGAGGGCCTCGCGCAGTTGCTGCAACGCGTCGCGCACGGTGGGCCACAGCAGCATCGCCACCGGGGTGGGTTCCACGCCGTAGCCTGAGCGCCGCACCAACTCGTCACCCATGGCCTCGCGCAAGCGTTTCAGCGCATTGCTCACGGCGGGCTGTGTCATGGCGAGGTTGTGCGCCGCCCGGGTGAGGTTGCGTTCGGTCATCACCTCGTCAAAAACCCGCAGCAGGTTCAGGTCGAGGGTGCGGAAATTGCGTTCATTCATCATCAATATGAATGTAATGCATCACAAAAATAAATTGGCATGACATGGGGGTTTACCCTAATATCCGTTTGTCCAAAAGACATTTGCCATTTTTTAAGGAGTTCTTCATGAGCACCGTTTTCTCTCCTACCCCCGAATCTCTGGGTTTGAACCCATCCTCCCTGGCTACCAAGGCCGGGGCTTACCGTGTCCGCCGCCGTTTTGACGGTGCCCGTGGTCTCGCCGCCATGCTGCTGGCCGCTGTGGTCGCGGCCATCGTGGTGGTCGCCGACCGCCTCATCAGCACCTGGGCCGATGGCCACCTTTTTCTGGCCTGGGTTTTCTTGTGGGTCGTGATTTTCGCGGGCTCGGCGCTGTTTGCCGGCACCGCCCGCCGCCTGGCACACAGCACCATGCGCTCGCTGGACGGCTGGTCGCAGACCCTGGCTCAAGCGCGCGCCGAGGCCCGGCTGTGGGATCTGGCCCAGAACGATCCCCGGCTCATGGCCGACCTGACGCAGGCACGCCTGCGCGCGCTGGAAGACCACAACGATTTCAGCGATGCGCTGGCCCCGATGGGCTTGGACACCGCTGTGACCCCGGTCAAGTTGGCCGGCTGGGACGCATTCATTGAGCGCATGGCCGCCAGCCGCACCCGCAACATGCACTTGCACTACATCTGACAAAGCGCTGAGCGCGCGGCCCACAAGGCTGCGCCCAGCAAAAAAGCCACCGGCGGTACCGGTGGCTTTTTTTCGCCCGAATGGATCATCCGGGAGCTTCAACAGCCCAGGGCAGGTCGTGCCCTGAACCGCTTTTTTCGGGCCGCTGTGTGTACTTACAGCGCTTCCAGGCGCTTTTCAAGCGCGGCCTTGGTGTCCACCAGCGCTTGGGGCAGGTGGTAGGCCAGCTGCTCAAAGTGGGTTTCGTGCAGCTTGAGCTCTTCCAGCCAGGCGGCTTTGTCGATGCTGGTCACGGTGTTGAACTGCTCGGGCGTGAAGTCCAGGCCGGTCCAGTTGAGTTCACCGTAGGTCGGGGCCACGCCAAACATGGTCTCGGTGCCGGCGGCCTGGCCTTCAATGCGGTCGATCATCCACTTCAGCACGCGCATGTTTTCGCCGTAGCCGGGCCAGACGAACTTGCCGGCTTCGTCTTTGCGGAACCAGTTGACGCAGAAGATGCTGGGCAGGCTGTGACCCTGGCTGCTCAGGCGCTGTTCCATGTTGAGCCAGTGCTGGAAGTAGTCGCTCATGTTGTAGCCGCAGAACGGCAGCATGGCGAACGGGTCGCGGCGCACCACGCCCTGCGCGCCGAAGGCGGCGGCGGTGGTTTCCGAGCCCATGGTGGCGGCCATGTAGACGCCTTCGGTCCAGCTGCGGGCTTCGGTCACCAGTGGCACGGTGGTGGAACGGCGGCCGCCGAAGATGAAGGCGTCAATCGGCACGCCGGCCGGGTCGTCCCAGGCGCTGTCCAGCGCTGGGTTGTTGGTGGCGGCCACGGTGAAGCGGGCGTTGGGGTGGGCGGCCTTGGCGCCGGTCTGCTTGGCAATCTCGGGCGTCCAGTCTTTGCCTTGCCAGTCAACCAGGTGCGCCGGGAACTTGCCCTGGTCCTTTTCCATGCCTTCCCACCACACGTCGCCGTCGTCGGTCAGCGCCACGTTGGTGAAAATCACGTTTTCGTTCAGGCTGGCCATGCAGTTGGGGTTGGTCAGCGTGTTGGTGCCCGGTGCCACGCCAAAGTAGCCCGCTTCGGGGTTGATGGCGTAGAGCTTGCCGTCGGCGTGGGGCTTGATCCAGGCGATGTCATCGCCAATGGTGGTCACGTTCCAGCCGTCAAAGCCGGCCGGTGGCACCAGCATGGAGAAGTTGGTCTTGCCGCAGGCGCTGGGGAAGGCCGCTGCCACGTGGTACTTCTTGCCCTGCGGGTTGGTCACACCCAGAATCAACATGTGCTCGGCCAGCCAGCCTTGGTCACGGCCCATGGTGGACGCGATGCGCAGCGCCAGACACTTTTTGCCCAGCAGTGCGTTGCCACCGTAGCCCGAGCCGTAGCTCCAGATTTCGCGCGTTTCGGGGTAATGCACGATGTACTTGGTGGTTGGGTTGCAGGGCCAGCTGGTGCTGTCTTGCTCGCCCGCAGCCAGCGGCGCGCCCACGGTGTGCATACAGGGAACAAACTCGCCGTCGGTGCCCAGCACGTCGTACACGGCCTTGCCCATGCGGGTCATCAGCTTCTGGTTCACGACCACGTAGGCGCTGTCGGTCAGCTCGACGCCAATGTGAGCGATGTGTGAGCCCAGCGGGCCCATGCTGAACGGCACCACATACATGGTGCGGCCGGTCATGCAGCCGTCAAACAGCGGCTGCAGGGTTTTGCGCATGTCGGCTGGGGCCATCCAGTTGTTGGTCGGGCCGGCGTCTTCTTTTTTCTCGGCGCAGATGTAGGTGCGGTCTTCCACACGGGCCACGTCGGACGGGTCCGACCATGCCAGGAAGCTGTTGGGGCGCTTGGCAGGGTCGAGCCGTTTGAAGGTGCCGGCGTCCACCAGCTGTTGGCACAGGCGGTCGTATTCGGCATCGCTGCCGTCGCACCAGACCACGCTGGCAGGCTTGCACAGGGCAACCATGTCGGCCACCCAGGCAATCAGCCGGGCATTTTTGACGTAGGCGGGGGTGTTCAGGTTGAGGCCCTGCATCACGGGTGAGTTCATGGGAAGAAGCTCCAGAGTTTGTAAAGCGGCAAGCCCAAGAGACACCAACAGCCGCAAGCCAGTCAAGACTGGGGGCGGCTGTGAGGCTCCCTTGTGCGAAAAAGGGCGGTCGGCGCTCGGGGCTGCTGTACGGGTTGCGGATGCAGCACGAAGGAAAAAAGCGGGAGGATGATCCCGGGTTTTGATCCGCGTGTCGGCCTATTCGCACAATTTTATGAAAGCGCCGGGTCAGTTACCGGCAAGTTACATGCAAAACCCGCATAACCTTATGCGTATGACGGCGGGCTGTGGCCGGTTCGCGCTGTGTGGTGTAGGGCGACCGTGCGCTGGGTCGTGCCTGTGACAAGAAAAAGGCCGAAGGCCCGGGCGGGCGTTCGGCCTGGTGGGCTGACGGGATGGTGTCAGGCCATGAACACGGCAATGAAGGCCAGCAGGAAGATCAGCACAGCGCCGGCGATGGGCAGGACGATGGGCATCAGGGGAACGATGGACTCCACCACATCTTGCGGCTGGTCTTTGTGGCTGTCGTGATCGTGGTGGGACATGGGTTCTCCAGAGGAATGAACAAAACTGCCGCTGATTTTAGGGCAGACGCCGTGGAACGGCGAAAAAAACGGGGTTACAGCAGCGCGTAGGTGGTGCTGGCGCGGCACACGCTCTGGCCGTCGCGTGCCCCGCTGATGTCAATTTCGCCAAACACGAGGCTTTTGCCGGCGCGGACGATGCGCGCCGTCACCAGGGCGTCCTGGTTAGACAAAGGCTTGAGGAAGCTGGTGTTGAGCTGCACCGTGGTCATGGGCCGCTGGTTGCCCAGGCGGGTCACGATGGCCAGCACCATGGCGGTGTCGGCCGCCGACATGAGCGCCTGGCCGCACACCATGCCGCCCACGCGGCTGAGCTGGTCGTTCTGAGGCAGACGCAGGGTTACTTCGCCGTCTGAAAACGCCTCCACGGTGAGGCCGAGCGCTTGCACCCAGGGGGCAAACCAGTCGGCCAGCGCGTGTTGCAGGGTGTCGGTGGTGACGGAGGCGAAAGGGGTGTCTTGGGTCATGGGTTCATTCTTTGCGGCGCAGCTGGGACAGCCAGTGTTCCATCATTTTGCCGGCGGCTTCGCGTCCACCCAGGCCAAACGCCAGGGCCACCGCCACCGCCACAGCGCCCAGGGTGAGGCCAAACGCCAGATTCACGATGTCGTCCGCAATGCCCATGGCGCGCAGACCCATGGCGATCACCAGCGCCAAAATGGCATAGCGCCCGACGCGCGCCAGGCCTTTCGTGCTGGCGCCGCTGGCCCGGTCAATGGCGTCGTAGGCCACATTGGCTAGCCAGAAGCCGATCACCAAAATGGCCGAGCCCAGCAAGATGTCGCCCCCAAAGCGGATAAAGGTGGACACGATGTCGCTCACCTGCGAAAAACCGAGCTGGCTGGCTGCTTCCACGCTGGCAAACAGCATGGCAAAAAACAGCGCCACCCGCCCCACGGCGGTTGAAGCGGGCGTGCGCTCAAAGGCATGGGCCATGCCGATGCGGGCGGGCAGGGTGTCAAAACCCAGCGTGGCCAGCAGGCTGGCGAGCAGTTTGCTGGCAAACGAAGCCACCAGCCAGGTCACCACCAAAATGAGGCCGGCGGCAATCAGGTGGGGTACGCCTTGCATCAGCAGGGCTAGCATGTCGGTGGCGGGGCGCGAAATGGCTTCGATCTTCAGTGCGTCCAGCGCCGCAATGAGCGAGGGCAGAAACACCGCCACAAACACCAGCAGGCCGATGACGGTGGACAAGCGGACCGACTCGGCCAGCCCCGCCTGCCCGCCCAGCTTGTCCACACCCGCAGTACGGCTCAGGTTGGTGGTGAGGTTGCGCAGCACGGTGGCCACGATCCAGCCCACGCCCCCAATGATGAGGGCACCCAGCGCGTTAGGCAGCATGCTCAGGGTTTGGGTGACCATGGTGCGCAGCGGGTCCAGCAAACCTTCCATGTCCAGCGCACCCAGCACCGCGGGCACAAACAGCAAAATGACCAGCCAGAACAACGCACCCGCCAGGCCTTCGCTCATGGGGGCCATGTCGGCGTGCTCCGACAGCTTTTCGTCCAGCGTGGACTTGTCCAGCAGCTTTTGCGCGACGGCGCGCACCACACTGGCCACCAGCCAGCCCACCAGCGCCAGCACCAGGCCGCCCAGCAGGCGCGGCGCGTAGGCAAACAGCTCGGTAGCCAGGGCCGAAAACGGACCCGACACGATGGCCAGGTTCAGCGAGTTGAACACCGCCACCAGCGTGAGCAAAATCACCACCCAGAACAGGCCCAGCGCCACCGCGCCTTCAATGTCGACCCCGGTGCCGGTGAGTTTGCCAAACCGGTGGTTGACGCCAATGAAGCCCAGGCTTTTGCGCACGGCGGCGCGCACCACCACGGCGATGAGCCAGCCCAGCACAAAAATGGCCAAGGCCCCGAGCAGTTGCGGTATGTGGCTGCCCAAGGTGCTTTGCAGCGAGTCCCACAAGGCGTTCGTGTTCATGGCGCTTCCTCCCGATTGGTGTTGGACACCGGACCATGATGCAGAGCCACTGGGCAGGCGTCAACCCGTGTGAAGCAAGATGCCCGCCGATCGCAGAGGAAAAATGGCAAACGCCGCCAATGCCGGCGCGTTGCCGGCAAATGTGTTTTGGTGGTCTGTGCGTTAGAGCAGCGTGGTGTCGAAGCCGGCTTCGCGCAGGCACTCGATCACCTGCGCAATGTGTTCGCGGCCGCGGGTTTGCAACACCAGTTCAATCGCCACGTTTTGCGCCGCCAACAAGGTGAAGGCGCGCTGGTGGTGCACCTCGTCGATGTTGGCGCCGGCCTCGGCCACGATGCCGGTGATGCGCGCGAGGTTGCCCGGCACGTCGCGCGCGTTCACCTGAATACGCGCCAACCGGCCGGCGCGCACCATGCCACGCTCAATGATGGAGGCCAGCAGCAGCGGGTCGATGTTGCCGCCGCACAGCACCAGGCCCACTTTCTGCCCGGCAAACCGCTCGGGGTACTTCAACACCGCGGCCAGCCCGGCGGCGCCCGCGCCTTCCACCAGGGTCTTTTCAATCTCCAGCAGCATCACGATGGCCTGCTCAATGTCGCCCTCGTCCACCAGCACCAGGTCGTCCACCTTCTCGCGCACGATGGCCTGGGTGATCTCGCCCGGCGTGCCCACCGCAATGCCCTCGGCAATCGTGCTGCTGCCCTGCGGCAGGTGCGTGCCCTTGATGGCGTTGTACATCGCCGGAAACCGCTCGGTCTGCACGCCGATGATGCGGATACCGGGCTTCAGGGCCTTGGCCACCGTGGCCATGCCGGCGATGAGGCCGCCCCCGCCCACGGCCACCACCAGGGTGTCCAGATCGGGCTGCGCGCGCAGCATTTCCAGCGCCACCGTGCCCTGGCCAGCCACGATCGCTTCGTCGTCGTAAGGGTGCACAAACACCAGGCCTTGCTGCTGCGCCAGGGCGTAGGCGTGGGCGCGGGCTTCGTCCAGGGTGTCGCCGTGCAGCACCACCTCGACATCAAAGCCGCGGGTGCGGTCAATCTTCACACCCGGTGTGAAGCGGGGCATGACGATCACCGCCCGAATGCCCAGCCGCTGGGCGTGGTAGGCCACCCCTTGCGCGTGATTGCCCGCGCTCATGGCCACCACACCGCGCGCGCGCTCGTCGGCGCTGAGCTGGGTCAGCTTGTTGCAGGCGCCGCGCTCTTTGAACGAAGCGGTGTACTGCAGGTTTTCAAACTTCAAAAACACCTGGCAGCCGGTGAGCTGCGAAATGGTGCGCGATTCCACAAATGGGGTGTCCAGCACCTGCCCGGTCAGACGGGCGGCGGCGGCTTCAATGTCGTGTAGTTCCAGCATGGCGCCATTGTGGCCCGCCGTCCCCGCCAACGGGCTTGGGGAAAAGCCCCACAAATTGCTCAAACACGCTCCATCACGCTCTTCCATGAAACATCAAGCTGGGTTATGTTCCGCTCAGAGCCGCATGTGGGCTGCCCGGCTTGGGCGGCCCGAGGTTTTTCTGGAGGTGTCTGGATGACCAAACGCACGGTGCAGCCCGCAAGCCCTTTGGCGCGGGCGGTGCTGGAACCGCGAGAGCCCCGCGAAGGGCGCAGCCCCTGCGCGGCGGAAGGCCGGGTGTTCGTGCCCCATGGTCTGCGCCAGGCACCGGTGCTCGACCTCATGTGTTCGCATTTCGTGCTCACACTGGCCGCCCGCCAAGGCCCGCGCTTCAATGTGCGGCGCGACCTGAACACCTTGCTGTCGCTGGCCGGGCGCCATCTGGTGTGGCCGCTGACCGTGCTGGGCCGGCTGCGGGAATTTTTGCAGCGCCGCTGCAAAGACAACGAACTCTGGAGCGACCACGACCGCCTGAGCACCAACGCCTTTATGGAGCGCTACGGCATCTGGCGCGGCCCGTACGAAGAAGGCACGCTGTTTTTCTACCTGGACGAGTACGCCAAAGAATCGCCCAAAGACCTGCTGGCCGTGCTGGCCGTCACCGGCGACTGGCTCAGCCAGGCGCTGAAGAAGCAGTCCACCCTGGTGGAAAAAAACATCGACGCGCTGGCTGGCCTGCTGCAGCTCAACCGCGCCGAGCGTGCGCTGTTGCTCTACGGCACGCTGGCGCGCTACCAGCGCGACCTGCGTTCCATTCTGGTGGAGTTCAAGGTCAACAACGCGCCCGAGGCCTATGCTGCCATTGCCGATGTGGCGGGCGTGAAAGCCAGCGAAGTGGGCGAGGCGCTGCGCGCCGGCTCGCGGCTGGAGCGCATCGGCATGGTCGAAAACCTGATCTCCGAGCACAACATCACCGACCTGGCCGACCTCATGAAAGTGAGTGAAAAGCTGCCGCCGGTGCTGATGCGCGAGTACCGCACGCAGAGCGAACTGATGGCGGTGTTCACCCGGCCGGCAGCCCGCTCGGCGCTGACCGACAAAGACTTTGCCTTTGTGGGCGACGATGTGCAGCTGCTGAGTGGCCTGCTGCGCGAAGCCGTGGCGCGCAAGGAACCGGGCGTCAACATTCTCTTGTACGGCCCGCCTGGCACCGGCAAAACCGAGCTGGCCCGGGTGGTGGCACAAGCCGCCGGGCTGGAACTGTTTGAAGTGGAATACGCCGACCGCGACGGCAACGCCCTGAGCGGCCGCGACCGCTATCGCTCGTTGCAAATCGCCCAGGTGTTTTTGAAAGGCACGGCCCATTCGGTGCTGCTGTTTGACGAGGTGGAAGACGTTTTTCCGCCCATCTCCAGCGAAGCGGCGCAGCTCATGGCGCGCGCCGAACACGTGGCCGCGCCGCACACCGGCAGCGTCAGCGGCAAGGCCTGGGTCAACCAGATTTTGGAAACCAATGCCGTGCCCACGCTGTGGGTGACCAACCGCATCGAGCAAATTGACCCGGCGTTTCGCCGCCGTTTCGCTTACCACCTGGAGCTGAAAAGCCCACCACCGGGCGCGCGCGAGCAGCTCGTGCGCAAAACGCTGGAAGACGTGTGTGTGTCGGACGCGCTGGTGGCCCGGCTGACGGAGCGCAAAGGCCTCACGCCGGCGCAGATTCGCACCGCCGTGCGCTTCGCCCAGTTGGCCACCGCACCGGCCAAGCCCACCCCCCGCCGTGCGGGCAAAGCCGCCATGAGCGCTGCGCCGGCCCCGGTGCTGGACGACCTGATCGAGCGCCAGCTCAAACACGCCGACCTTGCCCTGGGCCGTCGGCCCGACGCGCTGCAGCGACCCAGCGTGACGCAGTACAGCCTGGACATGCTCAACGTGGAGTCGCGTTACGAACTGCCGCGCATCGTCAGCGCGCTCAAGGCACGCGGCCACGGCTGCCTGTGTTTCCATGGCGCCCCTGGCACCGGCAAAACCGCGCTGGCCGAGCACATGGCGCAGCAGCTGGAGCGACCGCTCATGGTGCGCCGCGCCAGCGACCTGATGAGCAAATTTGTGGGCGAAACCGAGCAGCAGATGGCGGCCATGTTTCGCGAAGCCGAGGCGGAAAAAGCGGTGCTGCTGCTGGACGAAGCCGACAGCTTTTTGCAAGACCGCCGCGGCGCCCAGCGCACCTACGAGGTGACCGAGGTGAACGAGATGCTGCAGGGCATGGAGCGCTACGCGGGCATTTTCATTTGCACCACCAACCTGATGGACAGCATCGACCAGGCGGCGCTGCGGCGCTTCACGTTCAAGATCCATTTCAAGCCGCTCACCCGTGAGCAGCGCGAGCGCATGTTTGTGGTGGAAGCGCTGGGCGGTGAGGCGGCGGTGTTGACGGACGCCTGGCGCTCACGGCTGGCCCGGCTGGAACAGCTGTGCCCCGGCGACTTCGCCGCGGTGAAGCGGCAGGTGGAAATTTTGGCTGAAACGCTGGCGCCCGACGAATTTTTGGCCCAGCTTGAAGCCGAGCACCGCATCAAACCCGAGGTGCGCGAATCACGCGGTATCGGCTTTACTCATTGAGGGCCAACCGCGCAAACCGCGGCAACACCGAAGCCGCTAGCGGCGTGTCCTTTAAGCCCGCGCTGATCTGTGCCGCATCGCGCCCCGCGCGCGCCAGCACCGGCCCCATGCCCTCCACATAAGCCCTGAGCGCTTCGGCTGAAAACTCCGGGTGAAATTGCACGCCCCAGGCGCTGGGCCCCACCCGAAAGGCGTGGTGCGGCTCAAACGCATTGCCGGCCAGCAGCACCGCCCCCGGCGGCAGGCGGCGCACCGACTGCCAGTGCGTGGCCTGCGCTTCAAAGTCGTCGGGCAGGTGCCCCAGCAGGGCGTCGGTCTGTGCAGCAGCGTGGCGCTGCACGCGCACCGTGCCAATCTCCACCCCCTGTGGGTGGTGTGCCACCTCGCCGCCCAGCGCGTGCGCCAGCAGCTGGTGGCCGTAGCAAATGCCCAGCACCGGCGTTTGCACCGCCACGGCCTGCTGCAGCCAGGGCACCAGCGCTTCGCTCCAGGCTTCGCGGTCGCTCACCATGGCGTGTGAACCCGTGAGCACAATGCCCGCTACGGTTTGCGGCGCGGGGGGCGGTGTATCCGAGCGGGCGTCGTAGGTTGTCACCTCGGCACCGCCTGTGCGCAGACCCGCCTCGATCCAGTCATGAAAGTCTCCCAGGCGTTCGCGGATGTGGTCGTGCGTGCGACCGGTCTGGACGATGAGCAGGGGGCGGGGTGCAGTCATGCCCGTGATTCTAGAAACACCGCCCTCGCCGCGCGGGTTGCGCCCAAGAAAAAGCCCGTCTCAACGACGGGCCAAACGAGGAGACAAGCAAGCATGCGTGAGAGAGATGTCTTGTTCCATAACGCCGCGGAACCGGCCGGGCCGCCACCGTTGCCCCCTGGGGGGGTGACGCGCGCAGCGCGGCGCGGGGGGTCAGTGAAGAAGCGCCATTGGCCCCGAGGGCAGTTCTTCCGGCGTGTAGTCCGGGTGGTGGTCCACAAAGAAACGCAGCTTCTGGTCGAGCCGGCCCACACGCTGGTGGGCTTCGCTTTCGCAGTGGTGCTTGGAAATCAGGTTGAACAGCTTGCCGCGCAGAAACCAGAGGTCTTTGGGGCTCTGGCAAGAAATCAGGGCCGCGTGCAGGCGTGTGCGCACGGGATCTTTGATGTCGGCCATCGCGTCGTGGAATTCGTCAACGAGGAAATCCAGTTCCAGCACCTGGGTGTCGTGGTACTTCTCGTGGTGGCGTTTGCCGAACCATGGCAGCTTGAAAAACATGCCGCACTCCATTTCGCGATGTTCAAAGTCAGTGAACGGGGTTGCCCCCGGGCTCACCTTCAACATCGGCGGTGCCGCTTCCGCCTTGAGGTTTTTTACCCTTCAAACAGGCTTCGACCGACGAGTGGTCGCGCTATGAAAAACAGGTCAAACGATGGTGTTCAGATCGCTTTTTCCAGCGCGCCCAAACTACCCAAAAGCACTCACCACCCGCAGCACGTCCGCACCGTAAGCCTCGCGCTTTTTCTGTCCCAGACCTGCAATTCCATCCAGGTCGGCGTCGGTTTGGGGCATGCGGCTGGCAATGGCGCGCAAGGTGCTGTCGTGAAAAATCACAAAAGCGGGCAGGTTGTGCTCGCGCGCCACTTCGCCGCGCCAGGCCTTGAGGGCGTCCAGGCAGTCGCGTTCGGCCAGGCTCAGCGGCTGGCCGTCGGGCGCTGCGGCCGCGCTGCTGCGCGCGGCCTTGCTGCGGCTGGTACGGCCCGGGGTTTTTTCAGCCGCCAGTTTCAGCGCCACCGGGCGCTGCCCTTTCAAAATCTCGCGGGCGGCGTCGGCCAGGTGCAGCGTGTTGTAGTGCGCCGCGTCCACCTGCACCGCTTCAATGGCGATCAGCTGGCGCAGCAGCGCGCGCCATTGGGTTTCTGACAGGTCGGCCCCAATGCCAAAGGTGCTCAGCTTGTCGTGCCCGTACTGCGCCATCTTTTCGGTCTGCTTGCCGCGCAAGATGTCCATGATGTGACCCGCGCCAAACGCGGTGCCGCTGGTCTGCTGCACGCGGTAGATGCAGGAGAGCAGCTTGCGGGCCGACTCGGTGGCGTCCGTTAGCGCCGGCGGGTGCAGGCAGTTGTCGCAATTGCCGCAGGGCTCGCTTTTTTCGCCAAAGTAGGCCAGCAGCCGCACGCGGCGGCAGTCGCTGGCTTCGGCCAGGGTGAGCAGGGCGTCGAGCTTGCCGCGCAGCACCTGCTTGAACTCGTCGGCCGCGGGGCTCTCGTCGATCATGCGGCGCTGGTTCACCACGTCTTGCAGGCCGTAGGCCATCCAGGCGTTGGCGGGCTCGCCGTCGCGACCGGCACGGCCGGTTTCCTGGTAGTAGCCCTCAATGTTTTTGGGCATATCCAGGTGCGCCACGAAGCGAACGTCGGGCTTGTCGATGCCCATGCCAAACGCGATGGTGGCCACCATGATCAGGCCTTCTTCGCGCAAGAAACGGTCCTGGTGTTGCTGGCGCTTGGTCGCGTCCATGCCCGCGTGGTAGGGCAGGGCGTTCAGGCCAGCGTCGTTCAGCATGCCGGCCACTTCTTCTACCCGGCGGCGCGACTGGCAGTAGACGATGCCCGCGTCGTGGCCCGCGCTGCTGGTGTGTTCGTCGCGTATGAAACGCATCAGCTGGGCGGTGGCGTCCTTCTTTTCCACCAGCTGGTAGCGGATGTTGGGCCGGTCAAAACTGCTGATAAAGGTGCGCGCCTGTTGCAGTTGCAGGCGTTCCACGATGTCGGCGCGGGTGAGGTCGTCGGCCGTGGCGGTGAGCGCCACGCGGGGCACGCCGGCGTAGCGCTCGTGCAATATCGCCAGCGAGCGGTACTCGGGCCGGAAGTCGTGGCCCCACTGGCTCACGCAGTGCGCCTCGTCAATGGCAAACAGGCTGAGCTTGCCGCGCTCGTGCAGCGAATCCATGAGCGCCAGAAAACGGGGTGTGGTCAGGCGCTCCGGGGCGGCGTAAATGAGCGTGAGTTCGCCGCGCAGCAGCTGCTTTTCGGTTTGCTGGGCTTCTTCGCTGGTGAGGCTGGAGTTCAGGAAAGCGCCGGCCACGCCGGCTTCAATCAGCGCGCCCACCTGGTCGTGCATGAGCGCGATCAGCGGCGACACCACCACTGTGAGGCCGTGCCCGGCGCGCTCGCGCACGATGGCCGGCACCTGGTAACACAGCGACTTGCCGCCGCCCGTGGGCATGAGCACCAGGGCGTCGCCGCCCGCGCTCACGTGCCCAACAATGTCGGCCTGCGGGCCGCGAAAGGCGTCATAGCCAAACACTTCCTGCAGCACGCCCACGCAAGCTTCCAGGGTTTCGCCCTGGGGAGAAATATCAATCATGGACAACGCCATCGGGTGATTTCAGGCCACCGGTCACATTTGCTCCCACGGCAAACCCTCAAAACGCCAGCCGTTCAGGCTGGAGCGCTTGAACGCGTCGTTCAGCTCGCCTTCAAAACCGTGCACCACATGCGCCACCTGGGCAAAGCCGGCGGCTTCCAGGGCAGCGCCAGCGTCCAGCGTGCGCTTGCCGCTGCGGCAGATCAGCAGCACCGGGCGGGTTTTGTCGCCCGCTTCTTTCTCCACCGCCGCAGCAAAGCGTTGCGGGTCGGGCGTGAGGTCGGGGTATTCGTACCAGGGAATGTTCTCCACCTCGGGCGGGCGGCCCACGTAGAGCGACTCGATCTCCATGCGCACGTCCACAAACAAGGGGCCGGCGCTGCCGTCGGCGGCACTGCGCGCGCGCTCCTGTTGCAGCCAGGCCCAGGCTTCCTGGGGGTTGAGGTGTTTCATGGCGCCTATTGTCGGGTATGCGTGTGGGCGCCCTTGCTGCGGGGCAGGCCACGTGCCGCGGCTTTGGCCCGCCGCCGCCACAGTTCCTACAATCCCATCCATGACTTTCCCGACCTACACCCGCGCCCAGGCCTTGCCTGACATCCTCTCGAAACGCATCGCCATTCTGGATGGCGCCATGGGCACCATGATTCAGCGCTTCAAGCTCGGCGAGGCGCAGTACCGCGGTGAACGCTTCAAAGACTTTCACAAAGATGTGAAGGGCAACAACGAACTGCTGAGCCTGACCCGCCCGGACGTGATCCGCGACATCCACGAAGGCTACCTGGCCGCCGGCGCCGACCTGATCGAGACCAACACCTTCGGCGCCACCACGATTGCGCAAGAAGACTACGACATGGCCCCCCTGGCGCGCGAGATGAACCTGGCGTCGGCCCGCATCGCCCGCGAAGCCTGCGACAAATTCAGCACACCCGACAAGCCCCGCTTCGTGGCCGGCGCCCTGGGCCCGACGCCCAAGACCGCCAGTATCAGCCCCGACGTGAACGACGCCGGCGCCCGCAACGTGACCTTTGAGCAGCTGCGCGCCGCCTATTACGAGCAAGTGGAAGCGCTGGTGGAAGGCGGCTCTGACGTGTTGCTGGTCGAAACCATCTTCGACACCCTCAACGCCAAAGCGGCGCTGTTTGCCATCGACGAGTATTTTGAAAACAGCGGCGAGCGCCTGCCGGTCATCATCAGCGGCACCGTGACCGACGCTTCCGGCCGCATCTTGAGCGGCCAGACCGTCACCGCTTTCTGGGCCAGCGTGCGCCACATCCAGCCGCTGGCCGTGGGCCTGAACTGCGCGCTGGGCGCCACGCTCATGCGTCCCTACATCCAGGAACTGGCCAAGGTCGCGGGCGACACCTTCATCAGCTGCTACCCCAACGCCGGACTGCCCAACCCCATGAGCGACACCGGTTTCGACGAAACGCCGGACGTGACCAGCCGCCTGCTGCACGAGTTTGCCGCCGAAGGCCTGGTGAACATCGTGGGCGGCTGCTGCGGCACCACGCCGCAGCACATTGGCGCGATTCACGACGCGGTGGCGAGCCAGGCGCCGCGGGCGGTGGGGCGGCAAGCGTTTTACAAAGAGGCGGTTTGAGTGTGGTGGAAGTGTCCCCGAGCGAAATTCGCTCGGGGACCTTTTCGGGGTTTACTTGCTACCGATGTAGATAAAACCGTCGGTTTTCGCAGAGTTCAAGGCCAGCACTACCAAGCCTTGATCGACTGAGTCGTAGTAGGCCATGCCTGTCGCTGTGGCCCCGTTCCCCAAGGCGCAGGTAGAGCCCGAGAACGTGACGGACACGTTGAACACGTTCTTGCCACTGGCGCGGGGAGTAATTAAACCTGATGCAGAGCAGCCCAGATTGGCAGGTACCGTGACGGCACCTGAAGAAGAGATGGTGACAGATACCCCTTGCACCGGACTGCTGCCCGAAACGCCCTCACCGGTAAAAGAGCCTGCAACAGCTGCCAACGAAGCAGGCTGGTCGTAGGCTGCCTCATAAGTCCCCGTAAAGGAGACGCCGCCTGACGTGGTGAGGCTGATCGAAGATTTTGGGGCAAAGGTGCCTGAATAAGTGGCCGAGGAGGTCGTGCGGGATGGGATGTTGAAGTCCGAACCTGAGCCGCTTAGGGTGTTACCGCTGGCCGTGGTATTCCCATACAAAGCACCAGCGATCCCACCGCCTGAGGTGTAGACACCCCAAGTCTCTCCGTTCTCCAAAATCGCCAGATTGACACCAACCCCTGTGGTGGTTGAGCCACTCCAAAAGCCTTCGACCGCCAATGTGGTGGCAGCGTCATCTCCACCCCCGCATGCGGTCAAAACGGCAGTGCTGACAGCCAATGCCGCCCATCGAAGTTTGAATTTGTTCATGGATTCCCTGAATTAATTGATAGAGCCTGTAACGACATGTCACGGCCAAATGGATCTTAATCTGAAATAGTCGTAAATGGACTATTCCAAATCGGGATAGAGCATCCATATGTGCCCGTCTCCATACACCATCCTCGCTACCAAGCCTTGCAGGCTGAAATGGCGCGGACTCGCCAGTCCGCCGGGCTTTCACAGGTGCAGCTTGCTCAAACACTGGGTGTTGGACAGTCCTACGTTTCCAAAGTGGAGCGCGGTGAAATGTATGTGGATGTGATGGTGTTCATCGACTGGTGCCGCGCATGCAATGTTGAGCCTCAGGAAGCCATCGCAAAATTTGCCAGAGACTGAGGTCAGCCCACGTCCTTCAGTCAAATCCTGAAGAACCTTCAGTTTGCGCCGGCAACCAACTGCCCCCAAACTACTCGGTTCCCGTCAAGGGGAGTAACCAACCTGCCACCGGGCTTTGCCCGGTTTCGGCGGGTGGGGTTTTCGTCAATACGTGGTCTGGTTCAATGCGATCAGGCCGCCGGAAACTCCGGGCTGGGCGCCATGCCCGGTTCAGGCCAGACCTTGGAGGGTGTTTGTTTTTCAACACCGTCCTTCAAGGTATTTCTATGGAAACCATTGCTCCCCTTTGGCTATGGGGCGTTTTCGTCGCCTTCGTGCTCGTCGCACTGTTTGTCGACTTTGTCGTGCTCTCCAAGCAGGGCGCCCATGAGGTGGGTGTCAAAGAGGCCCTGTACTGGTCGCTGGCCTGGGTGGTGGTCAGTCTGGTCTTCAACGCCATGTTCTGGTGGGCCATCAAGGACACCACCGGGTCCGTCGAGGTCGCCAACGAGAAGGCGCTGGAGTTCCTCACCGGCTACCTGATCGAGAAGAGCCTGGCGGTGGACAACATCTTTGTCTTTCTGCTGATCTTTACCTACTTCGCGGTACCGCCCACGTTCCAGAAACGGGTGCTGATGATCGGCATTCTGGGCGCCATCGTGCTGCGCACCATCATGATTTTGGTGGGTGCCTGGCTGCTGGACCAGTTCCACTGGATCCTCTACGTGTTCGGCGCTTTCCTGATCCTGACCGGCATCAAGATGTGGGTGGGTGCGGATTCCGAGGCCAACCTGGACGACAACCCGGCCCTGAAGCTGCTGCGCCGGATCATGCCGGTGAGCAAAGAGTACGACGGCGAGAAGTTCTTCACCGTTGAAAACGGCAAGCGCATTGCAACGCCGCTGTTGATGGTGATTGCCCTGGTCGGCATGACCGACGTGATCTTTGCGGTGGACTCGATCCCGGCCATTTTTGCCATCACCAAAGACCCGTTCATTGTGCTCACCAGCAACGTGTTTGCCATTCTGGGGCTGCGCGCCATGTTCTTCCTGCTGCAAGCGGCCGCCAGCCGTTTCCACTTGCTGAACTACGGCCTGGCCGTGATCCTGGTGTTCATTGGTACCAAGATGATGCTGATCGACATCTTCAAGATTCCGGTGTCGGTGTCCCTGGGGGTGGTGATGGGCATCTTGGTCATCACCATGATCTGGAGTTCCAAGACGGCACCCAACACCTGACGCTGAGGCCGGTTGGCGCCCTGAGCGCCGCCGCCAGAGTAGACAAGAGAACCGGGGCTTTTGCCCCGGTTTTGCGTTGACCTCTTAAAAAGTACTCAATTTCCCGCCTTTTTCACCGATTGTTGATTCATCAGTACAACTGAGCCAGTGATCACGTCGAATACTGAGCCACCGGGTTGATGGGTTTTTTGGCTACTCGGTTGTGGATAAGTCTATAGGGTCCGCTGGTTTTCGATCTCCCTTCTGAGTCTTTGGGCGTTGCTTTGGCAGTGCCGCGCCAGCGGCACTGGAATGCTTGAATCGCCAGCTCTCGTTGCCCGTCTCCACGATGTGGCAGTGGTGCGTGAGTCGGTCGAGCAAGGCGGTGG
>NZ_JBVPZC010000026.1:0-52271 GCF_055702805.1 Hydrogenophaga sp. LT287 | reverse complement strand
CCGATGGGCGGCAGGTGCGGCTGGAGCGCAGCTTCGAGCGGGATCAGACGATCTACGACTGGATGCACTACATCGCGCTGGTCGAGCGAAAGCCCGGTGCGCTGCGCAATGGTGCGCCCTTCAAGACCATGCCCGAACCCCTACAGGAACTGCAGCGCCAGTTGCTGCGCCACAGCGGGGGCGACAGGGTGATGGCGCAGGTGCTCATGGGGGTGAGCCTGCACGGGCTGGAGGCCGTGCAGGTGGCGGTGGAGCTGGCGCTGCAGTCCGGGCGGGTGAGTGCCGAGCACGTGCTCAACGTGCTCTCTCGCTTGCAGGAGCAGCGTGCGCCCGAGCCGCCAGTGGCCACGATGCTCACGCTCAATACGCCACCACTGGCCAACCTGCGGCGCTATGACGCACTGCGCAACCCCCAGCCTCATGAGGCGTCACCGGAGTCCGACCATGCATGATGTCATTGATGCTTTCAAAGCGCTGGGCCTGCACGGCATGGCCAGTGCATGGCCGGAGGTGCTGGGCACCGCCCGCATGAAGTCGCTCGACCATGAGGCCGTGTTGCACCAGCTCATCAAGGCTGAGACGGCGCAGCGCGAGGTGCGCTCCATGGCCTACCAGATGCGCGTGGCGCGGTTCCCATCGCACCGCGATCTCGCTGGCTTTGACTTCGTCCATGCGCAACTCGATGAAGCGCTGGTGCGCCAGCTGCACACCCTTCGATTCCTGGAGTCGGCGCACAACGTGGTGCTGGTCGGTGGCCCCGGCACGGGCAAGACCCACCTGGCTACGAGCCTGGGGATCGAGGCGATCCGCATGCACGGCAAGCGGGTTCGTTTCTTCTCTACGGTGGAGTTGGTCAACGCCCTGGAGCTGGAGAAGGCTCAGAACAAGTCTGGGCAGTTGGCACATCGCCTGATGTATGTCGATCTGGTGATCCTGGATGAACTGGGCTACTTGCCGTTCACGCAGTCGGGCGGCGCGATGCTGTTCCACCTGCTCTCCAAACTCTATGAGCGAACGAGCGTGGTGATCACCACCAACCTCACCTTCTCGGAGTGGAGCAGCGTCTTTGGCGACGCCAAGATGACCACCGCCTTGCTCGACCGTCTCACGCACCACTGCCACATCGTGGAGACGGGCAACGAGAGCTGGCGATTCAAGCATTCCAGTGCCGCTGGCGCGGCACTGCCAAAGCAACGCCCAAAGACTCAGAAAGGAGATCGAAAACCAGCGGACCCTATAGACTTATCCACAACCGAATAGCCAAAAAACCCATCAACCCGGTGGCTCAGTATTCGACGTGATCACTGGCTCAGTTGTACTGATGAATCAACAGCCGCCGCGCCCGAACACGCTGACCACCGCCCCCGTGAGCAGGCGAAGCAGGCTCACGGTGTTGAGCGTGTTGCCGCGCTCGACGGTGAGGCGCGAGTTTTGCCGCACATGAAACGCGGCGTTGCCGATCAGAAACACCAGACGCGAAGCAGGGCCGGTCAAAATTTCGTCGCCGGTCTGTATGGTTTGCTGTGGCCGCATGCGCTGGCCGTTCAGCAGCACGTCGCCCACAAATTCCACTACGTTGCTGCGCTGCTGGGCCAGTGCCGCGGGCATGCCGCCCATGGCCACCCAGGCCGCCGCCGCCTTGAGGGTATCGCGGCGTTGAAACCACGTCACTTCTGCTTCGCTGCGGCCTTGAAGGGTGTGTATCTGGTTCATTTTGGATGATCCTGCTTTTAGGGCTTTTTCGATTCGTCTGAGTTTTCATCAGGAGCCCAAACTCCATTCTTCTCCACGAGGTTCCTCAAACTTGCGGTGGACGAGCTGTCATCAAGTACAAAACTGTCACGAAAGGTGAAGTAGATCGAGGTGTGAAACATGGACGCCATGAACAGCACCATGGGGTACATGATGAGGTTCAGCGCGCTGGCCCCGCCCAGCATGGCGCCCAGCAGGCTCACGACCAGACCCATCAAAACGAAAACACCCACCCAGCCAAAGGTGTAGACCAGCATGGCGCCTTTGTTGCCCCAGCAGGCCATGACGCTGAAAAACAGGCTTTTGCCCGGGCTCACGCCGTGCCAGTGCACCAGCGCAGGCGCATGCCAAAAGGCCATGAGCACCGGCACGTAGGCCAGCATGGCCACCCACATGCCTTGGCTGACCAAGGCTGTGCGCATCGCTTCAGGGGTGACTTCGCCATCGGTGACCGGCACGGGTGTGCCGCCAGTGGGGCCGAGCAGGGCCGCAATACCCAGCACCAGCAGCAGCGCTCCCGCGTACATGCCGCCCAAGATCAGCATGGGGCGTGCGCGGTCCATGCCCGAGCGAAACGCCGTGAGCAACAGCACCGGCATGGGAAAGCGCCCGGCTGTGGCTTCGCGGCTCGCGGCCATCAGGCCCACGGTGGCCGCAGGCACCAGGGCCAGCGAAATTGCCGTGCCAACGAACGGCACCACCGACAGCACCGAGACCACCGCCATGAACATGAAAAACAGCCCAGACATGGCCAGTGGCTGGCGAAAGAAGGTTTTCACCCCCAGCTTGACCCAGGACAGGCCGGTGCTTGCGGGGACGACATTGAGTTTCATGAGGGGGACGCAGGTTGTAGCGGGCTCAGTGCGCCAGGCAGGGCGTATCGAGCAGGGCCGATGAGAGGGTTTGGGCGTGTTGGACGCGGAGGCGCAGCACACGTTCAAAATGCGCGGGGTCGTGCGCTTGCAGCATGGCGGCTTCTCGGGGCAGGTGCAAGTCCCACAGGCGCGAGACCCAGAAGCGCAGGGCGCCGGCGCGCAGCATGGCGCCCAGCAGGCTGCGTTCGGCAGCACTCAGGGGGCGCACCGCCTGGTAAGCGGCCAGAAAAGCTTGCGCTCGCTCGGGTTCGTGGGCGCCGTCTTGGTCGTCGGCGCTGTGTGCCACGCACCAGTCGTTCAGGCACACGGCGATGTCGAACAAAAAGCTGTCGCAGCCGGCAAAGTAGAAGTCAAAGAAGCCGGTGAGCTCGTCGCCGTCAAACATCACGTTGTCGCGGAACAGGTCGGCGTGAATGGGCCCGCGGGGCAACGCGGTATAGGCCGGGCTGGCGGCCACATGGTTTTGAAAAGCCAGTTCTGAGCGGATCAGGTCGGCCTGGGCCGCGCTCAGGTACGGCAGCACCACCGGCACGGTGTCGTTCCACCAGGGCAGGCCGCGCAGGTTGGGCTGGCTCATGGCGAAATCGGCCCCGGCCAGGTGCATGCGGGCGAGCATGTCACCCACGGCGTGGCAATGGCTCGCGTTGGGGCGCAGCTCGCTTTTGCCGCGCAGTTTGTTCACCACCGCAGCAGGCTTGCCCTGCACGCGGTGCAGGATGTCGCCCTGGGTTGTGGCGGCCGGGTCGGGCACGGCTATGCCTTTGCCCGCCAGGTGCTTCATGAGGTGCAGGTAAAACGGCAGCTGCTCAAAGCCCAGGCGCTCAAACAGGGTGAGCACGTGTTCCAGCACCGCGCCGTCGCGTTCGCTGGTGACGAAATAGTTGGTGTTTTCAATACCGCCCTTGATGCCCTGCAGCTGGGTGAGTTCACCCAGGTTCAGGGTGCGCAGCAGGGCGGCAGCTTCTTCAAACGGGACTTCGGTGTAAACGGCCATGTGAAAGCAAAAAAGTTCAGAAACTCAGGATGCGCCAGCTGCTGCGCCCGGCATTGCCGGTGGGTTGGGTGGCGCTGTCCAAGCCAGCAGGCTGCCCTTGGCCGGGTTGTATCTGGTAGGCGGGTGCGCCGTTTTTGGGTTGCACGTCGATGCGCTGGGTTTGCCCGCCCACGCGCAGCTCGTCAATGCGAGACAGCGCGTCTTCATGGGTGATGCGCTCCACGCGCGGCGTCAGGGGCAGCGGCGCAGGCGCATCGGGCACCGCGGCAGGGGGCTGGGCCGCGGCGCTCAGGGCCAGACACAGGGTAGGCAACGTCAACAGACGCAAAGTAGAGTGCATGCCCGATTGTAGGCAACCAGGGTGGACGCCGGCGCGGCAGGGGCTGTCCCAAACTCCTCCACAATGGCGCCATGTCAGAAGCACCCACGACCCCAACCCCGCCCAGCGCAGCGCCCGATGCCGCGCGCCCACCCACCTTGCTGCTGGTGGACGGCTCCAGCTACCTCTACCGCGCGTTTTTTGCCGGCGGCGAGTCCATGAGTACCACCTTGCCCGACGGCACGGTCTACAAGACCGGCGCCATTCGCATCATGATCAACATGATGCAGAAGCTGCTGAAGGACTTTCCTTCGGTGTACGGCGCGTGTGTGTTTGACGCCAAAGGCCCCACCTTTCGCGACGCCATTTACCCCGCCTACAAGGCCCAGCGCAGCCCGATGCCGGACGACTTGCGCGCGCAGATAGCGCCCATTCACGAGGTGGTGCGGCTGATGGGCTGGCCGGTGCTCGATGTGCCGGGCGTGGAGGCCGACGACGTGATCGGCACGCTGGCAGCGGCGGCGGCGAGCCAGGGGATTGAGGTCGTCATTTCCAGCGGCGACAAAGACCTGGCGCAGCTGGTGAACGAGCACATTTCCATCATCGACACCATGAGCGGCAAGGTGCGCGACCTGGCCGGGGTGGAGGCCGAATTCGGTGTGCCCGCCCGCCTGATGCTGGACTACCAGATGCTCGTGGGCGACACGGTGGACAACGTGCCCGGCGTGCAGGGCGTGGGCCCCAAGACCGCCGTGAAGCTGCTGCAGGAATACGGCTCGGTGGACGCCCTGATCGCGCAGGCCGATCAGATCAAAGGTGCGGTGGGCGACAAGCTGCGCAAGGCTTTGGACTGGCTGCCCACCGGCCGCCAGCTGCTGACCATCAAGACCGACTGCGACCTCAACGGCTGGGTGCCGGACATGCCCGCGCTTGAAGCCATCCGCATGGGGCAACCGCAGACCGAGCCGCTGCGCAGCTTCTACGAAACCTACGGTTTCAAGGGCCTGGCGCAGTCGCTCGGCGCGAAAACCACCGTTCAGGCTGAGCCTGTCGAAGCCCTTCGACAGGCTCAGGGCGAACGGGATCTTTTCTCGGAGCCGGCACCCGTTGCCCCCGCGCGCGCACCGAACCTCGCCTACGAAACGATCCTCACCTGGGACGCCTTCAACACCTGGCTCGCCAAGGTGCAAAGCGCTGAGCTGGTGGCGGTGGACACCGAAACCACGTCGCTCGACGAAATGCGCGCCGAGATCGTGGGCATCAGCTTCAGCGTGAAGCCCGGCGAAGCCGCCTACATCCCGCTGCGCCACGCCGGGCCCGACGCGCCCGAACAACTGCCTTTTGACGAGGTGCTGACCCAGCTCAAACCCTGGCTGGAAAATCCGGCGAGGCACAAGCTCGGCCAGCACATCAAGTACGACCGCCATGTGTTTGCCAACCACGGCATTGAGGTACAGGGCTACGCGCACGACACCATGCTGCAAAGCTACGTGCTGGAAGTGCACAAGCCCCACGGCCTGGCCAGCCTGGCCGAGCGCCACCTGGGCCGAAGCGGCATCAGCTACGAAGACCTGTGCGGCAAGGGCGCGCACCAGATCCCGTTTGCGCAGGTCGACGTGCCCAAAGCCGCCGAGTATTCGTGTGAAGACAGCGACCAGACGCTGGATGTGCACCGCGTGCTCTGGCCTCAGCTGCAGGCCGACGACAAACTGCGTTTCATTTACGAGCTGGAGATGGCCAGCAGCGAAGCGCTGTACCGCATTGAACGCAACGGCGTGCTGATCGACGCGCCCACCCTGGCCAAGCAGAGCCACGACATTGGCACGCGCATTCACGCGCTGGAGCAAGAGGCTTACGACATTGCCGGCCAGCCGTTCAACCTGGCCAGCCCCAAGCAGCTGGGTGAAATTTTCTTTGACAAGCTCGGCTTGCCGGTCATCAAGAAAACCGCCACCGGCGCCCGCAGCACCGACGAAGAGGTGCTGGAAAAACTGGCCGAAGACTACCCGCTGCCCGCCAAAATTCTGGAGCACCGGGGCCTGTCCAAGCTCAAAGGCACCTACACCGACAAGCTCGCCCAGCTGGCCCACCCGCGCACCGGCCGCGTGCACACCCATTACGCGCAGGCCGTGGCGGTCACGGGGCGGCTTTCAAGCAACGAGCCCAACCTGCAAAACATTCCTATCCGCACGCCCGAGGGCCGCAAAGTGCGCGAAGCTTTTGTGGCGCCCGCAGGCAGCGTCATCGCCAGCGCCGACTACTCGCAAATCGAGCTGCGCATCATGGCCCATATCAGCGGTGATGCGGCCCTGCTCAAGGCCTTTCACGAAGGCGTTGACGTGCACCGCGCCACCGCCGCCGAGGTGTTTGGCGTGGACGCCGCCCAGGTCAGCACCGAGCAGCGCCGCTACGCCAAGACCATCAACTTCGGCCTCATTTACGGCATGGGCACCTTCGGTCTGGCCAAGTCGCTGGGTATCGAAAACGCCGCCGCCAAGACCTACATCGATCGCTACTTCGCCCGCTTTGCGGGTGTGAAGCAGTACATGGACGACACCCGCGCCCTGGCCAAAGCCCAGGGCTATGTGGAAACGGTGTTTGGCCGCCGCCTGGTGCTGCCCGGCATCCAGAACGAAAAGGGCGCCCGCCTGGCCGGGCTGGAGCGCCAGGCCATCAACGCCCCCATGCAGGGCACGGCCGCCGACCTCATCAAGCTCGCCATGGTGGCGGTGCAAAAGGCTCTGGATGCACAAGGCAAGGGCACCAAAATGATCATGCAGGTGCACGACGAACTGGTGTTCGAAGTGCCCGAGGCCGAGGTGGACTGGATCAAGACCGAGATTCCAAACCTCATGGCTGGCGTGGCCCAGCTCAAGGTACCGCTGCTGGCCGAGGTGGGCGTGGGGCCGAACTGGGACAAGGCGCACTGACGGCGACATACCCCTGCGCCGCCTGCGGCGTCACCCCCTCCAAGGGGGCAACACCTGCGGCCCGGCGGCCGGTTCCGCGGTGTTTCTTGGCTGGGAGCCCGCGCTTGACGGGGATATGTTGGGGCGTTTTGCGAACTTTCCCGTGCATGCAGAATCATTTGATCTTCCCATCACAACAACAGGAGATGACCCATGCTCAATGAAACCCAGACCCAGGACCTGTCGGCCTTGCTGCCTGGCCAGTCCACCGAAGCCGGTACCACGCGCCGCACCGCGCTGAAGGCGGCCCTCGGTGTCGGTTATGCCGCCGCAGCCCTGCCCATCATGGCGCAGACGGCCATCAACACGCCGGCCACCGGCCTCACGGCGGGCGACGTGATGATTGACGTCAACGGCTATTCGATGCCGGCCTACCGGGCTGCGCCTGCCGGCAAAACCGGCTTGCCGGTGGTGCTGGTGTTGTCCGAAATTTTTGGCGTGCACGAATACATTGCCGACACCGCGCGCCGCTTTGCGCAGGCCGGCTACCTGGCCATTGCGCCGGAGCTGTTTGTGCGCCAGGGCGATGCGCAAGGCTATGGCGAAATGGCCAAGCTGATTGCCGAGGTGATTTCCAAGGTGCCCGACGCGCAGGTGTTGGCCGACCTGGACGCGACGGTGAAGTGGGCAGCGGCCAACGGGGGCGACGCCAGCAAAATCGGTGTGACGGGTTTTTGCTGGGGTGGGCGACAGACCTGGCTGTATGCCGCACACAACCCGGCGGTGAAGGCGGGTGTGGCGTGGTACGGCCGGCTGGTGGGCGAGACGAGCGCACCTAACCCGAAGCACCCGGTGGACGTGGCGGCTGGCCTGCATGGGCCGGTGCTCGGTTTGTACGGCGGTGCCGACACGGGCATTCCGCTGGTGACAGTTGATAAGATGAAGACCGCGCTGGCGGCTGGCAACGCAGCGGCCAAGGCGTCGACTTTTGTGGTGTACCCCGAAGCCCCGCACGCCTTCCACGCGGACTACCGGCCGAGTTTCCGCAAGGACGCGGCCGAAGACGGCTGGAAGCGCGCCATGGCATGGTTCAAGCAGCACGGCGTGGCATAACGTATGTGCTGCATGTGCACCAAGGCCGCTGTTTAGCGGCCTTTTTTTTGGCGGCGGCGGCCCTGGGCAGGGCGTTTGACGGGTGAATTGAGCAGAACAACATGACTTTGTTAGCGATCCTGGTGGGCACCATTTTGGCGGGGGTGGGCAGCGTGTGGCTGGCTGCCTTGCTGAGCTTCGCCATGTTGGCGCGCTACACGCAACACATGCTGAGCCTGGCGGCGGGCGCGCTCATGGCCACCGCGTTTATGCACCTGCTGCCCGAGGCTTTTGAGAGCCAGGCCAGCGCACACGAGCTGTTTTCCATGTTGCTGGCGGGCCTCGTGTTTTTCTTTTTGCTCGACAAGGCCGAGCTGTGGCACCACGGGCATGAGCACCACCACGAGGCGATGCCCGAGTCTGAGCACGCACATGGCCACGCGCACGGGCACGGCCATGCACACCACAGCCACGCCAGCGCGGCCGCCCACGCAGGCGCTCACACGCACCACCACGGGCCGCGCTCGGGCGGCTGGGCGGTGCTGGCGGGCGACAGCGTGCACGCTTTTGGCGACGGCATCCTGATCGCCTCGGCTTTCATGGCCGACATGAAGCTGGGCGTGGTGGCCGCTGTGGCTGTGCTGGCCCATGAAGTGCCCCACCACATGGGCGACCTGGTGGTGCTGCGGCACACCTCGGGCACACCGCGTGCGGCGCTGGTGAAGGTGTCTCTGGCCGGCACCGTCACGGCCATTGGCGGGCTGGTGGGGTATTTTTTGCTCAGCAAGCTCGACGATTTTTTGCCGTTTTTTCTGGTGGCGGCGTCCAGCAGTTTTGTTTATGTGGCGCTGGCCGACCTGATTCCGCAGCTGCAAAAGCGGCTGGGGCTGCGTGAGACGGCTGCCCAGGTTGCCTGGCTGCTGGCGGGCATCGGGCTGGTCACGGTGGTCAGCCGCTTCGCGCACACGCACTGAGCGGTCAGCGGGGTGCGCTCAGCCAATCAGACCGTGTGGTTGCCAAAGCTGAAGCAGAACATGGCACCCTGACCGGTGGCGCCTTTGCCTTGAATTTGCCCGCTGTGGCGCTCAATGATGCGGCGCACCGTGGCCAGGCCGATGCCCGAGCCTTCAAACTCTTTGGGCGAGTGCAGCCGGGTGAATGGCTTGAACAGGCGGTCGGCGCGGCTCATGTCAAAGCCGGCCCCGTTGTCGGACACGAAAAAGCCTTTGAGGCCGCTGACGGCGTCAGCGCAAACGCCCATCTCGATACGCGCTTTGGGCTGGTTGCGTGAGTATTTCCAGGCGTTGCCCAGCAGGTTTTCCAGCACGATATGGGCCAGGCGGGGGTCGCAGTCGGCCATCAGGCCGGGCGCAATGACCACCTCCACCTCGCGCGTGGGGTCCCGGTGGCGTTCCTGGCGAATCACGTCCTCGGCCAGTTCGCTCAGGTTCACACGCATGCGCTGAAGCTGGCCCTGGCTCACGCGGGCCAGCGCGAGCAGATCGTTGATCAGGCTGTTCATGCGCGTCACCGAAGCCGCGATGCGGTCCACCAGATCTTCGTCTTCGGTGGTCATGCGCGATGCCATTTGTTCGCGCAGCAGGTGCATGAAACCGTCCATGGAGCGCAGGGGCGACTTGAGGTCGTGCGAGACCGAGTAAGAAAAGGTTTCGAGCTCCCGATTCAGATACTCCAGCTGTTCCGTGCGCTCAGCCACCCGCTGCTCCAGTGTTTCCTGCAACTTGCGAATTTCGCGGTCGCGGCGCAGCCGCAGCAGCTCGGCATTGCAGCGGCTGGCAAAAATGGACAGCAGCGCCTGCATGCTTTCGCCGTAGTCGGGCATGCGTTGCCAGGTCACGGCCAGCAGGCCCACCATCGAGCCGTCGGCATCGCGCAAGGTGACGCCCGCAAAGGCTTCCATCTGGTCCGGGTCAAACGGTGGGCAAGACTGAACGATTTGCTGCGAACGGGTGTCAAGCAGCAGCAGATCGTCTTGCAGCAACAACCGGGCGTAGCCGGTGTGGTGCAGCGGCAAGGTGCGGTTGGGCTGCAGTTCTGCGTCTTGCATCAAGGCCAGTGTGCCCAGTTGGTTCTGAGCGTCGAGTTCGCCAATGACAACGCCCTGCGCACCCACGGCCCTGGCCAGATGTTCTGCCGCGGACAAGAAGTACGCTTCGCCCGTGTGGGTGGACACGCCCTCGGCCACGGTCATGAGCATGGCTTCTCGGCGCCGTTCTTCGGTCACGTTGATCGTGTAGGCCAGCTCGCAGACTTCGCCGTTGAGTTCGATCACCTGCGACCACAGCATCACGTCCACCGCCTCGCCCTGCTTGTTGCGCAGCCGGGTCGGAAAACCCAGCACCTGTCCCTGTTCGTGCAGTTGGCTGGCGTAAGCGCGCTGGTCTTCCTGTGAAATCCACACATTGAGTTCGGTGGATGTATGGCCCAGCAACTCGCTGGCGCTGTAGCCCAGCACGCGCTGGTTGGACGGGTTGGCCTCCAGGTAGGTGCCGTCGCGCAGCCGGCAAATGACGGTACCGACCGGACTGAAGTTGAACGCTTTGGAGAACCGCTCTTCAGACTGCGCCAACTCCTGGCGCGACGCCACCTCAGCACTGACATCAAGGGTCATGGACATCACCAGCCGATCGGTTCCCTGCTGGATGGTTTCTGAAAAAAGAAGGGCTTCAAAAGAGCTGCCGTCGCTGCGGAGCGCCTGTGCCCGCATGCCGCTGACCCGGCCCTCGACCTGCATGCGCGCACGAAAGGCCAGGTGTTCGCCGGCGTCGGCCCACAGGGTGGGAGGTGTCTGGTCCAGCAAGGCTTCGCGCGGGTAGCCAAACATTTTCACGAAGGCTTCGTTGGCGTCCAGCACGCAGCGCGTTTCCATGTTTTGCACCAGGCAAGCGGCAGGTGTGTTGCGAAAAAGCCCCATGAAGCGCGCCTCGCTGGCGCGCAGCTTGGCTTCGACCTCCGCTGCCCGCGCCAAAGCTTGTTCATGACTAATGAAGGCCTCGCGGGTGCGGTGGCGCCCATGGAACACGCTCAACAGCACGCTCACCAGAACGCCAGTCTGAGTGACCCAGACGGCCCACCCCGCTTGAAGGTTGGGCTGGCGCAGCACGCCCTGCGTCTCCAGCGCGTTGAGTACGGCCAGCGCCGCCACGCTTAGCAATGCAGTCAGGAACATGGTGCGCCGTGGCAAGAAAGAGCCAGCCGCCACAACCCCTGCCAGCATCACCAGCACTGCCCCGCTGCGCACGGTGCCGTGAGCGACAACCCCGACGATCGAGGCCGCCAAGACGGCAAAGATCACGGTATGGGCAGCCTGGCGCATGCGCTGGCGTCGGAATAACCACAGACTGAGCCAGACAACGAGCGTCAGCGACAAGGCAACACCGGCCAACGCGCTAAAGCCTTCTCGCAGGAACACCCCTAGCGAAACTGTGGGCGCAGCAAGGCAGAGCGCCATCAGCAGGGCGCCCAGTGCTTTTTGCTGGCTTTCAAGCAGGAAGGCTGACTGGCCGCTGGCCAGGGGATCGTCCAGCTCAGGTATCGATGCGGGATTTTTCATCTGTGTGTGAGCGCCAACGGCGGGTTTGCAGATCGTGTGGGCGGGTTCAATGGACCGAATGAGAAAATAAAAACTGCTCCATTTCCCACCGCTGCTTCACCCCGGATGCCCCCGCCGTGGCGTTCAATGATGCGCCGCACCGTGGCCAGACCAATGCCCGTGCCCTCAAACTCGCTGGGCAGGTGCAAGCGCTGGAAGGGTTTGAAGAGCTTGTCGGCGTAGGCCATGTCAAAACCCACGCCGTTGTCGCGAACGAACAGTGTTGCCGGTGTGCCGCGCAGGGCTTCGGTTTGCCCCATTTCGATCACCGCCAAGGGCTGGTTTCGGCTGTATTTCAGCGCGTTGTTCAGCAGGTTTTCCAGTGCTATCCGGGCCAGTCGCTCGTCGCAGTGGGCGCTCAGGCCGGGGCTGATACGGCGCTCCACCTTGCGTTCGGGCTGCTTTTCAAGCGCCTGGTCCAGTATCTCGTGGGCCATGGTGCTCAGGTCCACGCGCTGCGGGCTCAGCGCGCCCTGGCTGACGCGGGCCAGGGCCAGCAGGTCGGCAATCAGCCCTGACATGCGGTGGGTGGCGGCCAACACACGCTGCATCATGCTGCGCTCTTCGCTGCTCAGGCGCTCGCCCAGTTGCTCGTCCAGCAAGCGGGTAAAGCCGTCGATGGTGCGCAGGGGTGACTTCAGGTCGTGCGACACCGAGTAGGCAAACGAATCAAGTTCGGCATTGAGCTTTTGCAGGTCGGCGGTGCGCTCGCGCACCCGCTGCTCCAGCGTTTCGTTCAGGCGCTGAATTTCTCGGTCGCGCTGCAGCCGCAGCAACTCGGCGTTGGCCCGGCTGGCAAAGATAGACATCAGGGCGCGCAATTCGGGTGTGAGCGCAATGGGGTGCTTCCAGAGCGCGTTCAGAACCCCGATGGGCTCACCTGTGTCGTCGCGCAGCGACTGCCCCACGTAGGCCTCGAAGCCGGCTTCTGCCAGCGGTGGGTCTTGAGGGTATTGCTGGGCCACGTTTTCGGTGTGGACGCAGAGACCGGTTTGGTCCAGGGCTTTGCCGCAGGGTGCACCCGCCAGCGAAAATGTGAAATTGCGGCCATGGGTGCCATCGGACCAGACCGACAGGGTGCGCATCCGCTGGTCAGGGCGCAGCTCGCCCATGATCACCATGTCGGCGCCGAGCGACTGCGCCATGTGCTGCGTCAAGGCCTTAAAAAAAGCCTCGCCAGTCTGTCCTGTCATGCCCTGGGCCACGCTCAGCAGCAGCGCTTCGCGCCGTTTTTCTTCGGTGGTGTTGACGAAGCAGGAAAGTATGCAGTCCTCGCCGTCGATCTCGATCAGCTCGGCCCACATCTTGGCGTCGATCACCTGGCCGTCGGCGTGCCGCATGCGCGTCTCGTAGCCGCTCAGGTGGCCTTCGCGCTGGATGCGACTGATGAAAATATTGCGCTCCTGCGGGCTCAGCCAGCCGCCTGTGTCCAGCGTCGTTCTGCCGATCAAGTCTTGTCTGCCCAGACCCTGCACAGGGTCTCGGGCCTGGTTGACCTCAACAAACTTGCCATCGCTCAGCCGGGTGATGGTCATCTTCAGCGGGCTGAAATTGAAGGCTTTGGCAAAGCGCTCTTCGGAGCGCTGAAGCTTCACCAATGCTTCGTTCTCCACGCTGACATCGGTCACGGTGGTGATGATCAGTTTGTCTTCTCGATCGTCACTCAGTTCGCTGGACAGCATGGTGTGGAAGGTGCTGCCGTCTGCACGTTGGCCCAGCGCCGGGTGCTGCCGGATGCTGCGCTGACTGAACAGGCGCAAGGCATAGGCCTCGCGTTCTGCCGGGTCGGCCCACAGAAAACTCTCCACGCGGCCCAGCAGCTGTTCTTTGGTGTAACCGTAGCAGCGCTCAAACGCGGGGTTGACGTCCAGCACCACACCGCTGTGGGCCGACTGGGCAATCATGGGGCTGGGTGAGTTGTGAAAGATGCGGGCGAAGCGCTCCAGATTGCGGTCCCTCTCTTGCTCGGTGCGCTTGCGCCGTTCATATTCCTCCAGCTGTTGGGTGGCAGCCTGCTGTGCCCGCAGGCGGCTGTAATAGACCAGTATGGCGACGACGGTGAGCGTGGCAGAGTGGGTGAGCCAGACCTTGAAGCCGACCTCAAAGTTGGGCGTGTGCAGCCAGTCGCTGCGTTCGGCATAGGTCAGCACCGCCAGCGACGCCACACTGAACGCGACCGACGCCATGAGCGCGTTGCGACCCAGCAAAATGCCTGCCCCCGCCACCGCGGCCACAAACAGGAAGCCGCCTGCCGTGCGCACCGAGCCGTGGGCCAGCACCGCCAAAATGGACGCTGAGAGCACGCCGAACACCAGCAGGTGCGGGATGAATCGTGTGTGCCCTGAGCGCACCAGCGCAAATGCAAACCAGCCCAATACCGCCACCAGGGCTGTTGCCCAGGTTTCCAGCGGGTTGGTGGTGCTCCAGTGCACCAGCGGCGTGAGCAGACTGGCCGCGCTACCGATCAGCAACGAGACCGACCGCAGTGTCGCATGGAGGGCACTGGACCCGTGGTCAGCAGAAGGTGTCGGAGGAGTGGGGTTCACGTGGGGCACGCATCGGGTGTGTGCAGAACCAGGGCGTGTTGAGCGCCGGTCTGCGAGCAAGGCGCATTGCTATGGGGGTATATCGGAGCACATTGCCCCGAACTTAAGTCCGCGCACACGGTGCGCCCGGCGTATTGCACCATTCGCTCCAGCTGCCGGGGTACAGCGCGGTGCGCCCCAGGCCAGCCACCTCCATGGCCAGCAGGTTGGGAATGGCGCTCACGCCGCTGCCGCAGTGGTGCACCACGCTGGCGGGGTCGCGCCCGGCCAGCAGCTGCTCGAACTCGGCACGCAGTTCGGCTGCAGGCTTGAAGCGACCGTCGGGCCCGATGTTGTCGGTGAAGGGCCGGTTCAGCGCACCGGGAATGTGGCCCGCCACCGGGTCCAGCGGCTCCATTTCGCCGCGAAAGCGGGCCGCCGCACGTGCATCGATCAAGGTCAGGCCCGGGCTCCCCAGCCGCTGGGCAATGGTGGGCGTGTTGGCGGTGGGGGCGCGCGCCGGGCTGAGTGGATACGCGCTTGATGCGTTCGTTGGTCCCGGGCCGGGGCCGCTTTCGGCCGAACCGCCTGCGGCCACCCAGGCGGCCCAGCCGCCGTCCAGCACGGCCACGGCCTCGTGGCCGCACCATTTCAGCATCCACCACAGGCGGCCGCAGTAGTTGGCGCTTTGCCGGTCGTACACCACCACCTGGGTGGCGGGTGAGGCCAGGCCGGTGCTGCCCAGCCAGGCGGCGAAGCGCTCGCGCGAGGGCAGGGGGTGGCGCCCGCCGCTGGCGCTGTCCGGGCTGGTTTTGTCGCTCAGGTGCTCGTCCAGGCCAACGAAGCGGGCACCGGGTATGTGTTCGGCTTCAAATTGCGCCCTGCCCGCGGTGGGGTTCATCAGGTCGGCGCTGCAGTCGTACACCAGCACGGTTGTGTTGGCTTTGAGCAGCTGTTTCAGTTCGGTGGCGGAGATAAGGGTGGCATGCATGCGCACATTGTGCGGTAGCTGCTGGCCCTTGGCGAGGCCCCGAAAGCGCCGCTTTCAGGGGCGCGCGGGCCGTGGGCCCGGCGCACCGGTGTTTTCAGTGTTCTTCGGCCGGCGCATGTGGCACCGCCCGCGCACGCAGGGCCGTGGCGGCGATGCCGCTCACAATGATCAGGCCCATGCCGAGCCAGCCGATCAGGGGAAGTTGGTCGCCAAAAATGGTGAGGCTGTAGATGCCCGCAAACACAATGCCCGAATACTGCAGATTGGCCACCACCAGCGTGGCGCCGCTGGCATAAGCGCGCGTCATGCACAGCTGGCCAAACACCGCCAGCAAGCCAATGGGCAGCAGCCACAGCGCGCTGGGCCAGTGCCATGTGCTCGCGCCCACAAACACCATGCCCAGCGCCCCGGCCAGCACCGCGCCAATGGAGAAATAAAACACGGTGCGGCTTTCGGGCTCGCCCGCGCGGGACAGTGCGGCCACCTGCAGGTAGGCAAAGGCTGAAAAAATGCCTGAAAGCAGGCCCACGAAGGCGCCCACAAACTGGTCTTCGTTCAGGGTGGGGCGCAGCATCATGGCCACCCCCGCGAAACCAGCCAGCACCGCCAGAAACAAAGGGCCTTGCTGTTTGATGGGTGCGTTGCGCCCCTGCACCAGCAGCGCGCCGCCCAGCAGAAAGGCCGCAATCCACACGCTGCTCATGTAATTGAGCGTGACGGCCGTGGCCAGCGGCAGGGCGGCGATGGCATAGAACCACGAGGTGAGCGCGGTGACGCCCACCACACTGCGCCAGAAATGCATCATGGGCAACGTGGTGCGCAACGAAACCCCGCGCACGCGGGTCATCCCTAGCAAAAAGATCACGCCCACCATGCCGCGGTAGCAGACGATTTCAAAGCTGTTGAAATGCTCAGACGCGAACTTGATGCACACCCCCATGGTGGCAAAAAACAGCGACGCGAGCAGCATCCACAACGCCTGCATGGTTCAGGCGCCCGTGTGGTGAGGAGGTCTTGTGGGAATACCCGGGCCTCGATCAGTCCAGGGCCGCGCCACTCATCTGGCGGCGGTACCACTCGTGAAAGTGCTGCATGCCGTCTTCCATGGGGCTCTGGTAGGGGCCCACCTCATTGTCGCCACGGGCCAGCAGTGCCTTGCGGCCTGCGTCCATGCGCTCGGCAATTTCGTCGTCTTCCATGCAGGTTTCCATGTAAGCCGCGCGCTGGGCCTCCACAAATTCGCGCTCGAAGGCGGCAATTTCTTCGGGGTAATAAAACTCCACCATGTTCAGCGTTTTGTCCACGCTGACAGGGAACAGGGTCGAAACCGTGAGCACATGCGGGTACCACTCCACCATGATGTGCGGGTAGTAGGTGAGCCAGATGGCGCCGTGTTCGGGCATTTGCCCCTGGCGGTATTGCATCAGCTGCTGCTGCCAGCGCTGGTAGACCGGGCTGCCCGCCTTGCCCAGCAGGTTGGCAGCGCCCACGGTTTGCACCGAATACTCGGGCTTGAATTCCCAGCGCAGGTCGTCGCAGGTGACGAAGTTGCCCAGACCCGGGTGGAACGGCCCCACGTGGTAGTCCTCCAGGTAGACCTCAATGAAGGTCTTCCAGTTGTAGTTGCAGGTGTGCAGCTCCACGTGGTCCAGCACCATGCCCTCAAAGTTCAGGGCCGTGCGCGGGCCCATGTTGGCCAGGTCGGCAGCAATGTCGCGGCCGTTGTCTTCAAACAGCAGCCCGTTCCATTCGCGCAATTTGTAGTTGTTCAGGTTCAGGCAGGGGTCTTTGGCAAAATGCGGTGCGCCCACCAGGTTGCCGGCGGGCGTGTTGCCCCGGCCGCCGCTGTAGGTCCAGCGGTGCAGGGGGCACACAATGTTGCCGCCGGCGCTGCCGCTTTGTGTGGTGCCCAGGTTGCCGCGGCCTTTGAGCATCACCGCCTGGCGGTGGCGGCACACGTTGGACACCAGTTCCACGCCATTTTCGGTGCGCACCAAAGCGCGCCCCCCGGCTTCCTGCGGCAGAGCGTGGTAGTCGCCCACGTTGGGCACAGCAAGTTCATGCCCCACGTACCGGGGGCCCCGCTGAAAGAGGGTTTCCAGTTCGCGCTCAAAGAGCGTCTGGTTGAAATAGCTGGAAACCGGGAGTTGGCTTCTGGCCTGCTGTAATTGAAGACTTAAATCAGACATGGTGGTCTTGACCTAGAGACTCCCCCTATGAAGGGGCAGGGTAAGCGCTGGTCGAAAATCGAATTCGCGCGGGATGGGTGGAGTGGTGCGTCCCTCCGGACAAAGCTTGTCCGTCAGTGATGAAAAAATGAGCGCGGATTGTACCCCGGGGGCCCTGCTGGCCCGGGGCTTGGCCCCCGGGCGCGCGGCGCCGGTTTTCCTGGGTGGCTGCTGCCGCGCCTCGCCCGGCTAAAATCTTCGATCGACGGTCTGGCTGGCCGGGTGCTGGCTGTGGCCCGCCCCGACGGCAAGCCGGTCTGTTCTGTTGCTGCCCATGACATCACCCACCCCATCCAAACCGACCAAATCCCCGGCCCGCGCGGGCGCTGCCAGCGCGGTCGCCACCAGCTACGAAGCTGCACTTGAGGAGCTGGAGCAACTGGTGTCCCAGCTCGATGCCGGGCAGTTGCCGCTGGACCAGCTGCTCACCCGCTACCAGCGCGGCGCCGAGCTGCTGGCGTATTGCCGTGCGCGGCTCGAAGCGGTGGAAAACCAGATCAAGGTGCTCGAAGGCGGTGAGCTCAAGCCGTGGGACGCTGCATGAGCGCCGTGCCCACAGAAAACGCAGCATTTGTGGCCTGGCGCGCGTCGCAGCAGGCGGCGGTCGAGCAGGCGCTGTCCGGGTGGGTGTCGCCCGACGCGCCCGCGGGCCTGGGCGTGGCCATGCGCTACGCGGTGCTGGATGGCGGCAAGCGCCTGCGCCCGCTGCTGGTGCTGGCCACCAGCGCCGCCGTGGGGGGCTCAGCCGCTGCGGCCATGCGGGCTGCGTGCGCGGTGGAACTGATCCACGCCTATTCGCTGGTGCACGACGACATGCCCTGCATGGACAACGATGTGTTGCGCCGAGGCAAGCCCACGGTGCATGTGCACTTTGGCGAAGCCCAGGCCCTGCTGGCTGGTGACGCGCTGCAGGCGCTGGCCTTCGAATTGCTGGTGCCTGACGATGGCTGCATGGCACCCGACATGTCGGCTAGTTTGTGCCGCTTGCTCGCACGCTCGGCCGGAGCCGTTGGCATGGCGGGCGGTCAGGCGGTGGACTTGGCCAGTGTGGGCACGGCGCTGGATCAGGCCGCCCTGGAAGGCATGCACCGCCTGAAAACCGGCGCCTTGCTTCAGGCCAGCGTGGTGATGGGTGCCGCCACCGGCCACGTCAGCCCCTCGGCGCAGGCGCATCTGGCGCAGTACGGTGCCAGTCTGGGCCTGGCGTTCCAGGTGGTTGACGATATTCTGGATGTGACCGCCGACTCTGCGACCTTGGGGAAGACCGCAGGCAAAGATGCCGCCTGCGACAAACCCACTTTTGTTTCCCTGCTGGGCCTTGAACAGGCCCAGGCCTATGCGGACCGGGTGCTGGACCAGGCGCACGACGCGCTGCGTCAGACCGGACTGACCCAGCTGGACAACCTGCACGCTTTGGCCGACTGGGTGGGGCGACGCGCCCACTGAGCCCATCCCTCGCCCTTTGAGTTCTTTTACAGCGCACGACGCGACCCACCCATGAGTTCCTTGCTGTCCCACATCCAGTCGCCTGCCGACCTGCGGCGTCTGTCGCGCACCCAGTTGCACCCCCTGGCCGATGAGCTGCGGGCCTTTTTGCTGGACAGCGTGGCCCGCACCGGGGGGCACCTGAGCTCCAACCTCGGCACCGTTGAGCTCACCGTGGCGCTGCACTATGTGTTCAACACGCCCGAAGACCGGCTGGTCTGGGACGTGGGCCACCAGACCTACCCGCACAAAATCCTGACCGGTCGCCGCGACCGCATGCACAGCCTGCGCCAGCAGGGCGGCATCAGCGGCTTTCCGCGCCGCGAAGAAAGCGAATACGACACCTTCGGCACGGCGCACTCGTCCACCAGCATTTCGGCCGCTTTGGGCATGGCGCTGGCGGCCAAGATCAAGGGCGAAAACCGCAACGCCGTGGCCATCATCGGCGACGGCGCCATGACCGCCGGCATGGCCTTTGAAGCCCTGAACAACGCCGGCGTGGCCGAAGGCCGACTGCTGGTGGTGCTCAACGACAACGACATGTCGATCTCGCCACCCGTGGGCGCGCTCAACCGCTACCTGGCTCAGCTCATGAGCGGCCAGTTTTACGCCGCCGCCAAAAACGTGGGCAAGCAGGTGCTGAAAAACGCGCCGCCCCTGTTTGAACTGGCCAAGCGCCTTGAAGAGCACGCCAAGGGCATGGTGGTGCCGGCCACGCTGTTTGAAAAGTTTGGCTTCAACTACATCGGCCCCATCGACGGCCACGACCTCGACTCGCTTATTCCCACGCTGGAAAACATCCGCCATTTGCTCGACACCGACAGCGGCCCGCAGTTTTTGCACGTGGTCACCAAAAAAGGCCAGGGCTACAAACTGGCCGAAGCCGATCCCGTGGCCTACCACGGTCCCGGCAAGTTCGACCCGGCGGTGGGCCTCACCAAGCCCGCCACGCCGCCGAAAACCACGTTTACCCAAGTCTTTGGCCAGTGGCTGTGCGACATGGCCGCTGCCGACCCCCGCTTGGTCGGCATCACGCCAGCCATGCGCGAAGGCTCTGGCATGGTTGAGTTTGAGCGCCGCTTCCCGGCCCGCTACTTTGACGTCGGCATTGCCGAGCAGCACGCCGTCACTTTCGCCGCTGGTCTGGCCTGCGAAGGCTTGAAGCCGGTGGTGGCTATTTATTCCACCTTCTTGCAGCGCGGCTACGACCAGTTGATCCACGACGTGGCGTTGCAAAACCTGCCCGTGGTGTTTGCGCTGGACCGCGCCGGTCTGGTGGGCGCCGACGGTGCCACCCACGCCGGTGCCTACGACATCGCCTTCCTGCGCTGCATTCCCAACATGGCGGTGGCCTGCCCGGCCGACGAGGCCGAATGCCGCCAGCTGCTCAGCACCGCCTTTGAGCAAAATCACCCAGTGGCCGTGCGGTACCCGCGCGGTGCGGGCGTGGGGGCGGTGCAGCCTGCTGGCCTGGAAGGCCTGCCTTATGGCCGCGGCGAATGGACGCGCAAGGGCCAAGGCGTGGCCATTTTGGCGTTTGGTACCTTGTTGCACCCCGCGCTGGCGGCGGCCGAGAGGCTGGGCGCCAGCGTGGCCAACATGCGCTGGGCCAAGCCTGTTGATGTGGAACTGCTGCGCGAACTGGCCGCAAGCCATCAGGCCTTGGTGACCCTGGAAGAGGGCTGCTTGCAGGGCGGTGCCGGCAGCGCCGTGCTGGAAGCCCTGCAGGCCGAGGGATTGAACCTGCCGGTGCTGCAACTGGGCTTGCCCGACGAGTTCATTGAACACGGCGACCCAGTCAAGCTGCTGGCCATGGTCGGCCTTGATGCCGCCGGCATTGAGCGCTCGGTGCGTCAGCGTTTTGGTGACCTGCTGGTTGCCGATGCCGGTTTGAAAGCGGCAGCGTGATGGAGCCGCTCAACGTTGCTGCGCCGGTTCCCATGCCCGATGTGCAGAGCCGCCACGACCCACGCGCCATGCCGATTGCCCAAGTGGGCGTGAAAAACCTGCGCTACCCCATTGCGCTGAGGGTGGCTGAACGCCTGCAACACAGCGTGGGCACCTGGCATGTGCATGTCGGTTTGCGCGCCGAGCAAAAAGGCGCGCACATGTCGCGCCTGCTGGCGTGGTTGGACGGTTTCACCCAGCCAGAGGAAGGTGACGCGTTGCCCGTCACCTTCGAGCGGCTGCAAACCGCCATGCCCGAGCTGCTGGCGCTGCTGGAGACCACCACCGGGGGTTTCGAGGTGAGTTTCCCGTTTTTCATCCGCAAATCCGCGCCAGTGTCTGGCTTGCAGAGCCTGATGGAATACGACGGCGGTTGGTCGGTGGTGCACAACGTGGGCGATTCCACCGACGTGCGCATGATCGCGACTGTGCCGGTTAAGTCGCTGTGCCCTTGCTCCAAAGAGGTCAGCGACGATGGTGCCCACAACCAGCGTTCACACATTCGGCTGGAGGTGTTGCTCAACGCGCCCATGGCCTGGACCGAACTGGTGCGTTTTGCCGAAGACAACGCCTCTTGCGAGTTGTGGGGCTTGCTCAAGCGCACCGACGAAAAGTGGGTGACTGAGCGGGCTTACGCGCATCCCAAATTCGTCGAAGACCTGGTGCGCGATGTGGCGCTGGCGCTGGAACGCGACCCCCGCATTGACGCCTATGCGGTGGATGTGACCAACTTCGAGTCCATCCATGCGCATGACGTGCATGCACGCGTTTCAAGGGACAAACGCACCGCCTGAGGGGGTGTTTTTAGCCATTCTTCGGATGGTTTTTCACGTCGCTTGTGAGCGGAATTTCACGTCGCCGCGCGGTGGCTGGAAATGACCTCAAAAACATTCATTTCCAGGAAATTCTCAAGGGAAAACCCCTGACGAGTCGGTCCTCGGGCCTCTTAGAATGTGGGCGGCTTAAACGTCAATGGCTTGTGCATCCGCGCAAGCCAGTTGGATATCAACAACCACGGAGTTACCCACTATGGATCGTCGTTCCATCATTGCCGCCACCGGAATCGCTGGAGTAGCCGGCATTCTGGCTGCCTGTGGCAAAAAGGAAGAGGCTGCTGCCCCCGCCGCCACATCGCCTGCTGCGCCTGCTGTTCAAACCAGCGAGACCATTCGCTGGCGTCTGACATCGAGCTTCCCCAAGGCGCTGGATACCATCCACGGCGCGGCCGATGTGTTTGCCAAGAAGATCAACGAAATGTCGGGTGGCAAGTTCCAGGTGACGGTGCATGCGCCCGGCGAACTGGTGCCCGCTTTCGGTGTGGTGGACGCTGTTCAGGCCGGTACGGTGGAGGCCGGTCACACCGCGCCTTACTACTACTTCGGCAAGGACGACACGTTTGCCCTGGGTACGGCCATTCCGTTTGGTCTGAACAGCCGCCAGCTCACCGCCTGGTACTACGACGGCAACGGCTTGAAGCTGTTCCGCGAGTTCTACGACCAGTACAACATCGTGAACTTCCCAGGTGGCAACACGGGTGCCCAGATGGGTGGCTGGTTCCGCAAGGAAGTCAACACGCTGGCCGACATCAAGGGCCTGAAAATGCGCGTGGGCGGTTTTGCTGGCAAGGTCATGACCCGCATGGGCGCCGTGCCCCAGAACATCCCCGGTGGCGAGATCTACCAGGCGCTGGAAAAAGGCACCATCGACGCGACCGAGTGGATTGGACCCTACGACGATGAAAAGCTCGGCTTCCAGAAGGTTGCCAAGAACTACTACTACCCAGGCTTCTGGGAAGGTGGTGCCCAGCTCGACTTCTACGTCAACAAGACTGCTTTCAACGCGCTGTCGACCGAGAACAAGGCCATCGTCGAGTGCGCAGCATCGCATGCACACACCACCATGCAAGCCATGTACGACGCGCGCAACCCAGCTGCTTTGAAGCGTTTGGTGGCCGGTGGCGCCAAGCTGCTGCCGTTCCCCAAGGTGGTGATGGACGAGGCCTACAAGCAGTCGATGGTGCTCTACGCCGAGTTGAGCGCCAGCAACCCGAACTGGAAAAAAATCTACACCGACTATTCGGCATTCCGTAAGGATCAAAACCTCTGGTTTCGTTTTACCGAAGCCCAGTTCGACCGCTACATGCAGTCGGCCAAGCTGTAAGCGGCACACCTGTCCGGCAAAAAACCCCGCCTGTGCGGGGTTTTTTGATCCGACACCGAGCCATCCCTCCCAGGGTGGCTCGGTGTCTGATCATTTTTTGCTTCGGCCCGCCGTGATCGCCCACAGGTTTCTATAGACTTCTGCGCTGCCATTCACACCCTACCCATTTGGGGAACCGTTATGCCTCTCCTGCTCAAGCTCTCCCGTCTGGTTGACGGCCTCAGTGACCTCATTGGCAAGTCTGCCATGTGGATGATTCTGGCCGCCACCCTCATCAGCGCCGGCAATGCGGTCATTCGCAAGACCTTTGGCACCAGCTCCAACGCCTGGCTTGAAATCCAGTGGTACCTGTTTGCCGCGGTGTTCATGCTGGGCGGCGGCTACGCCTTTTTGCGCAACGCCCATGTGCGCATCGACTTCATTTCCTCCAAGTTCTCGGCCCGCACCCGCAACTGGATCGACGTGGGCGGCATCATCATTTTTCTGTTGCCCCTGTGTTATCTGATGATCCTGGAAGGTTGGCCCCTGTTCGTGAACGCGTGGACTTCGGGTGAGATGTCGTCCAACGCTGGCGGCCTGATTCGCTGGCCCGTGTACGCGATCATTCCGCTGGGCTTTGCCCTGCTGGCCCTGCAAGGTTTGAGTGAGCTGGTCAAGCGCTTCGCCTTTTTGACAGGGCATGGCCCTGACCCGCTGAGCCACTCCGGGCCCAGCGAAACCGAGTTGCTGGCGAAAGAAATTGCCGAGGCCGAAAAACTCAAGCTTGAAGCGTCACTCGCTTCGGCCAACAAGCACTGATCGGACTTCACCATGGTTGAATTTTTGTCCGCCAACTTTGTCCCGGTGATGTTCATCGGGTTGATCGCGTTTTTGGTCATCGGTTTTCCGGTCGCTTTCTCGCTGGCAGCCACCGGTTTGTTTTTTGGCCTGATCGGCATGGAGCTGGGCCTGTTCCCGTCCAACCTGTTCCAGGCGCTGCCGCTACGGGTGTTCGGCATCATGCAGAACGACACGCTGCTGGCCATTCCGTTCTTCACGCTCATGGGCATCGTGCTGGAGCGCAGCCGCATGGCTGAAGACTTGCTGGAAACCGTGGGCCAGGTGTTTGGTCCGCTGCGCGGTGGTGTCGGTATCGCGGTGGTGCTGGTTGGCGCGTTGCTTGCTGCTACCACCGGTGTGGTGGCTGCATCGGTGATCTCCATGGGCCTGATCGCCATGCCCATCATGCTGCGTTACGGTTACAACCGCACCATCGCCACCGGCACCATCACCGCATCGGGCACGCTGGCGCAGGCGCTGCCGCCGTCGCTGGTGCTGATCGTGCTGGCCGATCAGCTCGGCCGCTCGGTGGGTGACATGTACGCCGGTGCCCTGATCCCTGGCCTGTCGCTGGTGGGCTTGTACCTGCTGTTTATCGTGGTGGTGGCGCTGGTGAAACCGGGCTGGGTACCGGCACTGCCGCCTGAGGCGCGTATTTACAATGAGCCCAACGGCTCCAGCGGCCACATGTCGCTGCTGGTGCTGCTGTCGGTGTGTGCGGTCGCCAGTGTGCTGTGGTCGCAGGCGCACGAGTCCATCCTGAACCCCTTGCTGGAGCGGGAAAATGCGGCACCTGGTGACGAGGTATTTATCCTCTCCACCGCCATTGGTGCGTTCTTGGCTCTCGGTCTTGCGTTGCTGAACCGGTTGTTCAAGCTCGGCCTGTTGTCGCGCCTCACCGAGCGTGTGACGTTCGTGTTGATTCCGCCGCTGGTGCTGATTTTCCTGGTGCTGGGCACCATCTTCCTGGGTGTGGCGACCCCTACCGAAGGTGGCGCGATGGGTGCCATCGGCGCGCTCATCATGGCCGGTGCCCGGCGCACGCTGTCGTTCAACCTGCTCAAGCAGGCGCTGGAGAACAGCACCAAGCTGGCCATCTTCGTGATGTTCATCCTGATCGGCTCCACGGTCTTCGCCTTCACGTTCAACGCGGCCGACGGCCACATTTGGGTTGAGCACCTGTTTGACAAGTTGCCCGGTGGTCAGATCGGCTTCCTGGTTGTCGTGAACTTCATTGTGTTCATCCTGGGCATGTTCATCGACTTCTTCGAAATCGCGTTCATCGTGGTTCCGTTGCTGGTGCCAGTGGCCGACAAGCTGGGCATCGACCTGATCTGGTTCGGCATCATCCTGGCGATGAACCTGCAAACCTCGTTCCTCACGCCACCGTTTGGTTTCGCGCTGTTCTACCTGCGCAGCGTGGCGGCCCGCAACGACTACGACGATGTGGTCACGGGCAAGCGCATCAAGGCTGTTACCACAGCCCAGATCTACAAAGGCTCCATCGCCTTTATCGTGCTGCAGTTGATCATGGTCGCGGTCATTCTGTTCAACCCGGGCATCGTGACCGGCAATCTGGACAAGGCCACCGTGGTGGACGACGCTGCGGTGAGCGACATGCTGAACAACATGCAAGACCTGCAAAGCGACGAAGAAGCAGCGCCTGAGATAAGCGGAGCAGGCGAAGCAGACGCCGGCATGCCAGCGCCCGCGCCCGAGGAAGGCGCTGCGATCGACCCAGCCAAGGCGCTCGAAGACGCGATCAAAAAGGCCGAATGAGCCACGGGAAACTTCAGATGCAGATCGACGTAAAAGTGCTCGACCCGCGCATGGCGGAGCAGCTTCCCGCCTACGCCACCAGCGGCAGCGCCGGGCTGGACCTGCGGGCCTGCCTGGACGAGCCCCTGACCCTGGCGCCCAACGCCTGGCAACTGGTGCCCACGGGTCTGGCCATTCACCTGGCCGACCCGGGCTTTGCGGCCATGATCCTGCCGCGCTCGGGTCTGGGCCACAAACACGGCATCGTGCTCGGCAACCTGGTGGGACTGGTCGACAGCGACTACCAGGGACAGCTGATGGTGAGCGCCTGGAACCGCAGCGATGTGGCCTTCACCATCGAGCCCATGGAGCGCATTGCGCAAATGGTGATCGTGCCGGTGGTGCAGGCGCGGTTCAATGTGGTGTCCGAATTCGGCGCAGCCAGTGAACGCGGTGCAGGAGGCTACGGCTCTACCGGTCGCGCTTGAGCGTCGGACAGCACAAAAAAAGGGCTCCGTCAGGAGCCCTTTTTTTGTGTGTCGCCTCTGGGTTCAGTGCAGTGTAGGTGTGTCGTCGTCGGGTGTGTCTGCCGCGGGCGTTGGGTTCACCTGCATGCTGAAAAACCCCGTGCCCAGCGAGCCAGCACCCACTTCGTTTTCCTCGGCTTCGCGCACCGCATGCACCTTGAGCGAGATGCGCAGCGCAATGCCCGCCAAGGGGTGGTTGGCGTCCAGCACCACATGCTCGGGGTAGATGTCGCTCACGAAGTACAGGCGGTCTTTCGGCGCATTGGGGTTGCAGCCGGCGGGTAGGCCTTCAAAGCCCATGCCTTCTTCGAGTTCGGTGGGAAACAGGTGGCGCGGCTCCAGAAACAGCAGGGTGTCGTCGTAGTCGCCAAAGGCGTCTTGCGGCTCCAGGTGCAGGTCCACGGTGTCGCCGGCCTCGTGGCCTTGCAGGGCTTCCTCGATCTTGGCCAGCAGGTCGTTGCCGCCGACAAAGAACTCTATCGGCTCGTCGAGCACATCGAGTTCTTCGCCCAGGGTGTCTTTCAGCGTCCAGGTCAGGGCCACAACGCATTGTTCGGTGATGGTCATAGGGCTTTTCATTGGACAATTGTCCCATGTTCAAAGCCAACCCCTCCAGCCTGGCCAGCGCCCCCGTGGCGGCCGCTCATCCCCAACCCGATGCACCCACCGCGCTGCTGGGGGGTCTCACGCCAGCGCAGTTCATGCGCCGCCATTGGCAGAAAAAGCCGCTGCTGATCCGCAATGCGTTGCCGGGCTTCAAGCCCTTTCTCACGCGCCAGCAGCTGTTTGCCATGGCCGCAGACGAAGCGGTCGAGTCGCGCCTGATCGTGCACCAGGCCAAAGGCTGGACACTCAAGCACGGCCCCCTGGCACGCACCGCCTTGCCACCCATCAAGCAACCGCGCTGGACGCTGCTGGTGCAAGGCGTGGACCTGCATGTGAACGCTGCACACGAGTTGCTGCAGCGCTTTCGGTTTGTGCCCGACGCCCGGCTGGACGACCTCATGATCTCGTGGGCCAGTGATGGCGGCGGGGTGGGCCCGCATTTCGACAGCTACGACGTATTTTTGCTGCAGGCCAGTGGGCAGCGCCACTGGCGCATCGGCCGCCAGAAAGACCTGTCGCTGGAAGAGGGCGTTCCACTCAAAATTCTGAGCAACTTTGAGCCCGAGGAAGAGCACCTGCTCAACCCCGGCGACATGCTGTACCTGCCGCCGCGTTGGGCGCACGACGGCGTGGCCGTGGGCGACGACTGCATGACCTATTCGGTGGGCTTTCGCGTGCCGCAGCGCGGCGGGCTGGCCGGTGAACTGTTGCAGCGCATGGCCGACGACTTTGAAGATGCCACGCTCTACCGCGACCCGGCTCAGCCTGCCACCGCGACACCCGCCGCCATGCCGCCCGCCCTCGAAGCGTTTGCGGTCGACGCGCTGCAGCGCCTGCTGGCCGAGCGCCAGTCGCTCGCCTGTGCTTTGGGCGAGGTCATGACCGAGCCCAAGCCGCGGGTGTGGTTTGAAGAGCCCGAGGCCGACTGGGCGCCCGGCGCGGTGCAGCTGGACCGGCGCACCCGCATGATGTACGACAAGCGCCATGTGTTCATCAACGGGGAGAGCCTGCATGCGGGTGGTGCCGATGCCCGGCTGATGCGTGCGCTGGCAGACGAGCGGCGCCTCACGGCTGCGCAGGTGCAGCGCGCCAGCGCAGACGCGCGCGCACTGCTGCAAGACTGGTTTGAAGCCGGATGGCTACACGCTGCCTGACCTTCTGAAAGGCCTGCGATCAAGCGCGCCAGGAGACCACCATGACCGACGCTTCCCACACACCTGATGCGCCCGGCGCATGGCAGCCGTTGCCCGAGGGTCGTCTGCAGGGGCGGCTGCTGTTTGCTGACCTGGTGCGCCAAGCACTGGCCACAGCCGCTGTTGAGGGGTGGCCGCGCCTGGTGCTTTGTGATCCGAATTTTTTGGACTGGCCCTTGGGCGAACGGGCGGTGGTCGCTTCGCTACAAGCCTGGGCCCGGCGGGGTCGGGTGCTGCAGGTGCTGGGCCAAGACCTCGGGTCGCTGCGCTTGCAACACCCGCGCTTTGTGCAGTGGCGCGTGACGTGGGCCCATCTGATCGAGGTGCGTGCCTGCAGCAGCGCTTTGGCCGGCGATTTGCCCAGCGCCATCTGGTCGCCCGGCTGGACGCTGGAACGCATCGATGCCAGCCATGGCGTGATGGTGGCGAGCCGCGACGCGCGGCGCCATGTGGCGCTGGCTGAGCGGCTGGATCACTGGTGGCAAAAGGGCAGTCCGTCACTGCCGCCGACCACCTTGGGTTTGTAGGAAGATAGCTGAAAGTTGTATTTTTGCAACGCTAATCTGTGAGTAAAAGAAATACTTGATCAGGGTAAACACGGTTGTTTTTTCGGGCGTATCATTCCCTTCCAGCCGGGACACACATTCACAAATGGGCGTCAGGCTGAATCGATTTAACTCGAATAAAGGTTCGGGTTTTTTTTTGGTCGATTCAAGCGTTTTGCTTCGTTTAGTACACATCCATTGGAATTTCTCATGAATAAGACCCTCCTGATCGCCACCCTGTTGGCTGCTGTTGCCCTGACCGCTTGCGGTAAAAAAGAAGAAGCACCTGTTGAGGCACCAGCACCTGCTGCTGCTCCAGCACCTGTGGAAGCCGCTCCTGCCGCCGCTCCTGCCGATGCCGCTCCTGCTGCAACCGACGCTGCTGCCACCCCCACCGTCGCTGGTGCTATCGAAGCTGCTGCTGGTGCCGCTGCTGACGCTGCTGCCGCTGGCGCTGCCGATGCTGCCAAAGCCGCTGCTGACGCTGCTGCCGAAGCCGCCAAAGCTGCTGTGAAGCCTGCGCAGTAATGCGTGCATCCGGGCCTTGAGCCCGGTCGCAAAAAAGCCGCCCTTAGGCGGCTTTTTTTCGTTTGGAGCGCTGTCCACCCATGGACTTCACGCGCAGGCGCTGCCATCAGCAGCGCTGCCTGTCACTTCAAGTCGTTGGCGAGCAATTGCAAAATGTTTTGCGCATTGGCCGAGCTGTCGGGTTGGCCTTGTGCGTCCAACACCGACACCGTGGTGCTTTCGCCGCTGCTTCGCACCACGACACGGTATTTGGCTGGCGTAGCCTCTGGTGCCGAGCTGCCAAACAGCCGGCCAAAGAAGCCGGGCTTGGCCGCGTCGGTTGCTTGAGCGGGCACGTAGCGCACAAAGTAAACACCTTGGGTGCGGTCGCGGTCTTCGACCGTGAAGCCGGTGCGGTCCAGCGACAGGCCCACCCGGCGCCAGGCGCGGTCAAAACCATCGGCTATTTGCACCAGGGGCACGTTGTTGACCGTGGTCACGCGCGCCACAGCCTGGACCGGCGCCGTCTCTGCAGCCGCTTTGGCCTGGGCTTCGCTCACCCCCAGCTTCACCATCAGGCGGCGCAAAAACTCGGTTTCGAGTTCGCTGTCGGCTGGACGGGGCTGCCACACGGTCTGGTCTTTTTGGGTGCTGGAATACACCTCGATCATGCCGCGGTGGCTGATGTAGATTTCGGTGCCACCGGCGGCGTTGCGTTCCAGACGGGTACGGAATTTGTCGCGTTCGCCGGTGGAATACAGGTTTTCAAACACCTTGCCGATCGTGCGGCGAATGATGTCTTGTGGCAACTTGGCGCGGTTTTCGGCCCAGTCGGTTTCCATGATGCCCAGGTTTTCCTGGTCAAGTTCGAGCAGGAAACCGTTTTCTTGCCAGAAGTCTTTCACCGGGCTCCAGAGCTTGTCGGCGGGGCGGTCAATCACCAGCCAGCGCTGGTTGCCGGCGCGTTCAATGCGCACGTCACCCACGGTGTTGACCGCAGTGGTGCTGCTGGATGCCTGGGCTGGCTGAGCGGTCTGGTAGCCACTGGCTGTGACCACCGAGCCCGGCACGTTGTAGCGTGAGTCGCGGCTGAGCTGGGTCAAGTCGGGAGGCACATCCAGCGTGACACCACGCTCGGCGCTTTTGTAATCGATCTTGTCTTCTTGCAAGATCGAGCAGCCCGTGGCCAGCACCGCCGCAGCGGCCAGCAGGCTCAGGCGTGCCAGACCGATGCCGGCGTGTGCCGCGGCAGTCGGGCGGGATGCTGTTTCAAACGGTGCGGAAGTGGGCATGTTGGGGCGCTCGGTGAGAGAAAGGTGTGTGAGGGACGGGGCAGGCGGCGGGGAGCCTTTGCTTCAGGCGATCAGCCCACTGTCCTGCAAGGCGTTTTCGACCGTGGGAACCAGCGCGCGCGACATGGGCGTGAGCGGCAGGCGCATGGTCTCGTTGCAAAGGCCCATGCGGGCCATGGCCCATTTGAGCGGGATCGGGTTGGCTTCGACGAACAGGTTTTTGTGCACCGGCATCAGACGGAACTGGATGTCCATGGCGCGCTTCACGTCGCCCGCGATGGCGGCCACACACAGCTCGTGCATCAGGCGCGGTGCAATGTTGGCGGTCACACTCACATTGCCCTGGCCGCCGCACAGCATCAGCGCCACAGCGGTGGGGTCGTCACCCGAGTAAATGGCAAAGCCCTCGGGGGCTTCCCGAATGAGCCACTGCGCCCGCTCGATGTTGCCGGTGGCTTCCTTGATGCCGACCACGCCGGGCACTTGCGCCAGGCGCAGGGCGGTTTCGACCGACATGTCGGCCACGCTGCGGCCGGGCACGTTGTACAGCACGATCGGCAGGTCGCCGGTGGCTTCGGCGATGGCTTTGAAGTGCTGGTACTGCCCTTCTTGCGTGGGCTTGTTGTAGTAAGGCACCACCTGCAGCTGGCAGTCGGCACCCACTTTTTGGGCAAATTTGGCCAGTTCAATGGCTTCGGCGGTGGAGTTGGCACCGCAGCCCGCCATGATGGGCACGCGTTTGGCGGCCTGTTCCACCGAGACGCGGATGATCTCGCAGTGTTCTTCCACCGTCACGGTGGGCGACTCGCCGGTGGTGCCGACCACGCCAATGCAGTCGGTGCCCTCGGCAATGTGCCAGTCGATCAGTTTGCGCAGGGTGGGGTAGTCCACGCTGCCGTCTTCTAACAGGGGCGTGACCAGGGCCACGATGCTGCCGGTGATGGTTTTCATAAGCTTCAGGCTCGAAAGGATGCACCCTGACCCAGCGTCAGGACGGGCCGGCCCGCGGTGGGCAGGTAATCTTGCATTCTACCCAGTGACGTCGAGCAGACGACGCACTGGCGTGGCTCCGGAATGCCCGGTTTCTCGCACGGCGGCGATGCGCTGCACGAAGCGCTCGGGTGCGCTGCAAAAACCGTCTTCAAAGGCCACCACCCGCAGCCCGCTACAAGCCTGCAGCAGCTCGCCGGGTTGCAGCAAAAAGTCGGGCCGAGCCGGTCGACCCACGGTCTCATGGCCGCTGGCAAAGGTTTCGTACAGCAGCACACCGCCCGGGGCCACACTGGCCACGATCATCGGCAGAAGAGGACGCCACAGATAGTTGGTCACCACCACGGCATCAAAAGTCTCGCCATGCAACGGCCAGGGGCCGTTTTCAATGTCGGCCAGCACGGCGCGGCCCAGGGGCGCCACGGCGGCAATGGCTTCGGGCGAGCGGTCCACGCCCGTCAGGGTGTGGCCCCGCCCGGCGAGCCAGCGCAGGTGGCGGCCGTGGCCGCAGGCCACGTCCAGCACGGTGCCCCCGGCGGGGATCAGGTGCGTCCAGCGGCGCACCCAGCTTGAGGGGGCTTCGTTGCCGTGCAGCACGGGGCTGCCCGGCGAGGGGAGGGCGGTGTTGGGCATCAGAAGCAACTCCAGAGCTGGTCGGCCAGGTTCAACAGAAAGTCGGGCTGGTTGTAGAGCTTGAGGGTGCCCAGCAGCGCTGCACCGATGCCCGCCCAGAGGGCAACCTTGGCCCAGAGACCGTTCCAGCCGGTGGTTTTCACGCCGCCGCTCCCACGCGCTGGGGCCCGCGCACGATGGGGGACTCCCGCACCGGCAGGTTGATCAGGGCGGCAAACACGCCCAGCGCAATCGAGATGTACCAAACAATGTCGTAGCTGCCGGTGCGGTCGTACAACACGCCGCCCAGCCACACACCCATGAAGCTGCCAATCTGGTGGCTGAAAAACACAAAGCCGCCCAGCATGGACAGGTGGGCCACACCAAAAATTTGCGCCACCACCGCGTTGGTGGGCGGCACGGTGGACAGCCACAGCACGCCCATGACGGCTGAGAACACGTACACGCTGGCGGGCGACAGCGGCACGATCAGGAAGATGCTGATGGCCACCGCCCGCGCCAGGTAAATGAACGCCAGGATGTAGCGCTTGGGCATGCGCTGGCCCAGCGCGCCAGCGGCGTACGTGCCGATCACGTTGAACAGCCCAATGAGCGCCAACGCGTAGCTCGCCACCTGGGGCGACAGCCCGTTGTCCTTCAGGTAGCTGGGCATGTGCACGCCAATGAACACCACCTGGAAGCCACAGACGAAATAGCCCGCCATGAGCAGCTGGAAGCTGCGGTATTTGAACGCTTCGCGCAGCGCCTGCACAATAGATTGTTCGCGCTTGGGCATGGTGCCGCCCGCAAAACCCGGCTCACGCAGGCCCCAGGCCAGCGGCATGATCAGCAGCACCGCCGCACCCAGCACCATGAGCGCTTCTTGCCAGCCAAAGCTGCTGATGAGCCAGCCTTCCACCGGCACCATGAGGAACTGCCCGAACGAGCCTGCCGCCGCCGCCACGCCCATGGCCCATGAGCGCTTTTCGGCCGGTATCTGCCGCCCGATCACGCCGTAAATCACCGCATAGGTGGTGCCGGCCTGCGCCGCGCCAATCAAGATGCCGGCCGTGAGCGCAAAGCCCACCGAGGTGGTGGACATGGCCATGCCCACCAGGCCCAGCGCGTACAGCGCGGCACCCACCACCAGCACCTTGAAGGCGCCGAAGCGGTCGGCCGCCATGCCGGCAAAAATGCCGAACACGCCCCACGACAGGTTTTGCACCGCCAGCGCAAAGGCAAAGGTTTCGCGCGTCCAGCCCTGAGACTGGGTGACGGGTTGCAGCCACAGGCCGAAACCGTGGCGGATGCCCATGGACAGTGTGACGATGAAAGCACCGCAGGCGAGCACCTGCAGGGTAGACAGACCAGCGGGGCCCTGGGTTGGGGGCGCGCCGGACGGGGTGGGTGAGGCAATGGACATCCGGGGAATGTAGCGAATTTGCCCCATGCCCGCTGCCACCTGTGCGAAACCGGTCACACGCAGGCAAGCCGCCAGTCCGGCAAGCTGTTGTTGCATACAGTGAAAAGGCGGGGCGCGCACTACAATGCCGCGCATGACAGAGAAACCCGCCGCCCCCAAGTCCGTCGCCGCCAGCGACGCTTATTCCGAAGGTTCGATCCGCGTCCTCAAGGGACTGGAGCCGGTCAAGCAACGGCCGGGCATGTACACCCGTACCGACAACCCGCTGCACATCATCCAGGAAGTGCTGGACAACGCGGCCGACGAAGCGCTGGCTGGCCATGGCAAAAAGATCAAGGTCACGCTGCACGCCGACCACTCGGTGAGCGTGGAAGACGATGGCCGTGGCATTCCGTTTGGCCTGCACCCGGAAGAAAACGCGCCGGTGGTCGAACTGGTGTTCACCCGGCTGCACGCCGGGGGCAAGTTTGACAAGGGCAGCGGCGGCGCTTACAGCTTCTCGGGCGGCCTGCACGGTGTGGGCGTGAGCGTGACCAACGCGCTCTCAACCCGGCTGGAAGTGACCAGCTACCGCGAGGGCAAGGTGGCCAAGCTGGCGTTCTCGGCCGGTGACGTGATCGAACAGCTGGTGATCGCGCCCAAAGGCGAGAGCGACCGCAAGCAGGGCACCACGGTGCGCGCCTGGCCCGACGCGAAGTATTTCGAGTCGGCCGCGCTGCCCATGAACGAGCTGACCCACCTGCTGCGCAGCAAGGCGGTGCTGATGCCGGGCGTGACGGTGACGCTGGTCAACGAAAAAACCAAAGACACGCAGGTGTGGCTCTACAAGGGCGGCCTGCGCGACTATTTGCAGCAAACGCTGCACGGCGAGCCAGTGATTCCGCTGTTTGAAGGCGAAGGCTTTGCCGACAGCGCCCACGACAGCTTTGCCGAAGGCGAGGGCGCCAGCTGGTGCGTGGCCTTCACCGAAGACGGCCAGCCGGTGCGCGAGAGTTATGTGAACCTGATCCCCACCAGCGCGGGCGGCACGCACGAAAGCGGCCTGCGCGACGGCCTGTTTCAGGCGGTGAAGGGTTTCATTGAACTGCACGCGCTGCTGCCCAAGGGCGTGAAGCTGCTGCCCGAGGACGTGTTTGCGCGCGCCAGCTATGTGCTGAGCGCCAAGGTGCTCGACCCGCAGTTCCAGGGCCAGATCAAAGAGCGGCTGAACTCGCGCGATGCGGTGCGCCTGGTGGGCAGCTTTGTGCGCCCCGCGCTCGAACTCTGGCTGAACCAGCATGTGGACTACGGCAAGAAGCTGGCCGAACTCGCCATCAAGGCCGCGCAGTTTCGCCAGAAGGCCGGCCAGAAAGTGGAAAAGCGCAAGGGCTCGGGTGTGGCGGTGTTGCCCGGCAAGCTGACCGACTGCGAAAGCAAAGACCTGGCGCACAACGAGGTGTTTCTGGTCGAGGGCGATTCGGCCGGCGGCAGTGCCAAGATGGGCCGCGACAAGGAGAGCCAGGCGATTTTGCCGCTGCGCGGCAAGGTGCTGAACACCTGGGAAGTGGAGCGCGATCGCCTGTTCGCCAACAACGAAATCCACGACATTTCGGTGGCCATCGGCATTGACCCGCATGGCCCGCTGGACACGCCCGACATGAGCGGTCTGCGCTACGGCAAGGTCTGCATTTTGAGCGACGCCGACGTGGACGGTTCGCACATTCAGGTGCTGCTGCTCACGCTGTTTTTCCGCCATTTCCCCAAGTTGATTGAAAACGGTCACCTGTATGTGGCGCGTCCGCCGCTGTTCCGGGTGGACGTGCCCGCGCGCGGCAAAAAACCCGCCATCAAGCAGTACGCGCTGGACGAGGGCGAGCTCACCGCCATTCTGGACAAATGCGCCAAGGACGGCGTGCCGCGCGAAAAATGCCAGATCAGCCGCTTCAAAGGCCTGGGTGAAATGAACGCCGAGCAACTGTGGGACACGACGCTCAACCCCGACACGCGCCGCCTGATGCAGGTGAACCTGGGTAGCATGGACTTTGCCGGCACCGAGGCGCTCATCACCAAGCTCATGGGCAAGGGCGAAGCCGCTTCGCGCCGCGAGCTGATGGAGCTGCACGGCGACTCGGTGGAAGTGGATATTTGATTTCCCCCCGCGCCGCCTGCGGCGTCACCCCCCGAGGGGGCAACACCAGCCGTCTGGCGGAGCCAGCCCGGCGGTGTTTCTGATCCAGCCCTCTGCACGCGCCTGTTTGTACGAATGCCTGAAACCCCATGAACGACACCCCTGAACTCGATCTCGCACCGGTTGAATTGCCCGGCGAAGACAACCTGGCCAGCTACGCCCAGCGGGCTTACCTGGAATACGCGCTCTCCGTCGTCAAGGGCCGTGCGCTGCCCGATGTGTGCGACGGCCAGAAGCCGGTGCAGCGGCGCATTCTGTTTGCCATGGACCGCATGGGACTGGGCTTTTCCGGGCCGAACAACAACACCGCCGCCAAGCCGGTCAAGAGTGCGCGCGTGGTGGGTGATGTGCTGGGTAAGTACCACCCGCACGGCGACAGCGCCGCCTACGACGCGCTGGTGCGCATGGCGCAAGACTTCAGCCAGCGTTACCCGCTGATCGATGGCCAGGGCAACTTTGGCAGCCGCGACGGCGACGGCGCTGCCGCCATGCGCTACACCGAAGCCCGGCTGGCCAGGATCACCAGCTTGTTGATCGACGAGATTGACGAAGGCACGGTGGACTTCATCCCCACCTACGACGGATCGTTCGAAGAGCCCAGGCAGTTGCCCGCTCGCTTGCCGTTCAACCTGCTCAACGGCGCCAGCGGCATCGCCGTGGGACTGGCCACCGAAATCCCCAGCCACAACCTGCGCGAAGTGGCCGACGCCTGCGTGGCGCTGATCAAGAACCCCAAACTCAGTGAAGAAGACCTGCTGACGATCCTGCCCGGCCCGGACTACCCCGGCGGCGGCCAGATCATCAGCCCGGCCGGTGACATTGCCGACGCCTACCGCACCGGCCGCGGCAGCCTCAAAGTGCGCGCGCGCTGGAAAATTGAAGACCTGGCGCGCGGCCAGTGGCAGCTGGTGGTGAACGAGCTGCCACCCGGCGTGAGCAGCCAGCGGGTGCTGGAAGAAATTGAAGAAATCACCAACCCCAAGGTGAAAGCTGGCAAGAAGGCGCTTAGCCAGGACCAGACGCAGCTCAAAGCCAGCATGCTGATGGTGCTGGACGTGGTGCGCGACGAGTCGAGCAAGGACGCCCCGGTGCGACTGGTGTTTGAGCCCAAGAGCAGCCGCATCGAGCAGCAGGAGCTCATCACCGCGCTGCTGGCCCACACCAGCCTGGAAAGCTCGTCGCCCATCAACCTGACCATGATCGGCCTGGACGGGCGGCCCACGCAAAAGAGCCTGCGGCTCATGCTGAGCGAATGGATCGAGTTCCGCCAGACCACCATCGTGCGGCGCTCGCAGCACCGGCTGAACAAGGTGCTCGACCGCATCCATATTCTGGAAGGCCGGCAGCTGGTGTTGCTCAATATTGACGAGGTGATTGCCATCATCCGCCAGAGCGACGAGCCCAAGGCTGCGCTGATCGAGCGCTTCAAGCTCAGCGACCGCCAGGCCGAAGACATTCTGGAAATTCGCCTTCGCCAGCTCGCGCGGCTCGAAGCCATCAAGATTGAGCAAGAACTGAGCTCGCTGCGCGAAGAGCAGGGCAAGCTGGAAGACATTCTGGGCAACCCCGGCAGCTTGAAGCGCCTGATGGTGAAAGAGATCGAGGCCGACGCCAAGACCTTTGCCGACGAGCGCCGCACACTGATTCAGGCCGAGAAAAAGGCCGTGGCCGAAATCAAGGTGGTGGACGAGCCGGTCACGGTCGTCATTTCCAGCAAAGGCTGGGTGCGCGCCCGCACCGGCCACGGCCACGAGGCGGGCAGTTTCGCCTTTAAGGCCGGTGACGGCCTGTACGGCACGTTTGAGTGCCGCACGGTAGACACGCTGATCGTGTTTGGCAGCAATGGCCGTGTGTACAGCGTGCCGGTGGCCAGCCTGCCCGGTGCGCGTGGCGACGGCCAGCCCATCACCACCCTCATCGAGCTGGAAAGCGGCACGCAGCCCATGCACTACTTTGCCGGCCCGGCCAACGCCACGCTGCTGCTCGCCAGCACCGGTGGCTACGGGTTTTTGGCCACGGTGGACAACCTGGTGTCGCGCCAGAAAGCCGGCAAGGCCTTCATCAGCGTGGGCGAGGGCGAAACCATCTGCGCACCGTCGCACGCAGCCAACACCTCGGGCGGCCAGCCGCTGAATGCGGCCACGCATGTGGCCTGCGCCTCCACCGGCGGGCGCATCCTGACCTTTGAAATCGCCGAACTCAAGGCCATGGAAAAAGGCGGGCGCGGTTTGATGCTGATCGACCTGGACGCCAAAGACACCCTGGCGGGTGCGGCGGCTTACACCCGCAGCGTGAAGATTGAAGGCATCGGCCGTGGCGGCAAAGAGCGCGACGAAACGCTGGAGATTCGCAGCCTCAACAACGCCCGAGCTGTGCGTGGCCGCAAAGGCAAGGCGGCCGACCTGGGCTTCAAGCCCAACCGCATCACGCGGGTGGAGTGACCGGTATGGACACCACTGCCTTGTTCGTCATCGTGGCCAGCGCTGTGCTGGCCTTCATCGTGGCCCGCGCCTTGGGCAAACGCCTGCGAGCCCGCCGTGCGGCCCAGCAGGCGCATCAGCAGCTGGCCGGGCAAAGCCGGCAGGTGCGGCGTGCGCAGGCGCGCAAAAAGCGCAACTGAAGCCCCACGATGCCCACCGCGCCCCGCTTCGGCCCCCACCTCAAGGGCTTCCCTACAGGCCACGCCGAGCTGTCGCGGGAGCAAATGGCCGAACAAGGCTGGCAACTGCTGCGCGGCGACCTCGCCTTGCCGCTGGCCGTCATCAAACAAAGCGCCCTGCAGCACAACCTGCACTGGATGCGCGATTTTTGCGCCCAGCGTGGCCTGCATCTGGCGCCACACGGCAAAACCAGCATGTCGCCCGAGCTGTGGCAGATGCAGCTGGACGCCGGCGCCTGGGGTATCAGCTTTGCCACCGTGTTCCAGGCGGTGGTGGGTGCGCGCCACGGCGTGCCGGTGCTGCTGATCGCCAACCAGGTGATTCAGCGCGCCGAGCTGGACGCGCTGGCGCTGCTGCACGCACAGCGGCCCGCGCTGCGCTCGCTGTTTCTGGTTGATTCGCTCGGGCAGGTGGATCAGATCGAAGCCTGGGCCGCGGCCCGTGGTTTCAAGGGCCAGTTTGAGGTGCTGCTGGAACTGGGCATGATCGGCCAGCGCACCGGCTGCCGCACAGCAGGGCAAGCGCGGCAGGTCGCGCAACGCATCGCCGCCAGCCCGGCGCTGCGGTTGGCGGGTATCGAGTGTTACGAAGGCACCACCGCCACGTGTGACCACGCCAAAGACCGCGCCACCGTGCAGCACCTCATGGACCGTGTGGACGCGGTCGCGCGAGAAGCCATCGCGTGCGGCTGGTTTGCACAAGACGACGAGATCATCTTTACGGCCGGCGGCTCGGCCATTTTTGACTTGGTGGCCGAGCGGCTTGCACCCGAACTGGGCCGCCCGGTGCGGGGCGTGCTGCGCTCGGGCTGCTACCTCACGCACGACCACCAGCGCTACACGCGCTACCTGTGCTGTGTGGGCGAACGCCTGAACCTGCGCGAAACGCTCAAACCCGCGCTGGAAGTGCTGGCCTGCGTGCAGAGCTGTCCCGAGCCAGGCCTGGCGCTGCTGAGCATGGGCAAGCGCGATGTGTCTTACGACCTGGACCTGCCACAGCCCGTGTGGCGCTCACACGGCAACGGTGGGGCACCACAACCGGTGCCAAGCCACTGGCGCATAGACGCCCTGAATGACCAGCACGCCTACCTGCGCTACGACCCGGCAGCGCCCGAGGCCGAATGGCCCGGCTTGGGCGAGACGGTCGCCAACGGTATCTCGCACCCTTGCACCACGTTCGACAAATGGCGCTGGTTGCCGGTGGTGGACGACGCCTACCGCGTGGTGGACGCTGTGACCACCTGGTTTTGACGGGGTATGGTCTATGGCCGGTTCGTCAACGCAGCACTTTTGAACGATGTCAAGGAGCCCTTCTGTGAGCCTGATTCTGAAACAACCCATCACGGGCCCGGCGGCCTGGCGCGGTGCTGATCTCGCCGGTGACTTCGCGTGGCTGCACCAACTCAGCCGCGCCTCGGTTGCGGAGCTTGACGCAGCGCTTGCGCACGTCAAAGCACAAGGGCTGAGCTTCCCCCATTTCAGCAAAGAAGACTTCCCTCTCCAGGCCTTGTTACCCGATCTTCAGCGTTGCGCCGACGAACTGGAAAATGGGCGCGGCTTCCTGGTGCTGCGGGGCCTGCCGGTGGAGCGTTACACCGACGACGACATCAACACCGTTTACTACGGCCTGGGCTTGCACCTCGGTGTGCCTGTGCGGCAGAACCCCCGGGGCGACCTGCTGGGCACGGTGATGAACGTGGGCGATGCCAGCGACAAAAACACCCGCGTCTACGAGACCAACCTGTATTTGCCCTACCACTCCGACCCGTCCGATGTGGTGGGCCTGCTGTGCGTGCGCAAAGCCAGAGCGGGCGGGCTGAGCAGCTTGGTGAGTGTGGCCGCCATCTACAACGAAATATTGGAAAAGCACCCCGAGTACCTGGGCCTGTATTACCGGCCTCTGTACTTTGCCCACTTGTGCGAGCCGCAGCCCAGCCTGTCGCCCATCTTCAGCCACCACCAGGGCAAGCTCAGTTGCCGTTACCTGCGCCAATACATTGAGCTCGGTCACGAGATCCGTCAGCAGCCGCTCTCGCGGGTGGAGGTCGAGGCGCTGGACCTGTTCGATGCTGTCATGCACCAAGCCAGCATCCGCCTGGACATGATGCTGGAGCCTGGCGACCTGCAGTTTGCCAACAACTACGCCGTGCTGCATTCGCGCAACGATTTTCAGGACGATGCCGACCCCGCGCTGCACCGAAAAATGGTGCGTCTGTGGCTCAAGATGCCCAACGCTCGCGTCCTGGCGCCCGAGTTTCCCGGACGCAATGGTTTCCCGGCGCCGGGCGAAACCGTCTAGAACCGGGGCTCTGCGCAGGTGTTGGGGGAATGCCTCTAATTTTGTTGCAGTGCAGCAAAAACACTTGCCATCTGCGGGAATACCCGTAGAATTCAACCCATGCTGCACTGCAACATAAATCGGCGACCCGATGCATGTTCTACCGGCGGCTCCCCTGTCACCTCCACTTTAAGGAAACCGAAATGAACATGAACAACCCCGCCGACCAGATCATCGCCGCCAACAAAGCCAACATGGACGCCTTCGAAGCCGCCTTCAAAAAGGCCTTCACCGGTGCAGAAAAGCTGGTGGAACTCAACATGGCCGCTTCCAAAGCCGCCGTGAGCGAGTCTTTCAGCCACGCCAAAGCCGCCATGTCGGCCAAGACGCCCCAGGAATTCATGACCCTGCAAACCGGTTTCTTCCAGCCCCTGGCTGAAAAGTCGACCGCTTACTTCCAGCACGTGCAGAGCATTGCCACCGAAGGCAGCGCCGACATCACCAAGCAGATCGAAGCCAACATGGCCGACGCACAAAAAGCCTTCGGCGCCTCGGTGGACCAGCTCGTCAAGAGTGCACCAGCCGGTTCCGAAACCGCTGTGGCCGCTTTCCAGAGCGCCCTGAGCAACAGCCAGAAAGCTGTTGAGTCGGCCCAGGCCAGCATCAAGAAAGCCACGGCAGCCGCCCAGGCCAACTTTGCCGTGGCCACCAAGCAGACCACCGACATGGTGAAAAAAGCCGCTAAGGCTGTCTGATTCCGGTCTGACGCAAACGGTCTTTGGGCCGTTGGCTCCACCGAAACAAAAAAGGCTCCCTCGGGAGCCTTTTTTGCGTGGGTGCGTTGCCCGTTTGCTGCGGTTACGCGTAGTGCGACCACATGCGCAACACCTTCACCAAGCGCTCTTTTTCGAGCACCTGGTACACAAGCCGGTGCTGGATGTTGATGCGCCGTGAATACGCCCCTGCCAAATCACCCACCAGCTTCTCGTAAGGCGGCGGGTTCTGAAAAGGGTTCTCTGTCATCACAGCCAGCAGTTCCTGCGCTTTGGCTTTCAAGCCACTGGCGGCTAGCTTCTGGGCGTCCTTTTGCGCGTGTTTGGTGAAGACAAGCTCCCAGTTCACCAGTCCAGCTCCGTGGCGCAGCCGTCTAACGGCTCGGCCATGCCTTCCTTGATCGACTCACGCATGCCCGGCACAGAAAGCAAATACAACGTTTCCTGGATCGCTCGCCAGTCTTCGGCAGACACCAGCACGGCATTGTTGCGCTTGCCCACAATGGTCACCGGATGGTGCGACTCGGCTGCCTGATCCATCAGGCGGTAGAGGTTGGCGCGGGCTTCGCTGGCGGTAAGGGTGGTGGTCATGGTGAGCTCCTGATGTTGAGGAGCGTACGTTTTTAGGTACGTTTGGTCAAGCTGGAAATTTTGGTGGCAAAAGGCAAGACGGTATCTGACCCTCATGCCCACGACCCTCTCATGCCCGCGCGTGGGCAAAAGGCAAGACCTGACCCTCGTGCCCGAGCCACTTTCAGGTCGTGCTTTGCGAAGACGACGGCCCAGCTCACCGTCCAGCTCCGTGGTGCAACCGTCCACCGGCTCGGCCATGCCTTCCTTGATCGACTTGCGCATTCCCGGCACTGAGAGCAGAGTCAGCGTTTCCTGGATCGCCTGCCAGTCCTCAGCCTAAACCAGCACCGCGTCGTTGCGTTTGCCAATGATGGTCACAGGCTGGTGCGACTCTGCCGCCTGGTCCATCAGGCGGTAGAGGTTGGCGCGGGCTTCGCTGGCGGTGAGGGTGGAGGGCATGGCTTTCGCCCGCGATCCTGAGGCGTACGTTTTCAGTACGTTACGTCAAGTCGATCCTGGCTGGGTTTTTTGGGCAAAAGGCAAGACTTGACCCCGCTGTTTACGTGCCGTGCCGGACCCCCTTGCTGGTTTGCCTATTATTAGTCTTCAAGGGTTCCATCGCTGTTATAGGAAATTCCGTTGCCAAGGTATCTTCCTTCCGCGCCAAGCAGGTCGCTCATTGATTGGTCCCAGCTTCTGGACCTGGCAATTGAATCAAGGTGTCTAATGTGGCTTTCGTAGCTAGGGAATTTTTGCCCGAAAATTTCACGACCAATGAAATCCATTCTCTCTATTAATATTTTTGGAATTTGATTTTTGAGTGTCTCTTTTTGTTCTTGTGTCAACACTGCGAAGACTCTATCTGGAATTGTCAACTCCTTTGCGAGCTTGTTGACGGCATCGTTGTTGATGTTGAATTGATATCGTGAAAATGCTTCTCCCCAAATGCTTCCATCCATTTCCACTTCCACATTGCTGTCATCGGTTGGGTCTAATTCTGCAAGTGATTCTGCTAGACTAAAGTCGAATGTGTACCTGCGTGAACTTGTAGTGTCGTTGTTGTATTCAATTTGCGTCGGGATTTCTCCTCTTTCTATTTGTTCATTTGTTAGTCTTCGGAAATTGTTGACGAATTTCGATAGCATGAACTCCGCGACAATTTCAGGGCCGCCAACTTTTGATTTAATTATGCAGCGGTCTGGTGTATTCTCGCATTCTGTGCCATCTGAGTAAGCTAGAATGACCAAATGTTTGACGAACTTTGAACTTCCAAGTGAAATCACATGATTTATGGAATCTAGGTCTTGTTTGTTTTGAAATATATTATTCTTCTCCTCGTTTGTTAAATGATTTGTGGCCAAATAAATGTCCAGCCATCCATTTTCTGGGTTGTTGCCTTTGACTAAGTGTTTGCCGTTGTCAAGTATATGAATCCCATCTGTTTGTTCGCCGCCTCGTGCTGCTATCACCAATGAGTTTCCGCTTTTGTCTACTATCATGTCTGGGATATCATTTGTGCAAAATTGCAGTTCGTCATAGAGAAAAAAGAGGGCAAAAGATTGATCTTTGAAGAATTTCATTTTTAAGCGAGGTATTGGTTTGACTTCGTCCTTTAATGGCGTAGATGCTTTTTGATTAACTGTGTCAGACCGCTTTTCCATCAATCCTGTAGAAGAATCCACCTGCCACATGGTGTAGGCTGCGCAGTTCACTGGATGCATTCTCGAAGTGCCAGCGCCCGCGGCTGAACACCCGTTCATCGGCCCAGGCGCTGACCACTTCGGCCAAGATCAGGTCGTGTGGTCCCGCTACATGCGCGGTGGCGGGCAACACGCGGCATTCCATCCAGGCGATGGCACCTTGCACCAGCGGGCAGGCCGTGAGAGGCCCGAGTTCGAAGACCACGCCGCAGCGTTGCAGTTTGTCGGGGTGGTCTTTGCCACTCTCGCCGCCCACCGCGCGGGTCAGGTCGACCTGGGCGACGCAGGGCACGCAGACGCTGAGCACCCCGCTGGCGTCCACGAGTTCGCGGGTGAGGGTGGCTTTGTCGATGACGACCGCCAGCTTGGGCGGCGTGAAGTCCAGCGGCATGGCCCAGGCCGCAGCCATGACGTTGACGCGCCCGGCGTGCGCGCTACCCACCAGCACAGTGGGGCCGTGGTTGAGCAGGCGGCTGGCCTTGTCGAGCGGGATGGGTTGCATGGCCATGTCCTCACTCCTTCCTGAAGAGGGGTGGAGGTTTAGCCCAGCTCAGCGATCAGTTCGATTTCCACGCAGGCACCCAGCGGGATCTGCGCCACACCGAAGGCGCTGCGGGCATGGGCGCCGACCTTTGGGCCGAACACTTCGCCCAGCAGTTCGCTGCAGCCGTTGGTGACGAGGTGTTGTTCGGTGAAGGTGCCGGTGCTGTTGACCAGGCTCATGACCTTGACGATGCGGGTCACGTCGTCGAGCGTCTTGCCGGCGGCCAGGCAGGCGGCAGCCAGGGTGCCCAGGAGGTCGATGGCGATGGCGCGGGCGGCGAGCTTGCCTTCTTCGGTGGTGGTGGTCAGGCCGAGCTGGCCGACCCAGGGTTTGCCGTCTTTCTTGGCGATGTGGCCGCTCAGGAACACGAGGTTGTCGGTCTGCACGAAGGGCACGTAGGCGGCGGCGGGGATGGCCACGGGGGGCAGTTCGATGCCGAGTTGCTTCAGCTTGTCGTAAACGCTCATGGGAAGGCTCCAGAAGTGGGGGTGGCGGGGCCTGCGGCGCGTGCGGCGGCAGGGGTGCAAACCATTCTAGTGGCGGGGTTGGGCCTCAAGCCAACCCGTCGATCTCATCGGGTGGCGCCACGGTGACGGCCACGCTGAGGGTGTGGCGTGCGCCACCCTGAATGACGCCGCGCATGGGCGAGACGTCGGAAAAGTCGCGCCCGGTGGCGAGGGTGACGTAGTCTTCGCCTGGGCTGCCCCAGCCGCAGCGGTTGTTGGTGGGGTCGAAGTCGAACCAGGCGCCGGCTGCCGTGGCGGGTGGGCTCTCTGCACCGGCTTGTGGTTCCTCAGCGTTCTCAGCTTCAGCGTCTTCTGGGTCTTGCGCTGCGCGGCTCGCATCACGGCCCAGCATGTCAGGCGGGTAGGGTACGTACACCGACACCCAGGCGTGCGAGGCGTCTGCGCCAATGAGGCGGGGCGTGCCGGGTGGCGGCCGGGTGAGCATGTAGCCGCTCACATACCGTGCAGGTAGGCCCAGGCTGCGCAGGCAGCCGAGCATGATGTGGGCGAAGTCCTGGCACACGCCCTTGCCTTGTGCCAGCGCCTGCAGGGCGGGGGTGTTGACCTCGGTGCTGGCCGTCTCGTATTTCAGCTCGTTGTGGATGCGTTCCATGAGCGCGCGCGCCGCTTCGAGCATGGGCAGGCCGGGTTTGAAGGCGGCGCGGGCGAAGTCGGAAAAGGCGTCGTCGCGCGGCACGCAGGGGGAGGCAAACAGGAATTCGCTGGCGGGGTCAAACGGGGCCCGGGCCCGGTAGCGGAAGTGCTCGCGCACCGATTCCCAGGTGCGTTTTTGCCATGCAGTGCTGTGGGGCAGTTCGGCCGGGGCACAAGTTTCCACTTCGCTGTCGGCTTCTACGGTAAGCGAGTCGTGCGGCGCTTGCAATGAAAAAAAGGTGCGCAGGTTGCCAAACACGTCGGTTGTCTGGCTGCGGCTGGCGGGCTCGGGGTGCACGCGCAAGGTGTGCGACAGCACCCGCTGCCCCGCCGTGTCCACCGGCGACAGGTGCACCATGTGCTGCGACATGTCGATGCTGCCCTGGTAGCGGTAGGTGGTGCGGTGAAGAATCCTCAAGAGCATGTCAGATCGCCATTCAGCCGATGCGTGGGTTGCTGGCATGCCAAGAGCGTCCAGCCGGGAACACCGCGGAACCGGCTTTGCCGGGCCGCTGGTGTTGCCCCCTTGAGGGGGTATGCGGCTACGCGCAGCGAGCAAGCAACGGGGGGGAGCATGTTCATAGGCTCTGGTTTTGCCGGTCGGCGTGGCTGAAATGCAGGCGCGAAATTTCGTTGGACAGGTTGCCGGCGGCCAGTTCGCAGGCGTCGAGCAGGGTGACCAGTTCGCCCCAGGTCCGCTGGCTTTCGGGTGATTGCTGACTGTGGCTCAGGTCGGTGAGCACCCAGGTCTCGGGATCGGGCAGATCCATGGCGAGTTGCGCGTCTTGCGGCATGGCGCTGAGCGCCAGTTTGGCCAGGCGCGCACGCAGTGTTTGCACCACCCAGGCGAGCGAGCGCGGGTTGTCGCGGTCCATCACCAGCAGGTCGATCAGCGCCACCATGTCGCGCCGCTGCTGGTACTGGGCGTGGAAGGTGATGGTGCTGTCGAACAGGGCCACCACGGCCTCGAAGCCGTCCGGGTCGTGCAGGCAGCCGTGTTCCAGCCCAAGCCTGAGGGCGCGTGACAGGGTGATGAGCCGTTCGATGTGCCGGCCGACCGAGAGCAGGCGCCAGCCGTCGTCGCGGACCATTCGGTCGGTCTGTGCGCCAGTGATGGCTGCCAGCAACTCGCTGGCATTTTGCAACGCGGCCAGCGCCTCGGTGGTGGCGTATTCGGCATCAGCCGCCATCGCGGTGCAGTCGTGCGCGAAGGCGGCTTCGGTGCGCTCAATGAGGTTCCAGTGTTCTTGCGACAGGCGTTCGCGCACCTGAGCAGCCGATGCCTTGAGGGCGCGCAGGTTGAAGCCCACGCTGTACGACTGCCTGGCCTGCGGGCTGCCCGCCGGGGGCGCCAAAGCGGCCATGAGACTGCGGGCAAACACACGAGGCGACTGGACGGCGCCCGGCACGTCGGGCAGCACCAGCGCGTGTTCGCGGGCGGTGGCCGACAGCCAGGCCATGAGCGTGGGGGCGTTGGGCTCTTCGCCACCCAGGTGTTTCAGCACGATCTGGGCCAGCCGGATGCTGTTTTCCGTGCGCTCGGTGTAGCGGCCGAGCCAGAACAGGTTTTCAGCCGCGCGGCTGGTGACCGGGCGTTTCTGGGTGGCAATGGTCAGCGTGCTGGGCGCTGACTGCAGCAGCGTGGTGCGGTCCACCGCGCCTTCGGTGAGCACCCAGCAGTCGGCGCTTCTGCCGCCGCGCTGCATGGCGGCAATGAGTTGGCCGCGCGGTGCCAGCCGCACCAGGCCGCCGGGTAGCACCCGCCAGCTCTGCGGGCCGTCGGCCAGGGCGAACACGCGCAGCATGGCCGAGCGCGGCGCAATGGACCCCACACCCGGCGCTGCCTGGCCCGCTGAGGGGGTGCCGTCGTTTTTGGTACGGTCCGGCGAACCACGGGGGCGCTCGTCGGCCCAGGTGGGCGTCTGGCTGAGTGGCAGCCAGGCCTGCACGGTGTAGTCCTCGGGGTGGCGCACCATGCGGCCCGACCATTCGTCGAGTTCGCGCGCGCTCAGGCTCTGGCCCATGGCGGTTTCCAGGCCCGAGCGCGGGTAGGTGGGCTTGATCACGCTGTTTTTCAACAGCGGCAGCACCTCGCGCAGGGCAGCGTCTTCGCCGCACCACCAGGTGGCCAGCGACGGCAGGGCCAGTTCTTCGCCCAGCAGGTGGCGGCTGATGGCGGGCAAGAAGCCCAGCAAGGCGCTGGATTCGAGCGGCGCCGAGCCCGGTGCGTTGGCCAGCAGCAGGTTGCCCGCGCGCAGCACCTGCAGCAGGCCGGGCACGCCCAGGGTGGAGTCCGAGCGCAGTTCCAGCGGGTCCAGCCACTCGTCGTCCAGCCGCTTGATGAGCGCGTGCACCGGCTCCAGGCCCTTCAGGGTCTTGAGGTACAGGCGCTGGTCGCGCACGGTGAGGTCGTTGCCTTCCACCAGCGTGAGGCCCAGGTAACGCGCCAGGTAGGCGTGTTCAAAATAGGTTTCGTTGTAGGGGCCGGGCGTGAGCAGGGCGATGCGGGCGTTGTCGCCCTCGGGCGCCATGGCCTTGATGCCGTCCATGAGCGCGCGGTAGCTGGCCGCCAGGCGCTGCACTTTCATGTCGGCAAACGCCTGGGGGAACTGCCGCGAAATGGCGATGCGGTTTTCAAGCAGGTAGCCTAGGCCAGACGGTGCCTGGGTGCGCTGGCCCACCACCCACCACCGGCCGTCGGGGCCGTGGGCCAGGTCAAATGCGACGATGTGCAGCCAGGTGCCGCCGGGCGGCTTCACGCCTTGCATGGCGCGCAAATAGCCGGGGTGGCCTTGCACCAGCGCGGCGGGCAGCATGGCGCGCTTGAGCAGCTCGCCTGGGCCGTACAGGTCGGCCATCATGGCGTTGAGCAGGCGGGCGCGCTGCAATACGCCGGTTTCTATATGGGCCCAGTCTTGCGGGCTGACGATGGTGGGGAAAAGGTCGAGCGCCCAGGGGCGCTGCTGGCCGGTGGCGGCGTCGGCGTAGACGTTGTAGGTCACGCCGTTGTCGCGCACCTGGCGCTGCAGGTTGTCGGCGCGGCGGTTCAGGTCGGCAAAACCGTCAGCGCCTATGTGCTCAAAGAAACTGGCCCAGTGGGGGTCCAGCGCATCTTCACTGGCTGGCTTGCCTGGCCTGTGCTGGCGCAGCTCGTCGCGGTGGCCGGCGTCTGCGGGAATGGAGAGCGACAAAGCCCAGTCCCCGGGCTGGCGGGGGCTGGGCTCGTCAAACAGCGGGTCGGGGTCTTCTTTTGTCACGGGCTCCGAGTATGCCCGCTGGGGAGCGGGCGGCCCGTGCACCGATGGAGCTCCGGGGGCTTCCTTCACGAACTTCGGCGATCCGTGCTGATCAGGTGCGCAGGTCGAGCGTGCACGGGAACTCGCGGCTCGATGCAGCGGGCGTGACCACCATCTTGCCCGGCGTGTGGCCCATCTGGAAGAAGCGCGACATGCGCCGGCTTTCGGCCTCGTAGGCGTTGATGGGGAAGGTGTCGTAATTGCGGCCACCGGGGTGGGCCACAAAGTACTGGCAGCCGCCCAGCGAGCGTTGCATCCAGGTGTCCACAATGTCAAACGTGAGCGGAGCATGCGCAGGTATGGACGGGTGCAGCGCCGACGGCGGGCTCCAGGCCTTGTAGCGCACGCCCGCCACGTAGTCGCCCACGGTGCCGGTGCTGTGCAGGGGCAGGGCCCGGCCGTTGCAGGTGATCACATGGCGGCTGTCGTTCCAGCCGCTCACCCGCACCTCAATGCGCTCCAGTGACGAGTCGACATAGCGCACGGTGCCGCCCGGCGCGCCTTCTTCACCCATCACATGCCAGGGCTCCAGGGCGCTGCGCAGGGTGAGTTCGATGCCGCGCGCGGCCACCTCGCCCACCAGCGGGAAGCGGAATTCAAAGTGCGGCTCAAACCAGGCCGGGTCGAACTTGTAGCCAAAGTCGGCCAGGTCGGTCAGCACGTCCTGGAAGTCCATGCGCACATAGGTGGGCAGCAGGTAGCGGTCGTGCAGCTCGGTGCCCCAGCGGGTGAGCTTGCCGTGCCACGGCTGTTGCCAGAAACGCGACACCAGCGCACGCAACAGCAGCTGCTGCGCAATGCTCATGCGGGCGTGCGGCGGCATCTCGAACGCACGCAGTTCCAGCAGGCCCAGGCGGCCGGTGGGCGCGTCGGGCGAATACAGCTTGTCAATGCAAAATTCGCTGCGGTGGGTGTTGCCGGTCACATCGATCAGGATGTTGCGCAGCGTGCGGTCCACCAGCCACGGGGGCATGTCCTGCCCGTAGGTCTGGCGGTTTTTCTCGATCTGCGCCAGCGCAATTTCCAGTTCGTAGAGCTGGTCGTTGCGCGCCTCGTCCACCCGCGGCGCCTGGCTGGTGGGGCCAATGAACATGCCGCTGAACAAGTACGACAGCGAAGGGTGGTTGTGCCAGTAGGCCACCAGGCTGCCCAGCAGCTCGGGGCGGCGCAAAAACGGGGAGTCGGCCGGGGTGGCGCCGCCCATCACAAAGTGGTTGCCGCCACCGGTGCCGGTGTGGCGCCCATCGGTCATGAACTTTTCGGCGCACAGCCGGGTTTCGTGGGCCGCACCGTACAAAAATTCGGTGTGGTCCACCAGCTCGCCCCAGTTGTGGGCGGGGTGGATGTTGACCTCGATCACGCCCGGGTCGGGCGTGACCTGCAGCGTTTTCAGGCGCGGGTCGCGCGGTGGCGGGTAGCCTTCCAGCACGATCGCCATGCCCAGCTTTTCGGCGGTGGCTTCCACGGCGGCGAGCAGGTCCAGGTAGTCTTCCAGCCGCTGCATGGGCGGCATGAACACATAGATGTGCTGGTTTTTGCCACCGCCTACTTTTTCGGCTTTGGGGCCATTCGCGCGGTGCGGGTCGCGCGTTTCCACACACAAGGCGGTGCGGGTGAGCCAGGCGGCCGACTCGTTGCGCTGCGGAAACTTGGCCGAGAGCGGTTGCGCCGGTGCCGCGCCGGGGCCGGGCTGGCCGGGGCGCAGGCCGTCCACGGCGGGGCCGGTGGCGTTGTAGTCCATGCCCTGCATGGCCACGGTGCCCCCTTCGGCAAAACCACCGCCCACCTGGTGGGGCGACACCTGGTGCTTCACGGTGGCGCCGGTGGGCAGCGGGTCGCGGGCGGTGTGCGGGTCTTGTTCAATGTGGTACGGGTAGTCGCCCGCCGACACCCAGGGCAGCGAGTCCAGCGGCAGGCGGTAGCCCATGGGGGAGTCGCCGGGCACCAGGTACATGCGCTCGTCGCGGAAGAACCACGGCCCGGTGGACCAGCGGGTGCCCGACACGCGGTGGTAGCCGCTCTTGCCGGTGTTGGACAGCGGGCCGTCGCCATCGGCCTGCAGCGGCAGCACAAAGCCCACCGTGGCGTCCAGCCCCTGGGTGAAGACGCGGCGCAGGCGGGCGCGCTCCAGCTCGTCGTCCAGCTTGGCGTCAAACGGGTCCACGTTGACCGGCAGGCGGCGCTCGCGCCACAGGTAATACCAGGTGTCTTCATAGCCCGGCGTGATGTATTGGGTGGACAGGCCGAGCTTGCGCGCCAGCGCCTGGGTGAAGCGGCGCGCGTCTTCGGCGTCAAAGCGGGCCTGGTCGCGTTCGTCGGCCAGCAGCGCCGGGTTGTTCCAGCAGGGTTCGCCGTCGGCGCGCCAGAACAGCGAAAGGGCCCAGCGCGGCAGCTGCTCGCCGGGGTACCACTTGCCCTGGCCCATGTGCACAAAACCGCCCGCGCCGTAGCGCTCGCGCAGCCGGCCCAGCAGCTCGGTGGCGTAGCCGCGCTTGGTGGGGCCGAGGGCGTCGGTGTTCCATTCGGCGGCGTCGCGGTCGGCGGTGGCCACATAGGTGGGCTCGCCGCCCATGGTCAGGCGCACATCGTGTTTGTCCAGGTCGGCGTCCACCGCCTCGCCCAGCGCCAGCACGCCGGCCCATTGTTCTTCGGAGTAGGGCTTGGTCACGCGGGGTGACTCATAAACCCGCGTCACGCCCATGTGGTGGCTGAACTCCACCTCGCACTTGTCCATGGCGCCTTCCACCGGCGCCGCGCTGGACGGCTGCGGCGTGCAGGCCAGCGGAATGTGACCTTCACCCGCCAGCAGGCCCGAGGTGGGGTCCAGGCCGATCCAGCCGGCGCCGGGCAAAAACACCTCGCACCAGGCGTGCAGGTCGGTGAAATCTTGTTCGGGGCCGTTGGGGCCGTCGACCGACTTCACGTCCGACTTGAGCTGAATGAGGTAGCCCGACACAAAGCGCGCCGCCAGGCCCATGTGGCGCAAGATTTGCACCATCAGCCAGCCGGTGTCGCGGCAGGAACCGCTGCCCAGCGTGAGCGTTTCTTCCGGCGTTTGCACGCCCGGCTCCATGCGGATGGTGTACGAAATATCGCGCTGCAGCATCTGGTTCACGTCCACCAGAAAGTCGATGGTGCGGCGCTCGGTGCGGTCCACCTTGGCCAGGTAGGCCTTCAGCAGGGGTGTGACCGGCGCCGTGGCCAGGTACGGCGCGAGCTCTTGCAGCTGGGCGGCGTCGTAGGCAAACGGAAACTTCTCGGCCTTGGGCTCCAGAAAGAAGTCAAACGGGTTGTGCACCGCCATTTCCACCACCAGGTCGATGGTGACCTTGAACTCGGTGGTGGGCTCGGGAAACACCAGGCGGGCCTGGTAGTTGGCAAACGGGTCTTGCTGCCAGTTGATGAAGTGGCCGGCCGGCTCGATGCGTTGGGAATAAGACAACACCTTGGTGCGGCTGTGTGGCGCAGGGCGCAGCCGCACCACCTGCGGACCGAGTTTGACCAGGCGGTCGTACCGATAATGGGTAATGTGGCTCAGGGCAACATGAATGGCCATGCTGGTGTCTTTCAACAGGGGATAAAAACAATGAATTCGCTGGCGCGCGCGTTGCCGTCGCGGCCCGTACCCATGCTAGCAAGTCTTGCGCCAGACGGCCATGGCTGCCGGCCTAGGAGCCTGCGCGGCAGAAGCGCATCGGCTGCAACGGATGGAGAAAAGTCCCACTTCGCCCCTGTTTTTCCGGCTGTGGCGACGGCCACAGTCCTCAAAAGCAGGGCCAAATTGGGCTCTTTTCCCACCCGTTTCGCTACGATGCCTTCTGCCGCGCAGGCTCCTAGGAGTCTGCGCGGCAGAACGTTTCGCGTACTGATTTGAGGACCGCTGCGCGGTGCCTCGGGCGATTTGATCGCTTCCGTTGTTTGGCGTGGTCCTTACGGCGGCCTTGGTCAGGTCTGAACGC
>NZ_JBVPZC010000025.1:0-56473 GCF_055702805.1 Hydrogenophaga sp. LT287 | reverse complement strand
GGCTCGGCCATCTGGCCGTCCTTGAGCCACTTGGTGGCTGTGTTGCGCGAGATACCGAGGCGCCTGCTGGCCTCGCGCACCGACACGTCCTGCCTCAGCACGAGGCGGCGTAACTTGCTCAATGTGCTCACGTTGATCACTCCTGCTCCTCCGTGCTGAAAAATTCAGCAGGATAGAGCGGCAACGTGGCTCAGATTTCAACGTGAACTCGTCCCGAAATGGCCCAGTTTTGGAAATGAATCAACAGGTGGGCAGCCTGCGGCGCGAACAAGTGCATATCTTGCGCCGTGAAGACAACCGCACCGTCGTGGATACGCCGGACGAGCATCCGCAGGGGATGGGAATAACCGGGTTGTTGAAAAGTGACTTGTTTGGGCTGGCTTCAACTTTGGATGCGGAAACGGAGCGCCGTTTGTTCCGTCGCAACGAGTTGTATGCAAAAGATCGGCGAACTCTTGCTGAGGATGAAGAGTTGCGACGCCAGAGTGAAGAACTGGCCGATCTTGGTTTTTCGAATGCGGATTTCAAAGATCCGTATTACGCAAAATTTGTTCGCCAAATGGGAAAGCACACCAGATTTCACAAACGCGAACTTTCCCCGGCAGAACGGGCGGAGCAGGACGCCATTGCCGAGGAAATTATTGATGAAATTTTGCGCCAAGGAGACGCAGGGTGATTTTTATTGATGTCGAGGGTCGGCAACCGATTGATAAAGATATTCCTGGTTGGACGCCTTGGTCTGCGGCTGACTGGAACGCATGGTTGGCTCAGTCGAAGCGATTGACGAGTGAGCTTGCAACGCTCGATGCTGCGGGCAAGGTAGACGAGCGGAATAAGTATATCGATAGCCACAGTGCTCACTGGGGAAAACTAAAGCCTTGGCTTTCTGCTTTGTCGGGCGGTAAATGTTGGTTCACAGAGGCCCGAGATATTGCGTCCCATCTCGATGTTGAACACTTTCGACCAAAGAAAAGTGCAAAGAATTCCAAGGGGCCGGAGCGGGATGGCTATTGGTGGCTAGCGTTCAACTATGTCAATTTTCGATTTTCAGGATCTGTCCCGAATCGTAAAAAGGGAGTTTGGTTTCCACTCAGACACGGATCAAAATATTCTACGTTCAAAAATCAATGCGAGGATGACGAAACATTTCATTTCCTGGATCCAACAAATGCGCATGATGTGACTCTGATCTCGTTCGATGAAACCGGTAGTGCAATACCCACACCCGGCATTACCCGCTGGGAGCGGGTTAGGGTCAAAAGAACGATTGAAAGACTCAAACTCACAGATCACCCTGAGTTGGCTGAGGCACGTAGAAAGTTGTGGCAAAAAATGAACAATACGATCACTGCCTACTATCAAGCTAAGGCACAGGCATGTACGCCACACGCTGCGGCCGCACGACAGAAAATGAACGATCGAGCAAGGGAGATCGTCAGGTTGACACGGCCATCCGAACAGCTTTCTTCCGTAGCGCGGTGGTGCGTTGAGTTCCGAAATGATCCACAGCTCAGGAAGCTGATCGGATGACTGTCAGCCCTTTCTCTCTCCGCATCTTCGTCGCCGACGGAGACCCCGACGGCCTGCGCATCGTCGAACGCTCCAACTGGATCGGCAAGGCGCTGGTATTTCCTCGCGCCTTGCTGCCGCAGGTGAAGGCCCGGCCCGAGCTGCAGCAGACCGGTGTGTACCTGTTGCTCGGCCCGCGGCCGGATGGTGAGGGCGAGTTGCTCTACGTGGGCGAGGGCGACCCGATTCGCCCGCGGCTGGAGAGCCACTACGCGCAGAAAGATTTCTGGACCCGCGCCATCGGCTTCGTTGCAGTGGGCGGGCTGCTGAACAAGGCGCATGTGCAGTTTCTGGAGGCGCGGCTGATCGCGCTGGCCCGCGCGGCCAAGCGCGTGCCGCTGGACAACGCCAACCAGCCCACCGAACCCAGCCTGAGCGAGGCGGATCGGGCCGACATGGAGGTGTTTCTGGCCCACATGCTGGGCATGCTGCCGGTGCTGGGGGTGCATGCGTTCGAGTCGGCGCCAGCCGTGGCCGCCAAGGCGAGCCCGGTGCTCAGCTGCAAGGGCAAGGGCGCGTTGGCCAGCGGTTACGAAGCGAGCCAGGGTTTTGTGGTGAAGGCGGGTTCGCAGGCGGTGGCCGAGTCGGTGCCTTCCATGCAGCAGCATGTGCGCGGCATGTTCGACCTGCGGCAAGAGCTGATCGCCAACGGCGTGCTGGCGCTGGCTGAAGGGCTGTACCGCTTTACGCAGGACTACAGCTTCAGCTCGCCCAGCACGGCGGCGGCCGTGGTGCTTGGCCGCAGCGCCAACGGGCGCATTGAGTGGAAGGATGCGCAGGGGCGCACTTTAAAGGCGTTGCAGGAGGCGGAGGCGGGGCATGAGCTTTGATTGTTTTATTGGCATCGACTATTCAGGTGCCGAGACGCCCACATCGAGGCTCAAGGGGCTGCAGGTCTACGCGGCGCAGCCAGGTGGCGGACCTGTAGAGGCCTGGGCGAGCCCCACACGTTCCAACAACGGACAGCGCGTGAACTGGACCCGGCAGGAAGTGGCCGAACGGCTGCTGCAGGAGGTGCACAAGGGAACACGTTTTCTGGCTGGCATTGACCATGGCTTTTCGATGCCTGTGAGCTACTTTGCGCGCTACGGGCTGGAGAGCTGGCCTGATTTCTTGTCTGACTTTGTGCACCACTGGCCAACGCACAGCGACCACGTGTATGTGGACTTTGTGCGCGACGGCAATCTCTACCGCACGGGAGATGCGCCGCCACCCGGCACCCGCACCGGCAGCTCTGACGAGTTTCGCCTGACGGAGCGCTGGACCTCATCGGCCAAGAGCGTGTTTTTGTTTGATGTGCAGGGTTCGGTGGCCAAGTCCACGCATGCCGGTATTCCGTGGTTGAAGTGGTTGCGTGAGCAAGCCTGCGAGCGGCTGCATGTGTGGCCGTTTGATGGGTGGGCCATTCCTTCAGACAAACCGGTGCTGGTGGAGGTGTACCCCTCAATTTTTCGCAACCGGTACGAGCGTGAAGGGCGAACGCCAGACCAACAAGACGCTTACGCCACGGCGCGCTGGATGCGTGAAATGCACGGGCGGGGCGCTTTGGATGGCTACTTTGCGCCGCCGCTGTCGCTGGGCGAGCGCGCAGTGGCGGACCTGGAAGGGTGGATATTGGGCGTGCGCTGACGGGTTGCATTTGGGTGGATGTTTCTTTACATTCCATATTCGCGATTTGCGAATAAAGAACGAAATGCAGCTCAAACCCCAAGACTTCCTGGTCGCCCTCAAGCTCGTGGCTTTGGGGGATCAGCGCTGGACCTATGTCCGCCTGGCGCAAGAGGTAGGTTTGAGCGCTTCAGAGGCCCACGCCTCAGTGAAGCGGGGTTTGCAGGCCGGGCTGCTGGTGGACGCGGCCTTGCTGGCGCCGCCGCCCGCTGCGGCGCCGGGCGACCAGGAGGCCGCCGCCATTTACCGGGTGCGTGGCAAGTCGCGCCGCGCCCTGGCGGGGGTGGCCAGCAACGCCGACAACCCGGCGCGGGTACACAGCCGCAACCTGGCAGAGTTTGCGGTGCACGGCGCCAAATACGCCTTTGCGCCAGACCGGTTGCCGGTGACGGTGGGCGTACCCACGAGCCATAGCGCGCCCGCTTTCGCAGGCGTGTTTGCGCCAGGCTCTGACGACTGGGTGTGGCCGCACCCCAATGGCACGGCCCGCGGGCAGGGGCTGGAGCCCTTGCACCCGGCGGCACCTTTTGCCGCCATGCAAGACGCCAGGCTGTATGAAATGCTGGCCTTGTTTGATGCCTTGCGCGTGGGCCGCGCGCGCGAGCGCGGCATGGCGCTCAAGCGGCTGCCGCTGCTGATCTACTCCGACGGACCCAAGCCCGCAGACAGGCCCGTGCAGGGCTAACCCCAGCCTGGAATTGTTGTCTGGCATGGCCCACGCCATGGGGCTCGCTGTGCGAGCAGGGGTTGTTTGTGGGCGGCTGCGCCGCCGGCTTGCTGATATCTCAGCCCTTGCTCAGTGACGCACGCGCCACCGAAGACGTGGACGCGAGCGCGGAGCAGCCCGAAGGCCGCTGGCGCGCCTACAGCTTTGACGACATCGTGGCGCGCGACAAGGCCAGCCTCGACATCTTCTGGCTGAAGGACGACAGCCTGGCCGACAGCGACAACCTGCCGGCGCCGGCCGTGATCGCGCAAGAAATTGTGGAAGACCTGCAGGCGGCCCTGGAGCAGTTCAAGCTGATTGCCGGCGACCTGGGCGCCGATGTGGCCGAAGAGGTTTGAGCCGATGAGCGGTACGGTTCAGCGTGCCGCGTTTTCACGCTGGAGCGTGGGTGTTTGGCCTCAGGCGTTCACCATCACCAGTTTGCCTTTGACCGAGCGCGAACCCATGATGGCGTAGGCCCGGGGCAGCTCGCTCATGGGCAGTGTCTGGTCGATCACGGGTTTGATCTGGCCTTTGCCATACATCGTTGCCAGCGTTTGCATCATGTCTGCGTTGGCCTTGGGCTCGCGCCGGGCAAAGTCGCCCCAGAACACGCCGACGATGCTGGCGCCCTTGAGCAGGGTCAGGTTCAGCGGCAGGCTGGGGATGGGGCCGCTGGCAAAGCCCACCACCAGGTAGCGCCCGCGCCAGGCGATGGAGCGAAAGGCGGGTTCGGCGAAGTCGCCGCCCACCGGGTCGTAGATCACGTCGGGGCCTTTGCCGTCGGTGGCCGCCTTGATGGCGTCGCGCAAACCTTCTTTGGGCGTGTGCACGCTGTAGTTGATGGTGGCATCAGCCCCCAGCTGGCGGCAGAGTTCGCACTTTTCTTCGCTGGACGCTGCGGCAATCACCCGCGCCCCGGCCGCCTTGGCAATCTGAATGGCCGCGGTGCCCACGCCGCCTGCCGCGCCCAGCACCAGCACGGTTTCGCCCGCTTTCAGGGCGGCGCGGTCCATCAGGGCGTGCCACGAGGTGGCGTAAATCATGATGAAAGCCGCTGCGTCCACGGCCGGGAAACCGGCAGGCAGAGGCATGCACAGCGCGGCGGGTGCCAGCGTGTGGGTGCCAAAGCCGCCGGTGCCGCTCAGGCAGGCCACGCTTTGGCCCACCTGCAGGTGTTTCACGCCTTCGCCCACAGCGCGCACCACGCCCGCGTATTCCGAGCCCGGCACAAAGGGCAGCGCGGGCTTCATCTGGTATTTGTTCTGCACGATCAGCAGGTCGGGAAAGTTCAGGCTGGCGGCCTGGATCTCAATCAGCACCTCGCCCGCCTTGGGCTCGGGGGTCGGCAGTTCTTTCCAGGTCAGGGCTTCAACGCCCACAGGGTTTTCGCACAGCCAGGCTTGCATGGGTTGTTCCTCGTTGGGTTCGTTCAAAGCGGATCATGATAGGCACGCAACCCCGGGGCGCCCCACGGGGAAAGCCCTGTGCTTGTCCCTCGTGTGACGCGGGTATGTCGGCCCATTTGCTGCGGCGGGTGTTCCTTTGGCGCGGCGTCTCACCCCCCCGTAAGCACCTAAAATCGAGCACATGAAAATTCTCATCTCCAACGACGATGGATACCAGGCGCCCGGCATCGTGGCCCTTTATGAAGCCATCAAGGCGCTGCCCGGTGTGCAGGTGGAGGTGGTGGCACCTGAACACAACAACAGCGCCAAGTCCAATGCCCTCACCCTGCATTCGCCCTTGTATGTGCACACCGCCCACAACGGTTTTCGCTACGTCAACGGCACACCAGCCGACTGTGTGCACATTGCGCTGACCGGTTTGCTGGGTTACCGGCCCGATCTGGTGGTGTCGGGCATCAACAACGGCGCCAACATGGGCGACGACACTATTTATTCCGGCACCGTGGGCGCGGCCATGGAAGGCTATTTGTTTGGCATTCCGGCCATTGCGTTTTCTCAGACCGAAAAGGGCTGGGCCCACCTGGATGCGGCAGCCCAAAAAGCCGCCCAGCTGGTCACGCAGCTCATGCCCTCCCTGCCCGAGGCTGCCCACCGCGGTGTGCCCTGGCTGCTCAATGTGAACATCCCCAACCGCCCGCTCGACGACATCAAGGGCTTCAAGGTGGCCCGCCTGGGGCGCCGCCATGCGGCGGAACAGGTGATTTCGCAAGTCAATCCACGCGGTGACACCATGTACTGGATTGGCAGTGCCGGCGCCGCCAAAGACGATGCCGATGGCACCGACTTTCATGCCGCCGCCCAAGGCTACGCCACCATCACGCCGCTGCAGGTGGACCTGACGGACCATGAGCGCCTGCCTTACTGGGCGCCCACAGCCGCGCATTTGTCGGCACCCGCAGAGACTCAGCCCCCGGCTGGAGCGCCTGCGTGAAGCGCAACCTGCCGGTGGCCCCCAGCGTGGCCAGCCCGGCCCGCGCGAGACCGAGCTTTCCAGCCAAGATGGCGTCGAGTGTGCAGCCTGTGGCGGCCAAGGCCAACGGCGGGCCCGCCCCCAAGGTCGTGGCATCGGCTGGCGCTGTGCAAGCGGGGGGCAAACCAGCGCAGCCCGGTGTCCAGCGCCCAGCGGTGTCTGCCGGTATGGGCATGGACTCGCAAGCGGTGCGTGCGGCCATGGTGCGAAAACTTCAAGCTCAAGGCCTGGCGCACCCGGCCGTGCTCGCGGCGCTGGCCGCGGTGGAGCGCCACCGTTTTGTGGACACGGCGCTGGCCAACCAGGCTTACGAAGACACCAGCCTGCCCATCGGCCTGGGCCAGACGATTTCAAAGCCCAACGTGGTGGCCCGCATGCTGGAGCTGATGTGTGAAGGCCGCACCGACAAGCTCGGCCGGGTGCTGGAGATTGGTACCGGCTGTGGTTACCAGGCCGCGCTGCTCAGCCATTTGTCACGCGAGGTGTACAGCATCGAGCGCCTGCGCGGGCTGCACGAGCGTGCCCGTGAGAACCTTCGCTGGTTTCGTCTGTCCAATCTGCATTTGCTGTTTGGTGACGGCATGCTGGGTTATGCCCAAGGGGCGCCTTATGCCGCCATCATTGCAGCCGCTGGTGGCAACGACATTCCACAAGCCTGGATCGACCAGCTGGGGGTGGGTGGGCGGCTGGTGGCGCCGGCCATGACGGAGTCGGGTCATCAAAACCTGGTGGTGATCGACAAGACCGCCAACGGCGTTGTCCGCACCGTGCTCGAAGCGGTGCTCTTCGTGCCCCTAAAATCGGGTGTCGCATGACGTTCTGCCTGCAGTAGGTTGGGCTTATTCTTTTTAGGGTGTGGTCAGTGGCCACGCCGGGTATCACAGGTGGGAGTTTTCATGAGCAATTTTTCGAATTTGGCGCTGGATCGCACGCGGCAGGGTGCCCGTCCGCACTGGCAGGGCGCTGCGGTGCTGAGCGTGTTGGCGGCGCTGCTGGTCGCGGCCGGGTGTTCCACCCAGCGACTGGCCCAGCCCGCTCCTGTCGAAGACCGGTCTTCGACCCGCACCGAGGTGAAAAGCCTGCCGGGCGCTGAAAACGCTGGCAAGCCGGGTTACTACACCGTGCGCCCCGGCGACACGCTGTTTCGCATTGCTCTGGACAGTGGCCAACCTTGGCGCGACGTACAAACCTGGAACAACCTGAGCAACCCCAATGTGCTGGAAGTGGGCCAGGTGCTGCGCGTGGTGCCTCCAGCCGGCGTGGCGCCCGTGGTGGTGGCTGCGCCGGCCGCACCGCTCACGGCGTCCACCTCGGCCGTGACCAGCACGGGTGTGGTGGCGCGCCCGCTGGCGCCCGCCGGCACGGCAACGGCCAGCGTCACCCCTGCACCTGCGCCCGTTGCGGCCCCCGAGCCGGCTGGCGCCGACGACATCAACTTCGTCTGGCCCGCTCAAGGTACGTTGGTGGCCACGTTTGACGAGGCCAAAAACAAAGGCGTCTCCATTGCTGGCCGCGTGGGCGACGCGGTGGTGGCCGCTGCCGACGGTCGCGTGGTGTACGCTGGTGCCGGTCTGCGGGGTTATGGCAACCTGATCATCCTGAAGCACAACAACACTTACCTCACGGCCTATGCCCACAACCAGGCCTTGCTGGTGCGCGAAGACCAAGCCGTCAAGCAGGGGCAAAAAATCGCCGAAATGGGCAGCAGCGACACCGATCGCGTGAAGCTGCATTTTGAGGTGCGCCGCCAAGGCAAACCCGTCGATCCGCTGAACCACCTGCCCAAGCGCTGAGCGGGTTGTATTGAACACAACGACAGGCTGAACACCATGGGCTGGCCTGTCCTTGTTTTCGACATCGAATCCATCCCCGACATCGCCGGTCTGCGCGCCTTGCGCGGCGAGCCCGCTGAGGCCTCCGATGAGCAGGTCTACGCAGCCTGGCTCGCTGAGCGCAAGGAAAAGGGCCAAAGCGACTTCATGCAGCTGCACCTGCAGCGCGTGCTGTGCATCAGCGTGGTGTTTCGAAATTCAGAAGGTTTGCGCATCCACTCGTTTGTGGACCGCGACGACCAGAGCGAAGGCAAGGTGGTTCAGACCTTCTTCCACGCGGTTGAAAAACACATGCCGCAGCTGGTCAGCTGGAACGGCAGCGGTTTTGACTTGCCGGTGCTGCACTACCGCGGTTTGCGCCACGGCGTTGAGGCCAGCAAATACTGGGACATGGGCGAAGACGACCGCGAGTTCAAGTGGAACAACTACATCAGCCGCTACCACATGCGCCATCTGGATCTGATGGACTTGCTCGCCATGTACAGCCCCAAGAACAACGCGCCGCTGGACGCCATGGCCAAGTTGTGCGGCTTTCCCGGCAAGCTGGGTATGGATGGCTCCCAGGTGTATGCGCAGTACCTCGCGGGGCAGACCGATGACATCCGGCGCTACTGTGAAACCGACGTGATGAACACCTACCTCGTGTATTGCCGCTTCCAGAAAATGCGTGGCGGGCTCACCGAGGCCGAATACGAGCAGGAAATAGCGCTGGTGAAAGAAACCTTGGGCCAACTTGCGCCCATGGAGAGCCATTGGGACGAGTACCTCAAGGCCTGGGTCTGAGGCGTTTTAAAGTTTGGGCCTCTGAGACAATCGGGGCATGACCGCCTCTACCCTTCACGAAAACAGCCTCCTCACCACCGCCAGCGACAACCCGCAGGCCTCCCCCACCGAAGCGCTGCCCCACGGCTGGCTGGCCGTCGAATCGCTGGACATTGACGCCCAGGGCATCGCCCGCCGACCCGACGGCAAGGTTGTCTTCATCGAAGGCGCACTGCCGTTTGAAGTCGTCAGCGTCAACATTCACCGCAAGAAAAACAACTGGGAAGCCGGTACCGTCACCGCCATCCACCGCGAATCTTCGCAGCGCGTGCGCCCAGGCTGCCCCAACTTCGGCCTGCATGCTGGTGCCTGTGGTGGCTGCAAGATGCAGCACCTGCACGAAACCGCCCAAGTGGCCGTCAAGCAGCGGGTGCTGGAAGACAACCTGTGGCACCTGGGCAAGGTGAAGGCCGAAACCCTGTTGCGTCCCATCGAAGGACCGGCCTGGGGCTACCGCTACCGGGCTCGGCTGTCGGTGCGCCATGTGCACAAAAAAGGCGAGGTGCTGATTGGCTTTCACGAGCGCAAGAGCCGCTACGTGGCCGACATGAAGGTCTGCCATGTGCTCCCGCCGCATGTCAGTGCCATGCTGATGCCGTTGCGCGATCTCATTTTTGGCATGGACGCGCGCGAGACTTGCCCCCAAATTGAACTGGCCTGCGGCGACGACGTGACCGCCCTGGTGCTGCGCCATCTGGAGCCCTTGTCGGAAGACGACCTGGCCCGCCTGCGCGCTTTTGCCGTGCAGCACGGCGTGCAGTGGTGGCTGCAAGCCAAAGGCCCCGACACCGTGAAGCTGCTCGACGAGGGCGGCCCGGCGCTGTGCTACCGCCTGCCCGAATTTGGCATCACCATGCCGTTCAAGCCGACCGATTTCACCCAGGTCAACCCGCACATCAACCGGGTGCTGGTGGCGCGCTCGCTGCGGCTGCTGGACGCGCAAAAGCACGAGCGTGTGATCGACTGGTTTTGCGGGCTCGGCAACTTCACGCTGCCCATTGCCACCCAGGCTGGCGAGGTGCTGGGCATTGAAGGCAGCGAAGCGCTGGTGGCCCGTTCCCGCGACAACCTGGCAGGCAACCAGGCCGGGCGTTTGGCACCCTTGGCGCCCACGGCGTTTGTGGCGCGCAACCTGTTTGACATGACGCCAGTGCTGCTGGTGGCCGACGGCACCGCCGACAAATGGCTGGTGGACCCGCCGCGCGAAGGCGCTTTTGCCTTGGCCAAGGCCCTGGCCGACCTGCATTTGCATCCCGAATTGCGTGGCAGCTGGACGCCACCCAAGCGCATTGTTTATGTGAGCTGCAACCCCGCCACGCTGGCCCGTGACGCCGGCTTGCTGGTGCACCAGGCGGGTTACCGCTGCGTGGCGGCGGGGGTGGTCAACATGTTCCCGCACACGGCCCACGTGGAGAGCATGGCGGTGTTTGAGCTCGACGAAACCCGGGCGGCTGGTCCAGACGCCTGAACGCAGCGCCTGCGCTCAGGACCTGCGCGCAGCCTTGTCCTGGGCGTTGGGGTCGGTGGGAGGGGCACCAGCAGCCGGTTCGGTGACCGACTGAGACGGCGCCGGCTCTGAGGGCATGCCGACAATCTCGTTGTCGCGCATGTACTGGTCCATTTCTTTCCAACCCGCGAACACGGCGGCTTTGCCCGCTTTCGGGTTGCTGCCAAAGCACGACTCGATGCTGCGCACCGCATGGCGGCAGGCGCTGCCAATGGCCTTGGCTTCGGCCTCTTTTTTGGCGTTGATCTGCGTTGCCGTTTCAATGCCCAGGGCCTCGCAGCCGGACAGCAGACTGGCGATGGCGAGCAGGCAAAGAGAGCGGGTGGTGTGGCGCATGGTGAGTCCGGCAGGTTTGCTTTCTTTTTCGGCCTTTTCTGTCCAAACTTGATAGCGTCTAGCGATCCATTTCCCCGTCTGCCCGCCGAAGACGCCAAACACCGCAAACGGACAAAAAAAAAGGACCCGAAGGTCCTTTTTCAGCGTGCCAGCTGCCGGCTGGCTTTTTTGATCGCTTAGTCGCGCTCGCCGCCAAAAATACCCAGCAGGGCCAGCAGGCTCTGGAAAATGTTGAACAGGCTTAGGTAGAGGCCCAAGGTCGCGCTGATGTAGTTGGTTTCGCCACCGTCCACAATGCGCTTCAGGTCGTACAACAGGTACAGGCTGAACACGATGATGGCCAAGGTTGCAATGGCTGCCATGCCGGCGGTGCTGCCCACGAAAATGTTCACGACGGCGCCCACCATAATGGCCAGTGCGCCCACAAACAGCCACTTGCCCATGCCCGACAGGTCGCGCTTGATCACGGTGGACAGGTTGGCCATGACGAAGAATACGCCGGCGGTGCCGCCAAAGGCGGTCATGATCAGGCTGGAGCCGTTGCTGAAGCCCAGCACGGCACCGAGCATGCGCGACAACATGAGACCCATGAAGAAGGTGAAGGCCAACAGCACGGGCACACCCGCTGCGGTGTTCTTGGTTTTCTCGATGGCAAACATGAAGCCGAAGGCGCCACCCAGGAAGACGATCAGACCCAGGCCCCCCGTCAAGCTGGCGGTGATGCCGGTGGCCACACCGATCCAGGCACCCAGCACCGTGGGCAGCATGGACAGCGCGAGCAGCCAATAGGTGTTGCGCATCACTTTGTTGCGATCGACTGACGAGGCGACGGCGCTACCGAAGCGGCCGCTGTTTTGAACGTGGTCGGTCATGGTGGTGATCTCCTTCATCATCTGACTTGCTAAAACAAACCGTTGCCAAACCCGCAGGTCAACAACGCTCTCCAACCTATTGTAGGGTGCCGCCTACCGCACAACGCCGTTCGGGCAAAAGCTCCATTTTTCGTAAGGTCACTAGTGACCTCAAAGCGCCCAATGCACGCGGTATCGTGGAAACCCTGTGACTGAGCGTTTAAGCTCAGTCCTTGTTACGCCCAATACGACTCAACAACCTCGGAAAAAGTTCATGAAAAACAAAGCCGTCCTCGAAATCGCTGACATCAAACAGATGGCCGCTGCTGCTGAAGCTGAAGCGCTGCAAAACAAATGGGCCGTGACCATTGCCATCGTGGACGACGGTGGCCACTTGCTGTGGCTGCAGCGGCTGGACGGCGCCCCGGCCATTTCTTCACACATTGCACCCGCCAAGGCGCACACGGCTGCGTTGGGTCAGCGCGAAAGCAAGGTTTATGAAGATGTGATCAACCAGGGTCGTGTGTCGTTCCTGAGCGCGCCCGCCGTGTCGGGCATGCTGGAAGGCGGCGTTCCCGTCATGAAAGACGGCCAGTGCATCGGTGCTGTGGGTGTGAGCGGCGTGAAGTCGAGCGAAGACGCGCAGATTGCCCGCGCGGGCATTGCTGCACTCGGCCTGTAAGCCGCAGGGGCGGCTGGCCCCTGAAAAAATGACTGGCTACCGAAAGTGCTAGAAAAGCACTTTCCTGGCTGGCCCAAAAAACGACGCCGGCGCCTGTAAAAGCGCCAGGTCGCCCCACGATCAAGATGGGTTGCGTGCTGCTTTTGCCGCTGGCTTCGGGTTGCTCAGCTTCATTTGGTCAGGATCAGTTTGCCAGCCCGTGTGCTTTGCAGGCGGTAAACGGTCCCGTTGTGCTCAATCACCACCGTCTTCTCCCCACGCAGCAGGTCTTGGCTGGGCAGTGCGGTGGCTGCGGTGGCTGCGGTCGAGCCTGACCGCCTTGGCTCGGCAGACGCTGCCAACGGCCCGTTCGTCTCGTTCGGTTGACTCATGCTGTCTGTCTTTTCAGGGTTGGCGTTTTGCATGGCTCACGGCCCGGGCGCAGTGGGTTCGGTGATGAAGCCGATCTTGCGTACACCGGCGCGCTGCGCAGCCGCCATGGCCAGGGCCACGCGCTCGTAGCGCACCGCTTTGTCGCCGCGAATGTGCAGTTCGGGTTGCGGCGTTTGGGCCGCAGCCAGCCCCAGGCGGTTGGCCAGAGCGGCGTCGTCCACCTTTTGCTCGTTCCAGAAATAGGCGCCGTCTGCGTCAATGGCCAAACGGATGTTCTCCGGTTTGTCTTGCACCTTTTCGTTGCTGGCGTTGGGCAGGTCGATGTTGACCGCGTGTTTGATCACCGGCACGGTGATGATGAAAATGATGAGCAGCACCAGCATGACGTCGATGAACGGGATCATGTTGATCTCGCCCAGCATGGCGTCGCTGTCTTCCTGGGTTCCAATGGCCATGGTCGTGTCTTAAAAGGTTCAGGCTTTTTTCATGGGCAGCACCTTGCCGTCGCCACCCGCCGTGACGCGGGCACCGGTGACAAAGTAAGCGTGCAGGTCGTGCGCAAAGCGGTTGAGCTTGTGAACGATGCCCTTGTTGCCGCGCAGCAGGGCGTTGTAGCCCAGCACCGCCGGAATGGCCACCACGAGGCCTAGGGCGGTCATAATCAGTGCCTCGCCAATGGGGCCTGCTACCTGGTCGATGCTGACCTGACCCGCTGCACCAATGCCCAGCAAGGCGTGGTAGATACCCCAAACGGTGCCGAACAAGCCCACGAATGGCGCGGTGGAGGCCACCGAAGCCAACACCGACAAGCCGCCCTGCGCGCGGGCCTGGAAGTCGTCCACACTTTTGCGCAGTGAGCGCTCCACCCAGTCGCTCACGTCCAGCGCGTCGTGCAGCTGGCGCACGGGGGGGGAGCCGTTGTGGCCGTCTTTGTGCAGGATGTGGCGCGTGGCTTCACGGCCTTCCATGGCCACAGCCCGAAACGGGTTGCCATCGGGCTCGCCGAGCTTGTCCAGGCCTTCGGCAAAGTCGGCGCTGTGCCAGAAGCCCTCAACGCCTTTGGCCTGGGCGCGTTGGGCGCGTTGGTCCAGGGCCTTCCACAAAATGATGATCCAGGTGGCCAGCGACATGACCAGCAGCACCAGCGCGACGCTGCGGGTGACCCAGTCACCCTGCGTCCAGACGTGGGCCAGGCCCGAGGTGGCGAATTGCGTTTCCATGGTTTCAAGCTCCGGGAGAAAAGGGGTTATTCAAGAACAAAACTGATCGGTACGTTGAACCACATGGCCTCGGCCACGCCGTTGCGTTTGCCTGGCGCGTAACGCCATTTCAAAACCGTTTGCAGCGCGGTCTGGTCCAGCCGGTCGTAGCCGCTGGAACTGCGTATTTCGGCTCTGCTGGCCGCGCCGTTGGCCTCAATGAATACGCGCACCACCACCTTGCCTTGTTCGCCCAGGCGCTTGGACAGCGGCGGGTACGGCGGCCGCGGGTTGTTCAGGTAGTCGGCGCTGCTCGAAGGCAGTTCCACGCGGGGCGGCGCCGGGGGTGCCGGTGCTGGCTCGCTCACGGCCGCCAGCAGGGCAGGTGGTGCGGGGTCCGGCTGCGTGGCGCCTGTGGGTGCATCGAGCGCGGGTGTGGGGCTGGTTAGGGCCACGGGCTGGGGGGTCGGGGTTGTCGCCGGTTTCGGCTGTTTGGGTGCCTGGCTCACCGGGCGAGCTTTTTCGGTGGGCGGTGCGGGCGGCAGGGGGGTGATCTCGGGCTGTGGCGCCTCGATCAATTCGGCCATCACCAGCGCCGGCATCACCTTGGCCACGGCGCGGTGCAGCAGGCCGCTTTGCAGCGCCCACAGCCCAGCCACGTGAAAGCCCAGCACCGCCGCAACGATAAGCAGGCGGCGCTGAACGGGGGGGCGTGGGGCTTGGAAAGGCATGGGGCTGGGGAAGGGCGCAAAGCTTGCGCTGGCGGCGGTCATAGTTTAGGCGTGCTGGTGGGTGGTGTCAGGGGGTGTGGCGCTTGGGGCTGATGACCGGGCGCAAGACCCAGCGCAGCGCCGCGAGCAGGATCGCCAGACTGACGGCAAGCATGGTGAGACCGGTGGCCATGGCGGTTCCTTGGTGCGGTGGGGTTGTGCAGGTGTGGTGTGTAGAAGTAGATCATTCTACATGAGAATGATTCGCAATAAATGAATAAGGAGGGATGAGACGTGTTTTCTGGTCTGCGGGTAGGCTCTTACAGCCACGACCCGACTGTTCGCAGGTGCGTCAAGCCAATGTCAGGTGGGCATCGTCCAGGGTACGGCATCCGGTGAGCGCCATGGCTATCTCCAATTCATCACGCAACAGCCGGATCACGTGGGCCACACCGGTGGCGCCAGCGTTGGTGAGTCCGTGCAAAACGGGGCGGCCCACCAGCACGCTTGACGCGCCCAGCGCCATGGCCTTGAGCACGTCGGTGCCCCGGCGAATGCCGCCGTCCACCAGCACCGGCACGTCGCCCTGAATTGCTTGGACCACGCGCGGCAGCAAGCGGGCGGTGGCGGGCACCGTGTCGAGCGTTCGCCCGCCGTGGTTGGACACGATCACACCGGCCACACCGCAGCGAACGGCCTCCACCGCATCCGCCGGGTGGGTGACGCCCTTGAGCAGCACCGGCAGATGCGTGATGGAGCGCAGCCAGGCCACGTCGGCCCAGGTGGGGGCGTGCGTGAGTAGACCATCGAACAGCGCGCTCTGCCCGGGTTGCAGCGGGGCGGCCGCAGGCGCGTTCATGCCGATGAGATTGACCGCAGTGACGCCAGCCGGTGTGTGAAAACCCGCGCGGCGCTCGCGGTCTCGCACACCCTGCACGGGCGCGTCCACCGTCAGCACAAGAGCTTCGTAGCCCGCTGAAGCGGCGCGCTGCACCAGCTCGCGGGTAAAGCCGCGGTCGGGTTGCATGTACAGCTGGAACCAGAGCGGTCCGCGGTCAGCATCGGGCAGGTAGGTTCGGGCCACGTCCTCCAGGCGGGTGCTGGCCTGGGTGCTCACCACCAGACCGGCACCCAGCGCTGCAGCGGCCAGAGCGGTGGCGTGTTCACCCTGTGGGTGGGCCAAGCTTTGGTAGGCCATGGGCGCCACCAAAATGGGGTGCGCCAGCGTGCGGCCCAGCAGCGGTACCCGGGTGTGGCCGCCCGCCAGCGGCCGCAGCACGCGGGGCAGCAGCTCCAGGGTTTGCCAGGCCTGGGCATTGGCCCGCAGCGTGGTTTCGTCGGCTGCGCCGCCATTGAAGTAGGCCCACACCGCCTCGGGCAGCAGCGTTTGGGCGTGCTGTTCGTGGTCAAGCAAGCACACCAGCCCTTGAGGCAACGCACGGGCCATTGGGCTGTTGGGCTGATCTGCCGCTGAGCCCGGGTCGGTGTTGACCGGTTGCATGGGCGCACTCATGTGTCCGCCCACATGCGCAGCAGGTTGTGGTACGTGCCCGTCAGCGCCGTGGTCTCGGCGGTTTCCCCGTGCTGTTGGCGCAGTTTGAGCAGGTTCATGTCCAGGTCAAACAAGAGCTGTCGCTGTTCGTCGCTGCGCACCATGCTTTGAATCCAGAAAAAGCACGCCAGGCGTTGCCCGCGCGTCACAGGCCGCACTTCGTGCAGGCTCGTGCCGGGGTAGAGCACCGCGCTGCCGGCCGCCAGCTTGAAGCTTTGTGCGCCGTAGGTGTCGTGCACGGTCAGTTCGCCGCCGTCGTAGTCGCCAGGTTCGCTCAGGAAGACGGTGCACGACAGGTCGGTCCGAACGCGCTCGGCGGTTTGCTTGGAGTGCACAATGGCACCGTCAATATGAGGCCCGTAGTGGTTGGCTTGTCCGCTGTAGCGGTTGAACAGCGGGTTGAAAATTTTGTGCGGCAGGGCCGCTGAAAAAAACAGCGGGTCGGCCTGTACCGCTTGCAAGATGCGTTGCTGCAACCGAATGGCCAAAGCGCTGTCTTGGGCCAGTTGCTGGTTGTTCTTTTGCGTCACGGCCTGTCCACCCGCACTCGATGCGCCTGAGACCCAGGGCGCTTGCGGTCCCAGGTCGGAGCGAATCGAGGCGAGTTCCCCGGGATTCAAGAGATTTTTCAGGACAAGGATCATGTTGCGTGTGGCGCAGGCCGTGGGCTTGGGGGACGTTCAGAACAAGGTCTTCAGGCTCAACTGGACACTGCGCGCAGCACCCGGCACATAGAAACCCCGGTACAGCGAGTCGGCATACAGCTTGTCGGTCAGGTTGGTCACGTTGAGCTTGACGGAGGTGCTGTCCGACACCGTGACCTCGACCATCGCGTCGGCGGTGGCAAAGGCCTTGGCCACCAGCGAGCGCTGGCCTTCGGGGTTTTGCTCCCCACGGTAGTTCAGGCCCGCGCCCATGCGCACCCGGGGCGTTACGCGGTAGGTGGTCCACAAGCTGGCGCTGTGCTTGGGCGTGAGTGCGGGGCGGTCGCCGGCTACTTGCGCCCCTGTGCCTGTCCCGTTGGGTGCTACGTTGCTTTCGTCAATGCGGGCGCTTGGAATCCAGGTGTGGTTGTAGAAAATGTCCCATTTCGGGTTGATGCGGCCCGACAGGTTGAATTCCATCCCGGTGGCGTGGCGCTTGCCTGAGAGCAGGTATTGCGTGGCAGCTGTGTCTGAATCGGTGTTGCGCTCGTTGAATTTCTCGGAACGGAACAAGGCCACGCCCAAGCTTGCACGGTCTTCAAACAACTCAAACTTGCCACCGATTTCGATGTTTCGGCTCTTCTCCGGTGGCGTGTTGGACAGTTTGTCGTTGTTGCTCCCGGGTGCAAAGCTGCCCAGTGCAAACTGGTAGGTGTCGCCCGAGGTGTTGTACGAAGTGCCGGCTGAGGCGTAGTAAGACGCGGTGGTGCTGGGCTGGAACAGCACGCCCAGGCGCGGACTCCACAAACCTTCGCTGATCTCTTTGCTGTTGCCGGCGGTGTCGCGGTAAGCGCCTTTGAATTTGTCGTAGCGCAGGCCGCCCAGCAGCTTGAGCTGGCGGGTGATCTCCACCGTGTCCTGCAGGTACAGGCCAACGCCGCTGGCCTTGAACGTGTTAAGCAGCAGATCGCCACGCACCACGGTGCTGACCGCGCCGTCGTTGGGCGTACCGACCAGGGTGGTCAAGCCGCTCGGTGTGCCGGCAAAGCTGTTGTTGCGCTGGGCGTTCTCGTAAGACAGGTCCACGCCAGCCATCAGGTTGTGCTGTTTGCCGAACGCGGAAAACCGGTTGGTGTAATCGCTCTGAACCTGCGTCAGGTCGCTGATGCCCACCCGGCCTTTGGGCGTGCGGGTGATGACCGTGGCGTCGTTCAGGTTGTCGATGGTGGTGCCCGAAGCGAAGCGCACCACACTGGCCCACAGGTCACGCTGATAGGTTCCGTGCCGCACCTGGGTCTTGAGTTGGCTGTTTGGGTCAAACCGGTGCAGGTGGCTGAAGGTGGCGTAGGTGCTTTCGGTCTTCAGGTAATCACTCGCCAGGCCGTAGTAGTTGCTGGCCGGCAGGCTGGCCACGATCTCGTTGTTGACGATGAACCAGGGGTGGTTGTAAAGCGGCGTGCCATCGGTTTCCAGGTGGTACAGCCCCACGGAGAACTCATCTTTCAAGCCAATACCCCAGCGGTAGGTGGGTGCAATGCCTTTTTTGTTCACGGTGGCGCCGTCGTTCTCGGCGCTGTGCAGCATCGCGTTGAGCCGCAGGGCTGCGTCGTCGCCCGTCTTGATGTTGAAGTCGCCGGTGAGGCGGCCTTCTTTGCCGGTGCCCACCGTCAGGTTCACCTCGTGCTGGTCCATCAGAAACGGTTGTTTGCTGACCTGGTTGACCACACCGCCGGTGGAGCCTTTGCCAAACAGCATGGAGGCCGAGCCTTTGAGGATTTCAACCCGGTCGTGGTTGAAGGTGTCCCGCTCGATCAGCGGTGCGTCCCGCAGGCCGTCCACGTAAATATCACCTGCCTGGCCAAGCGAAAACCCCCGCATGCGCACGTCCTCTTCGCCGGTTTCCCCGGCCAGAAAGGTGACGCCAGCGGTGGTTTTGAGCACTTCCCGGAAATCGTCCAGGTTGCGGTCGTTCAGCAGCATCTCGGTCATCACCGTGACCGACTGCGGAATGTCGCGCAGCGCTTGCTGGCCTTTGCCGATGGTGCTTTCGGTGGCGCGCAGGTTGTTTTTGGACTGGGGCGTTTCAGCCTGCTCGCGCACCACCACGGTTGACAGCGTTTTTTCGGACCCATCGGGTGCGGTTTGTGCCATGGCACCGACAGACCCGGCCAGCAGCATGGCCCCCAGGGGCAGCAAGGCGGCGTTGCTTTTCGCTTGTGGGGATGGGGTCGAGTTGGCTTTTTGGGCAGGGACGGGGCTGAAGCGGTTTTTCCGGTTGGACATGGTTGCGTTGGCAGTCGATCAGGTTTTCGGCTGGCTGGAACGCACGGCATGCGGCGCTGTGGCTGGCTGGAGAATGTAACTGTATAAGAAATGCGAACGATTCGCAATAAGATAAATTGGTTTCGGATCGCTTGTCGCGCAGTCGCCACACAGAGCGAGTGGGACTGCTCCAGAGGTTTTTCGGCTTTGTATGTTGCATAGCAACAAAATCTATGAGGTGTATAGAGACTATCAATAAAGATAATCAATAGTTTTGAGCTATGATTCGTTCATCGCCACAAAGCGAAGCGTTTCTTCAATCTTTTTAACCAACCTAGGAAACTCCATGTCTCTGATCAATACCGCAGTCCAGCCTTTCAAAACCCAGGCTTTCCACAACGGCAAGTTCATTGAAGTCTCTGACGAAAGCCTGAAAGGCAAGTGGTCGGTCCTGATCTTCATGCCGGCCGCGTTCACCTTCAACTGCCCGACCGAAGTGGAAGACGCTGCTGACAACTACGCCGAGTTCCAGAAAGCCGGCGCCGAGGTCTACATCGTCACGACCGACACCCACTTCTCGCACAAGGTGTGGCACGAAACCAGCCCCGCCGTGGGCAAGGCCAAGTTCCCTCTGGTGGGCGACCCAACCCACACCCTGACCAACGCGTTTGGTGTGCACATTCCTGAAGAAGGTCTGGCCCTGCGCGGCACGTTCGTGATCAACGCCGACGGCATCATCAAGACCGCCGAGATCCATTCCAACGAAATCGCCCGCGACGTCAAGGAAACCCTGCGCAAGCTGAAGGCCGCCCAGTACACCGCCGCCAACCCCGGCCAAGTGTGCCCAGCCAAGTGGAACGAAGGCGCCAAGACGATCGCTCCTTCGCTGGAACTCGTCGGGAAGATCTAAGCACCCCCGCGCCGCGCCTGCGGCGCGTCACCCCCTCAAGGGGGCAACGCTGGCGGCCCGGCAAAGCCGGTTCCGCGGCGTTCTTGGCTCAGACACTTCGCTCCGGCGCAGATTTGTTTTCTTGCCATTGGCAGCACCGCTGCCTCATGGGCTTGCTTGCAGGCCCATGCACCAGCGGCCTTCCGCACCTTAATTTTCTTTTCAGGAGTTCAACATGCTTGACGCCACCCTCAAATCGCAGTTGCAGCAGTACCTCGGTATGCTGCGCCAGCCGATCCAGCTGATCGCTTCGCTGGACGACAGCGACACAGGCATCGAGATGCGCGGTCTGCTCGACGACATCGTGTCGCTGTCCGACAAGGTCACGCTGGACACTTCGGGCGACGATGCGCGCAAGCCGTCTTTCGTGGTGGCCCGCGCCGGTGAAACCCAGGGCGTGCGTTTTGCCGGCCTGCCGCTGGGCCACGAGTTCACTTCGTTGGTGCTGGCGCTGCTGTGGACGGGCGGCCACCCGCCCAAGGTAGATGCCGACGTGATTGACACCATCAAGTCCCTGGACGGTGACTTCAGCTTCGAGGTCTACATGTCTCTGAGCTGCCACAACTGCCCGGACGTGGTGCAGGCGCTCTCTTTGATGGCGATCTTCAACCCCAAGGTCAAAACCGTGGTGATTGAAGGCGGCGCCTTCCAGCAAGAAGTGAACGAGCGCCAGATCATGGCCGTGCCCATGGTGTTCCTGAATGGCCAGGTGTTTGGCTCCGGCCGCATGACGGTGGAAGAGATCGTGGCCAAGCTGGACACCAAGTCGGGCGACCGCGAAGCCGCCAAGCTCAACGCCAAGGACCCGTTTGACGTGCTGATCGTGGGTGGTGGCCCAGCCGGTGCGGCAGCGGCGGTGTACGCCGCCCGCAAAGGCATTCGCGTGGGTGTGGCAGCCGAGCGCTTTGGCGGCCAGACCAACGACACCATGGCCATCGAAAACTACATTTCGGTGCTGGAGACCGACGGACCCAAGTTCGCTGCGGCGCTGGAAGCCCAGGTGCGCCACTACGAGGTGGACATCATGAACCTGCAGCGAGCCGACAAGATCATCCCCGCTGAAGAGCCGGGTGGTCTGGTGACGGTGCAGATGGCCAACGGCGGCGAGCTGAAGGCGCGCAGCGTGATCCTGTCCACCGGCGCACGCTGGCGCAATGTGAACGTGCCCGGCGAGCAGGAATACAAAAACAAAGGCGTGGCCTACTGCCCACATTGCGACGGCCCGCTGTTCAAGGGCAAGCGCACGGCGGTCATTGGCGGTGGCAACTCTGGCGTGGAGGCGGCCATTGACCTGGCCGGCATCGTGGCCCACGTCACGCTGGTGGAATTCGCCGACCAGCTCAAGGCCGACGCCGTGCTGGTGAGCAAGCTGAAAAGCCTGCCCAACGTGACCATCCACGTGAACGCCCAGACCACCGAGATCACCGGTGCCGACGGCAAGGTCAACGGCCTGAAGTACAAGGACCGCGCGACGAATGAAGAACATTTGGTACCGCTGGAAGGCGTATTCGTGCAGATCGGCTTGGTTCCCAACACCGAGTTCCTGAAAGGCACGGTCGAACTGAGCCGCTTCGGCGAGATCGTGGTGGACGCCAAGGGCCACACCGATGTGCCCGGCGTGTTTGCCGCTGGCGATTGCACCACGGTGCCTTACAAGCAGATCGTGATCGCCGCAGGCGAGGGCTCCAAGGCCGCGCTCAGCGCGTTTGACTACCTGATTCGCCAGCCCGTGGCGGCGGTGGCTCCAGCGGAAGCTGCCATGGCCTGACGGGTGGCGCGCCGCGCTCTGAGGCAGGGCGCGACGGTTCAAACGCAAAAAAGGGCTTCGGGAAACCGAAGCCCTTTTTTGCGTTTGAACGGGCGCCGCAACCGGTGCGGGCGCGGAGGCCGCGCTCGAATGTGATCTATTTGCTAGGGGCTTACCCTAGGGCCATGCTGGCGGGCCCCGATCAGCAATTTAGCTGTAAGGAAGCGGATCCACAGTCGCCCCCGTAATGCCAACAACCGCACGGGAATTGGCATGCAAAACGTGGCGGCGCAAGCCGTCGAAACAGCAAAAGCATCACTTTGAGGAGATGGCTTTCATGACAACTGATAGCAACGCAAAGGCCTACTGGTCTGCCACGCTTGGTCTGCTGACCAAGGTGCTGATCATCTGGTTCATCGTGTCTTACGGAGCAGGCATCCTGTTCGTTGGCGTTCTGAACAACATCAGTCTTGGCGGTTACCCGCTTGGCTTCTGGTTCGCCCAGCAAGGCTCGATCTACATCTTTATTGCGCTGATCTTTTACTACGCCAGCGCGATGGGCAAGATCGACCGCAAGTTCGGCATGCAAGAAGACTAAAGGAAGACCAAGATGGAACTCCAAACCACTATTTACATTTTCGTCGGGTTGAGCTTCGCGCTCTACCTCGGCATCGCCTTCTGGGCACGCGCGGGCAGCACGTCCGAGTTCTACGTGGCTGGCGGTGGCGTGCACCCGATCACCAACGGTATGGCCACGGCTGCTGACTGGATGTCGGCGGCTTCGTTCATCTCCATGGCGGGTCTGATCTCCAACATGGGCTACGGCGGCGCCGTGTTCCTGATGGGCTGGACTGGCGGCTACGTGTTGCTGGCCATGTTGCTGGCGCCGTACCTGCGCAAGTTTGGCAAGTTCACCGTGCCTGAGTTCGTTGGCGACCGCTTCTACTCGAAGGCCGCCCGCAACGTGGCCGTGTTGTGTCTGCTGGTGGCTTCGCTCACCTACATCATTGGTCAGATGACCGGCGTGGGCGTGACGTTTGCGCGCTTCCTGGGCGTGTCCAGCGAGCAAGGCATTTACATCGGTATGGCCATCGTGTTTGCTTACGCGGTGTTCGGCGGCATGAAGGGCATCACCTACACCCAGGTGGCTCAGTACTGCGTGCTGATCGCGGCCTACCTGGTGCCAGCGTTCTTCATCTCCCTGAACCTGTCGGGCAACTTCTTGCCACAGCTGGGCCTGGGTTCTGACTTGGCCGGTACCGACATTTCGCTGCTGACCAAGCTGGACCAAGTGGTGACCGATCTGGGCTTTGGCCAGTACACCACCACCAGCGCCGGCTCGACGCTGAACATGTTCTTCTACACCGTGTCGCTCATGATCGGTACCGCCGGTCTGCCCCACGTGATCGTGCGCTTCTTCACCGTGCCAAAAGTGGCTGACGCCCGTTCGTCCGCCGGCTGGGCGCTGGTGTTCATTGCTTTGCTGTACACCACCGCTCCGGCTGTGGGCGCCATGGCCAAGCTGAACCTGCACGGCACCGTGAACAGCGCTGTGGGTCTGAAGCAGACCGCCAACGGCATTGAAGTGGACGCCGACGTGGTGAAAGCCAATGGCGACCTGTACGCCACCGAAGCCAGCCTGGTTTACGAGCAGCGTCCTGACTGGATGAAGCGCTGGGAAAAAACCGGCCTGCTGAAGTGGGAAGACAAGAACGGCGACGGCCGCATTCAGTACTACAACGACAAGACCAAGAACGAAGCCGCCAAAGGCAAGGCAGAAGCTGCCGGCTGGAAGGGCAACGAGTTGACCGTGAACGCCGACATCATCGTGCTGGCCAACCCGGAAATTGCTCTGCTGCCTAACTGGGTGATCGCTCTGGTGGCTGCTGGTGGCCTGGCCGCTGCGCTGTCTACCGCTGCAGGTTTGCTGCTGGCCATTTCGTCCGCCGTGTCCCACGACCTGATCAAGGGTGCTATCAACCCTGACATCAGCGAGAAGAACGAACTGATTGCCGGCAAGATCGCCATGGCAGTGGCTATTTTCGTGGCAGGCTGGCTGGGTCTGAACCCGCCGGGCTTCGCGGCCGGTACCGTGGCTCTGGCCTTCGGTATTGCAGCGTCCACGATCTTCCCTGCGCTGATGATGGGCATTTTCAGCCGCACCATCACCGACAAGGGCGCCATCGCCGGTATGTTGTCAGGCTTGTTCGTGGTGTTGTTCTATGTGTTCGCACACAAGGGCATCTTCTTCGTGAAGGGCACCGACTACCTCGACCTGATCGGTGGTGCCAACTCGTTCTTCACGATCACCCCCGAGGCCTTCGGTACCGTGGGTGCTCTGGTGAACTTTGCAGTGGCCTACGTGGTGAGCAAAATGGGCTCTCCAGTGCCTAAGCACATCCAGGAACTGGTGGAGTCGGTGCGCGTGCCCAAGGGCGCTGGCACGGCCACTGGCCACTAAGTTGAACGGAAAGACCGGGCGCCCAGCAATGGTTGGGCACCGGGTCTGAATCCTGGCCCCGCTGGTTCGCTGGCGGGGCTTTTTTCATGGAGGACAATCCGGTACCCGCCGGCTTGTCCCCCAAGGTTTGTTGTGCACAGCCCGTCGGATCGGCCGTTTGCGCACAGCACATCTGCTGGCTGTTTTTAACAAGGACTTATCGGATGCACTTGCCGAGCGTTTTTATATTCAACTGGATATTTTTGTTGGCCTTGTTCCCAGTGAGCTTCTTTTGGCTGCGCCGGGCTTACCGTATTTTGGTGAAGCGCGATTTTTCCGAGGTCGCTCTCAAGAAAGGCTTGCCGCCGCCCAATGCCGAGAAATACGCGCCCTATGAGATGGCCATCAACATGATCGGCGGCGTGGTGCTGGTGGTGTTGCTGGTCGCAGTGCTGGGTTTCCAGGCGCTGGCTTCGGAAGACTGGGTTGCCATTGCCGGCGTGACGCTGTGGGTCAAGCTATTTGCCTCCTTCGCACTGGGTCGCCAGGCACACGGATTGGGGCCCAAAAAGAAGCCGGCGGCCAGCAAAGAGACCCAGTGAAGCAGGTCTGCCCAGCCGGTGCTGCGGGGTGGGCTTGTCGGTGATGTGCCCGGGCGCTGCGCCACACACGCAGCGCCGCCGCGACAGGGATCAGTACACCAGCCGATCCGGTTGAATTTCTTGCAGGATCGTGGTGGCGATCTCTTCGATCGACTTGGTGGTGGTGGACAGCCATCGAATGCCTTCGCGGCGCATCATGCCCTCGGCCTCGCTGATCTCCATGCGGCAGTTTTCCAGGCTGGCGTAGCGCGAGTTGGGGCGGCGTTCGTTGCGAATTTCGCTCAACCGCTCGGGTGCAATCGTGAGCCCGAAGATTTTTTTGCGGTGGGGCACGAGCGCCGGCGGCAGCTTTCGGCGTTCAAAGTCTTCAGGAATCAGCGGGTAGTTCGACGCCTTCAGCCCGTACTGCATCGCCAGGTAAAGCGATGTGGGCGTTTTCCCGCTGCGGCTCACGCCCACCAGGATCACGTCGGAGCCCTGCAGGTCGCGGTGGCTCTGGCCGTCGTCGTGCGCCAGGGAAAAGTTGATGGCTTCGATCCGGTCGTTGTAGGCCTGGCTTTTTGAGGCGTCTGAAAAGCGGCCTACCCGGTGGTTGGACTTGATGCCCAGCTCTTGTTCCATGGGCTCGACAAAGGTGCCGAACATGTCCAGCAACATGCCCTGGCAGTGTTCCTTCACCACCCGAAGCACATCCATGTTGACCACGGTGGTGAACACCAGCGGCCTTTTGCCCTCCACCTCGGCTGTGTGGTTGATCTGCCGTATGGCCTGGTGGGCCTTGTCCACGCTGTCAATGAAGGGCAGGCGCACCCGCCGAACGGGCGCTTCAAACTGCGCCAATATGGCGTTACCAAAGGTTTCGGCGGTGATGCCGGTGCCGTCAGAGATGAAAAAGACCGTTCGGTTGGGCATGGTGGTACCGGGTATGGGCGAAAAGGGAGGACTGCAGGATTGCGAAAAATTCAAACCCTGCCGCCGTGGCTTTCACGCGCCTGCAGGCTAGGTGGCCGCCTCATCCGGGGCATGCACCCTACAATCACGGGTTGCGGCCGGTGACCATTATCCGGGTTACGGCCCCCAGATTCAGCCCCTTTGCCCGGTGCCAGACCCACAACAGAATTACAGGTCTTTAGCTGGTGCGTGGAGCCCCCGGTTTTTTAACCTTGAGGAGTCTTTCCATGTCCAACCTGTTTGCCCCGACCGATCTGGTCGTGCCTTTCGAGCATCTGCGGATGACCGATGTGGATTCTGTGGGCGGCAAAAATGCCAGCCTGGGTGAAATGATCTCGCAGCTGCCCAGCGGCGTGAAAGTGCCCACCGGCTTTGCGACCACCGCCCACGCGTTTCGCGAGTTTCTGCAGTTCGACGGCCTGACCGATCGCATCAACGCGCGCCTGGATGCGCTGGACACCGAAGACGTGCGCGCGCTGGCTGAAGCCGGTGCCGAGATCCGCGCCATGGTGGAAAACCAGCCGTTTCCCGCCGACCTGGAAAAAGCCATTCGCGATGCGTTCACCACGCTGGTGGGTGACAACGACAAAGCCACCTTTGCGGTGCGCTCGTCGGCCACCGCCGAAGACCTGCCCGACGCCTCGTTTGCCGGCCAGCAGGAAACCTTTTTGAACGTGCACGGCATCGACGAAGTGCTGCACAAGATGAAAGAGGTGTTTGCCTCGCTGTACAACGACCGCGCCATCAGCTACCGCGTGCACAAGGGGTTTGCCCACGCCGACGTGGCGCTCTCGGCCGGCGTGCAGCGCATGGTGCGCTCCGACACCGGCGCGGCCGGCGTGATGTTCACCATCGACACCGAGTCGGGTTTTGAAGACGTGGTGTTCATCACCTCCAGCTACGGCCTGGGTGAGACGGTGGTGCAGGGCGCCGTGAACCCCGACGAGTTTTACGTGCACAAGCCCATGCTGAAAGCCGGCAAGCGCGCGCTGATTCGCCGCAACCTGGGCAGCAAGCTGATTCAGATGACCTTCACCACCGCCGAAGATAAGGCCAACGAGGGCGCGCTCAAGGGCAAGCTGGTGAAAACTGTGGACGTGCCGGTGGAGCAGCGCAACCGCTACAGCCTGACCGACGCCGACGTGGAGCAGCTGGCGCATTACGCGCTGGTGATCGAACAGCACTACGGCCGCCCCATGGACATTGAGTGGGGCAAGGACGGCAACGACGGCCAACTCTATATTTTGCAAGCCCGCCCCGAAACGGTGAAGAGCCAGTCGGCCGGCAAGACCGAGGTGCGCTACAAGCTCAAAGGCAAGGGTGCCGTGCTGGCTTCGGGCCGCGCCATTGGCCAAAAAGTGGGCACCGGCCCGGTGCGCCTGGTGAGCCACATCAGCGAGATGGACAAGGTGCAACCCGGTGATGTGTTGGTGACCGACATGACCGACCCGAACTGGGAACCGGTGATGAAGCGGGCCTCGGCCATCGTGACCAACCGCGGCGGCCGCACCTGCCACGCCGCCATCATTGCGCGCGAGCTGGGCATTCCGGCCGTGGTGGGCTGTGGCGATGCCACCGAGCAGCTGAAGGACGGCATGCTGGTGACGGTGAGCTGCGCCGAGGGCGACACCGGCAACATCTACGACGGCCTGCTGGAAACCGAGATCACCGAAGTGCAGCGCGGCACGATGCCCGAGGTGGACGTGAAGATCATGATGAACGTGGGCAACCCCCAGTTGGCGTTCGATTTTTGCCAGATCCCCAATGGCGGCGTGGGCCTGGCGCGCCTGGAATTCATCATCAACAACAACATTGGCGTACACCCCAAGGCGATCCTGGACTACCCGAACATCGACGCCGATTTGAAGAATGCGGTGGAATCGGTGGCCCGCGGCCATGCTTCGCCGCGCGCTTTCTATGTGGACAAGGTGGCCGAGGGTGTGGCCACCATCGCGGCGGCCTTCTGGCCCAAGCCGGTGATCGTGCGCCTGTCGGACTTCAAGAGCAACGAATACCGCAAGCTGGTCGGTGGCAGCCGCTACGAGCCCGATGAAGAAAACCCGATGCTGGGCTTTCGCGGCGCGGCGCGCTACATCAGCGAAGACTTCCGCGAGGCCTTTGCCATGGAGTGCGAGGCCTTGAAGCGGGTGCGCGAAGAGATGGGTCTGGACAACGTGCAGGTGATGGTGCCCTTCGTGCGCACGCTCGGCCAGGCGCAACGCGTGACCGAACTGTTGGCCGAGAAGGGCCTCAAGCGCGGTGAGCACGGGCTCAAGGTCATCATGATGTGCGAGATCCCGAGCAACGCTGTGCTGGCCAACGAGTTCTTGCAGTTTTTTGACGGCTTCTCCATTGGCTCGAACGACCTCACCCAGCTCACCCTGGGTCTGGACCGCGACTCGGGTTTGGAGCTGCTGGCCAAAGACTTCGACGAGCGTGACCCAGCCGTGAAAGCGTTGCTCAAGCTCGCCATTGGCGCCTGCAAGGCGCAGGGCAAGTACGTGGGTATTTGTGGTCAGGGTCCCAGCGACCACCCCGACTTTGCGCAGTGGTTGCGTGACGAAGGCATCAGCTCCATTTCGCTGAACCCCGACTCGGTGGTGGACACCTGGCAGCTGCTGGCATCGACCGCCAAGTAAAGCGCCGGTAGACCCGGCAACGGTAAAAAGCGGCAAGGGGCAACCCTTGCCGCTTTTTTTGTTGCGCTGCAACGTAAGGCGGGGGTCAGTGCCTGGCGCACAATCGTTACAAAGGTGCGTCCACCGAGCGCGCCCGACAACGAGGAGACACGCATGTTTGAAGGACTGGTCGCACAGCGCTTGGTGGCCCTGTTTTTCGCCGGCGGGGCGTTGCTGAACTTTCCCTTGCTCGCCCTGTGGGACCACGACGCTCGGGTGTGGGGCTTGCCGTTGTTTCCGCTCGCGCTGTTTGTCATCTGGGCGCTGCTGATTGCGGTGCTGGCCTGGGTCGTGGAGGGCAGCGCGTCTTCGCGTTCGTCTGTGCCCCACGAGCGCTTGGACTGAGGGGCTGAGAGCCTTTTGCTCATGCCCGCTCGCCACCCCAAAACGCCCAGCCTCTGACCCGGTAGCACTGCCATGTTGTCTGCCCCGCTCGTCATCGGCGTCTCGTTTGCCTACCTGTTGCTGCTGTTTGCGGTGGCGTATTTCGGCGACTGGCGGGCGTCTCAGGGGCGTTCGATCATTGGCAGCCCGTGGGTGTATGCGTTGTCGATGGCGGTGTATTGCACCGCGTGGACTTACTTTGGCAGTGTGGGCCGCGCGGCCAATTCCGGGGTGTGGTTCCTGCCGATCTACCTGGGGCCCATGCTGGCCATGATCCTGGCCTGGATGGTGGTGCGCAAGATGATCCGCATCGCCAAGACCTACCGCATCACCTCCATTGCCGACTTCATTGCCAGCCGCTACGGCAAAAGCCCGACCCTGGCCGGCCTGGTGACGCTGATCACCGTGGTGGGCATCGTGCCCTACATTGCTCTGCAGCTCAAAGCCATTGCCAGCGGCTACGCGGTGCTCACCTCGCCCCTGGGCCAGCCAGCGGTGCAAAGCGCCGACTGGTGGAGCGACAGCACGCTGTATGTGGCGCTGGCGCTGGCGGGTTTCACCATGGTGTTTGGTGCCCGCCACCTCGACAGCACCGAGCGCCACGAAGGCATGGTGGCAGCGATTGCGTTCGAGTCGGTGGTGAAGCTGGTGGCGTTTCTGGCGGTGGGGCTGTTTGTGAGCTTTGGCCTGTTTGCCAGCCCTGCCGCCTTGTTTGAGCAGGCGCATGCCGTGGAAGCGCTGCGCAGCCTGCTGCAGTTTGGGCAGGGGCAGCCATTTGCCTATGCCCAGTGGCTGGGCCTGACGCTGCTGGCCATGCTGTCGGTCATTTTTCTGCCGCGGCAGTTTCAGGTGATGGTGGTGGAAAACGTGGACGAGCAGCACCTGCGGCGTGCGGTGTGGGCGTTTCCGCTCTACCTGCTGCTGATCAATTTGTTTGTGTTGCCCATCGCCATCGGCGGCCTGCTGCATTTCGGCCCCGGTGCCATGGACCCGGAGACCTTCATCCTCTCGTTGCCGTTGTCACAGGGGCAAAACGCTTTGGCCTTGTTTGCCTTTGTGGGTGGGTTGTCGGCGGCCACCGGCATGGTGATTGTGGAAGCCATCGCGGTGTCGACCATGGTGTGCAACGACTTGGTGATGCCCATTTTGCTGCGCATGCGGCGCTTCGGCGCGCGCGCCAGTGGGGACCTGACAGGCCTGTTGCTGGCCATTCGCCGCTTGGCCATTTTGGGCATTTTGTTGCTGGGCTACCTGTACTTTCACCTCGCTGGCGAGGCCTACGCACTGGTCAGCATCGGGCTCATCAGCTTTGCCGCCGTGGCGCAGTTTGCGCCCGCCATGCTGGGCGGCATGTACTGGAAGGGCGGCACACGCCATGGTGCGCTAACCGGTCTGTTGCTGGGTTTTGCCTTTTGGGTCTACACCCTGATGCTGCCTTCGCTGGCCAAGTCGGGCTGGCTGGCGGCCGACTTTCTGCAGCACGGGCCCTGGGGTTTGGCTTGGCTCAAGCCCGAAGCCTTTCTGGGCCTGGTGGGTTTGGACAACCTGACCCACTCGCTGTTCTGGAGCTTGCTGGCCAACGTGGGCGGCTACGTGGGCGTGTCGCTGTGGCGGGCGCCTTCGGCCCGCGAAACCAGCCAGGCTTTGTTGTTTGTGGACGTGTTCAATCGGAAGGCCGGTGCGCGGCCGGTGTTTTGGCAGGGGCGGGCCAAGGTGTCGGCGCTGCTGCCGCTGGCGGGCCGCTTCCTGGGGGCTGAGCAGGCGCAGCGCCTGTTTGCCGACTACGCGCGCCGCGTGGGGGTGGCGGGGATTGACGCCATACCCGCCGACGCCCGCCTGGTGCAGTTTGTTGAGACCGAATTGACCGGTGCGATCGGCAGCGCATCGGCGCGGGTCATGGTGGCTTCGGTGGTGGAAGAAGAGCCGCTGGACCTGGACGATGTGATGCGCATTCTGGACGAAGCGTCCCAGCTGCGGGCCTATTCCCATGCGCTGGAAGAAAAGTCGCAGTCGCTGGAGCGGGCCACCGCCGACTTGCGCGAGGCCAACGAAAAGCTGAAGAGTCTGGACCGGATGAAGGACGATTTCATGTCGTCGGTGACCCACGAATTGCGCACACCCTTGACTTCGATCAGGGCGCTGTCGGAGTTGATGCGCGACGATGACAATATGGATCTGGCGCAGCGCCAGCAGTTTCTGGGCATCATCGTGGTGGAAGCCGAGCGGCTGAGCCGGTTGGTCAACCAGGTGCTGGACATGGCCAAAATTGAAGCCGGTCATGCCGAATGGCACAACACCGAGGTGGACATGCGTGAGCTGCTGGAGCAAGCCGCGGCCACCATGGGCGAAACCTGCCGGGAACGCGGCGTGGTGTTGCAGCTGGCGTTGCCACCGGTGGTACAGCCGCTGTGGGCTGACGCAGACCGGATCACCCAGGTGGTGCTGAACCTGCTGTCCAACGCGGCCAAGTACGCGCCGCGCGGCGCGGGGCGGGTGCAGCTGCGCTTGAAAGACGAGACGGATGGCATCACGGTGGAGGTTCAGGACAACGGTCCGGGCATTGCGCAGGACCAGCAGGCGATGGTGTTTGAGAAATTTCGCCAGGTGGCGGGTGACGACCACTACCGCCCAGGTGGAACGGGCCTGGGTTTGCCCATCAGCCGCCAGATCGTGGAGCACTTTGGCGGGCACATGTGGCTGCAGTCGAGCGCGGGGCAGGGCGCTGTATTTGGATTTTTCTTGCCGCGACAGAACACCGATCATGAAGTTCCGGTGAACGTCGCTTCCGACACACCAGCGACTTGAGTCCCGAAGGACTGAGCGCGGCACACAACAAACAGAGGAGCACCGGCATGAGCCAAAAAATACTGATTGCAGACGACGAGCCCAACATCCTGATCTCGCTGGAATTTTTGATGAAGCGCGAAGGCTACGAGGTGGTGGTGGCGCGCGATGGGCAGGAGGCGGTGGACGCGGTGCTGCGCGAGCGCCCGGCGCTCGTGTTGCTGGACGTGATGATGCCCATCAAGACCGGCTTTGATGTGTGCCACGAGGTGCGTGCCAACGAGGCCGTGCGGGACACACTCATCGTGATGCTCACCGCCAAGGGGCGCGATACCGACGTGGCCAAGGGCTTGGCCCTGGGTGCCAACGCCTACATGACCAAGCCGTTTTCCACCAAAGAACTGGTGCAAAAGGTGCGTGAGCTGTTGGGGTCGCCTGCATGAGCGCCCAGCAAAAAACCGACCGTCGGCTGTGGTGGTTGCTCGGTGTGGCAGCCGTGTTGTCCGTGGCCTGGTTGCTGGCCACCCTGGGTTTGGTGGGCTCAACGCTGGAGCCGACCGAGCGCACAACGGTGTGGGGCCTGCTGGGGGACCGGCTGGCCCTGATTTCGCTGACCTGGGGCGCGGGCATGGCGGCCATTGCCTGGGGGCTCAAGCGCTGGTTTGACCACTGGGTCACGCCATCGGTGCAGCTGGCCGAAGAAGCCCAGGTGCTGCTGAAAACCGATGTGGTGCGCGAACTGCGGCCCAAAGGCAATGTGGAAACCCGCGTGCTGGCCGATCTGTTCAACCAGCTGGTGGGCCAGCGCGAGGCGCTGCGGCGTGAGATGGACAGCAAGGTGCAAGCCGCTGCGCAGGGCATTGAGCAGGAGAAGAGCCGCCTGGCCGCGCTGATGTCCGAACTGACGCAGAGCGTGGTGGTGTGCAACCTGGACGGCCGCGTGCTGCTGTACAACAACCGGGCCCGCATGCAGTTTCGTGCGCTCTCACAGGCTCCCGGCGTGGCCGGTGGTGCCGAGCTGATCGGTCTGGGTCGGTCGATTTACAGCGTGTTTGACCGCAAGCTGGTCGCCCACGCGCTTGAAAATATTCAACAGCGCATGCTGCGCGGGGCAGGGCAGCCGTCGGCGCAGTTCGTGACCACCACCGCAGCCGGGCAGCTGCTGCGGGTGCAAATGGCGCCCGTGCGCTCACCGCAAGCACAAGGGGCCGAAGCCGCGGCCGACCGCATGGAGCTGACCGGCTTTGTGCTGATGCTCGACAACATCACCAGCGACTTTGAAGCCGAGTCGGCCAAAGACCAGGTGCTGCACAGCCTCACCGAGGGCAGCCGTTCGGCACTGGCCAACATGCAGGCGGCCATTGACATGCTGGACTACCCCGACCTGGAGCCCGCCATGCGCGAGCGTTTCCTGGGCGTGATCCGGGATGAAACGCGTTCGCTGAGCCAGCGCATTGGCGCGCTGGAAGCGGGTTCGGCCGACAGCCTGAAGACCCGCTGGCCGCTGGAAGACATGCTGGGTGCCGACTTGGTGAATGCTGCACTGCGCCGCATCGAGACCGTTACCCGTCTGCCTGCCTCGTCCATCGACGTGGACGGCGCGGTGTGGCTCAAGGTCGAAAGCTTTTCGCTGCTGCAGGCGCTGGTGTACCTGGCGGGGCGCCTGGCCGACGAGTTTGAGGTGCGGTTTGTCCAGCTGCGGCTGGGCAACGCCACGGGCAGCCCTGGCAAAGCCCAGCTGGACCTGATCTGGTCGGGCCAGGCCATGAGCACCGAGACGGTGATGAGCTGGGAAATGGACGCCATGAAGGTGGGCAGCGAAACCACGCGCCTGACGGTGCGCGATGTGGTGGAGCGCCACGGCGGTGCTTTCTGGTTTGAGCGCGAGCGTTCGCGGCACCAGGCGTTTTTTCGTTTTCTGCTGCCGCTGGCCAACCCGCAGGAGCAGCTCGATGCGGCCGCGTTCGTCAAGAACGAAAGCCGTCCCGAGTACTACGACTTCGACCTTTTCAAAACTACCGAGCAGACCCGCACCCTGGACGACCGCCGACTCAGCGACCTGGTCTACACGGTGTTTGATACCGAGACCACCGGCCTGAACCCTTCGCAGGGCGACGAGATCATCCAGATTGGTGCGGCTCGCGTGGTCAACAACAAGCTGTTGCGCCAAGAGTGTTTTGAACAACTGGTCGACCCGCGGCGCACGATTCCAGCCGCCTCCATACCCATTCACGGCATCCAGCCCGAGATGGTGGTGGGCCAACCCACCATTGAAAAGGTGTTGCCCGCGTTTCATGCCTTTGCGCAGGACACCGTGCTGGTGGCCCACAACGCCGCTTTTGACATGCGTTTTTTGCAGCTGAAAGAAAAGCAGAGCGGGGTGGTGTTTGACCACCCGGTGCTCGACACGCTGCTGCTGTCGGCCCTGGTGCACCCCAACCAGGATTCACACCGCCTGGAGGCCATCGCCGAGCGCTTCAACGTCACCATCATCGGCCGCCACACGGCCATGGGTGACGCCATGGTGACCGCCGAGGTGTTCCTGAAGCTCATTCCGCTACTGGCCGAAAAAGGCATCCACACGCTGGGTGAAGCGCGAGAGGCAGCGCAGCAAACGTACTACGCCCGATTGAAGTATTGAGCTTCCCCCGCGCCGGCCGCGGGCCGGCGCGGGGGAACTCAGTGCCTGTAGCGCTGGGCCAGCACGCTTTGCAGCGACTGCACCACGGTGAAGGCATCCTTGAGCTGGCTGCGCTCGAAATTGGACACGTCGGCTGGATTGAGGAAATTGTCGGGCGACTCGCCGCGGCTGATCTGCCGGGCCTGGTGCTGGATGCGGGTGTAGGCCAGAAATTCCAGAGCGTCACGCAGGTCGCGCGCGCTTTGCTCGCTGATGGCGCCACCGGCCGCTGCGCTCGTCAGGCGATCGTGGGTGTTCACCGCAGCGTCGCCACCTGCCAGCGCATAGACCCGCGCCAGGTCGACGATGGGCACCACGCCGGTGTGCTTGAGGTCGATTTTGCCTTTGTGCTCGCCACTGCGAACGGTGGAAATACCTTTGAACATGCCCAGCGGGGGCTGGTGCGTGAGCGCATTGCCGACCATGTGTGCCAGAAACAGGCTGTTGCCTTGCGTGCGCTTGAGCACGTCGCTGCGCAGTTTGTCCAGCAGCTCGGCTTTGCCGTGAATCGCGCGCAGGTCAAAAAACACGCAGGTCAGCATCAAGGCTTTCGGGTCGGGCTGGCTCGTCCAGCGCGCGAAATACTCAGCCCAGCGCTTCTGGGGTTGCCGCCATGTATCGGTCATGGCCATCATTTCGCCGGGGCAGTAGATGTAGCCGCAGGCGTCCAGACCATCGCAAACAAACTGGGACAAGTCCTTGAAATAGGCGCCGTGCTCGGCCTCGTCGTAGCGGTCGTCCAGCACCATGCAGTTGTCCTGGTCGGACTTGGCCGTCTGCTCGTTGCGCGCCTGAGAGCCTGCTGCCACCCACACGTAGTCGACCGGCGCCGGGCCCAGCTGTGCTTCACCCAGTTGCAGCAGCCGCGTGGTGATCGCATCGGTGATGGCCGTGATGATGTGGCCGGTGCTGTAGGCCGAGGCCTCGGCCGCCGCCAGACTCTGCTGCAGGCGCTTGATCTTGGTGCTGGCGCGTTGCAGGCCTTCTACCGTGCTTTGTTTGTAGATGTCGCCAGCCAGGTACACGGCCGAGGTGCTGTGCTGTTCGGTCAGATCGGTGGCGGTGATCATGCCGACGATGCGCTGCCCATCCAGCACCGGCACATGGTGGATGTTGTGCCGCGCCATCAACAGCAGTGCGTCAAAGGCCGGGTTCTGCACGTCGATGCTCAGCGGGGCCAGCGTGGCAATGTCCATGATGGGGCGCGCGCTGTCCATGCCGGCGGCGATCACGCGGTTGCGCAAGTCGCGGTCGGTGACCACGCCAAACAGGTGCTCTTGCTCCACGATCAAGACCGACGACACCCGTTGCTCGCTCATGAGCTTGGCCGCGTCGCGGATGCTGGTGTGCGGCGGCAAGGTGATCGGGGCACGCTTGATCAGCGCGCGCACCGGCGTGGTCATGAGGTTGAGGGCGGGGTCTGCGCCGCCCGGCGCACCGCGTGGGCTGCTGGCCGCTGAAGCGGCGCCAGCGCTGCCAGCGGGCAGCAACAGGCTCAGCGCAGGCAATTCGGTTTGCAGGGTCTCGACCAAGGCGCGGTCCATGCTCACCAGCGTGCAGTCGGTTCGGGCCTGGCACTCTTCAACACCAGCCACCCCATCGGCCTGCAAGCCAAACAGTTCACCAGGGTACAACGTGACCACGGGCTGCTGCTGCCCGTCCAGCAGGCTGACGCTACCCGAGACCAACCAGTGCAGCTGTTGCTGCAGTTCGGCGGGTGTACAAGCGAGTGCGCCAGACGCCACTGGCTTCGCCTGGAGCGTGTCAGCCAGCTTCTTTTGGGTGTCGTCGGACAGCAGGCCAAAGATGCGGTGCGCGCGCAGGAGGTCGGCCAAATGCCGTGTGTCGGAAGCGGTTTTTGTCATGGGTCGGGGTTTCTGATGGAGTCAACGAAACATGCTACACCGCACCGCAGCGGTCGCTGGTGGGTAAACCCTCACAGGGTTTGACCTGCGTCAGAGGGTTGGCGGGTGCCCATGTAAGAACGCGGTAAGGTCCAGATTCAGAATGGCGACACCGTTACCGCAGGCTTACATGCTCTTAATGATTTCTGCGCTCAAACTGATCACCGAAGTGGCCTTGTTGGCCCTTGCCGGTCAGTGGATTTTGGGCCTGCTGGCTGGCCAGCGCAAACAACACAACCTCTTCTATCAGGTGCTCGCGATCATCGGGCGCCCATTTGTTCAATTGACACGCTGGGTGACACCGCGTGTCGTCCTGGACCGCCATCTTCCGCTGGTGGCCTTTTTGATTTTGGGTTTTGTCTGGCTGGCCGTTACCGCGGCCAAAATTTCCTATTGCCTGAGGGTGGGGGTCTCTTTGTGCCAGTGAGTCGTCCCACCAAGAGTCGGTTCGTTCACTGGCAGGTGCGGGGCTTGCTGCTGTTTGGGCGCCGTCTCCAGGCGCTTGAGCGCATCACCGAGGCGCTGCACACCAACCCCAGTGACGCCAGGGCGCTGGCGACCCGCGCCCACGTGTTGGCCGAGCTGGGTGAAAAGCCTGCGGCGCTCCAAACGCTGGCCGATTTGGTGGCGCTTGAGCCAGGCCAAGCGGCCAGCTGGTTCAACTACGGTTTTCTGAGCGAAGAGCTGGGCTTGCTGGAGCAAGCTGAAAACGCTTTTCAGCGCGCCATCGCCATCGACCCCCAGCTCGACCGGGCTTGGTATGGTCTTGCACTCTGCCTGATCCGCCAGCGCCGTTTTGACGAAGCCATTTCCGCGCTGAAAAAAAACACCGAACTCCAACCCATGAGCCCCTACGGTTGGTACCAGTTGGCGCGCGTGCATGTGCAACGGCAAGAGCCCGACGAGGCAGCGAAAATCATTCGCCATCTGCGCCGTTTTGAGCCCAAGGTGGCTGCTCAGCTCGAAAGGGAAACGGGCTTGGGCGGACCACGATTGAAGACCGCGTGAACGCCCAAGGCGTTTGTTTTGAACACGGGTTCCCGGCACCAGCCAGGCCCATGATGTGCCCGCATGGGCCAAGTTGACCAAGGTGAAACCCGTGGACCTGACCGACAACCACCGCCGCTACTGGCGCAAGAACCTCCGCATCACGGGGGTGTTGCTGGCCATCTGGTTTGTGGTCACGTTCGTCGTGAGCTACTTTGCCCGCGAACTGAGCTTCAGTTTTTTCGGCTGGCCGTTCAGCTTCTGGATGGGTGCCCAGGGCGCGCTGGTGGTGTATTGCCTGATCATTGGTTTTTACGCTTGGTACATGAACCGCCTCGATATCGAGCACGGTGTTGAAGAAATTGAGGATTGAAGGCGTGGCAGGTAGTTCAGATTCCGGGCCCGCCAGCGGCAAAGGCGCGGCCAACAGAGCCTTCCGCCAGCAGCTCAACAAGGTCTACAAGTGGTACACCGGCGGCTTCTTCGTCTTTGTGATTGCCCTGGCCATCCTGGAGCAGTTGGGGCTGTCGCGCGAATGGATCGGCTTCATCTTTTTGCTGGCCACCATCGGCTTGTACGCGGGCATCGGCATCATGAGCCGCACCACCGACGCAGCCGAATATTACGTGGCCGGTCGGCGTGTGCCAGCGGTCTACAACGGCATGGCCACCGGTGCCGACTGGATGTCGGCGGCCTCGTTCATTGGCATGGCCGGTACGCTCTACCTCACCGGCTACAGCGGTCTGGCCTTCATCATGGGCTGGACGGGGGGCTACTGCCTGGTGGCGCTGTTGCTGGCGCCTTATCTCCGCAAGTTTGGGCAGTTCACCATTCCCGACTTTCTGGGTGAGCGCTACGGCGGCAACATGCCGCGTTTCATTGGCATCTTTGCGGCCATTCTGTGTTCGTTCACCTATGTGGTGGCGCAGATTTATGGCGTTGGGCTGATCACGTCCCGCCTCACTGGCGTGGCCTTTGAACTCGGTGTGTTCCTCGGGCTGGGCGGTATTTTGGTGTGCTCGTTTCTGGGCGGTATGCGCGCCGTGACCTGGACGCAGGTGGCCCAGTACATCGTCCTGATCGTGACCTACCTGATTCCCGTGGTGTGGCTGTCGGTCAAGCAAGCCAACTTTCCCGTGCCGCAGGCCATTTATGGCTACCAGCTTGAGAAGGTCACAGCCAAAGAAAAACTGCTGACCAACGACCCCAAAGAGCTGGAGGTGCGCGGCATCTTCAAGGAGCGCGCCGCCGAGCTGACGGAGAAACTGAAAGACCCAGCCGCGGCACTGAAGGCCGACAAGGCCGCGGCTGAAGCCAAGCTGGCAGAGTTGCGGGCGGCCAACGCACCGTCCAGGGCGGTATCCACAGCCGAACGAGCGGTGTCATCCTTGCCCAAGGATGAAGCATCAGCCAAGGCCGCCTGGACCCGAGACAAGACGCTGGCTGAAACCAAGTCCAAGCCCCTGAATGGCATGCCGCCTCACGCGGCGCAGTTTGCGGGCGATCCGCAAGGCAATGCACAGGAGAAAGCGGCCTACGACAACTCGCGCCGCAACTTTCTGGCCTTGATCTTCTGCCTGATGATCGGCACAGCCGCCCTGCCGCACATCTTGATGCGCTACTACACCGTGCCCAGCGTGAAGGAGGCCCGGCAGTCCGTCACCTGGTCGCTGTTCTTCATCTTTTTGCTCTACTTCACCGCGCCGGCCCTGGCTGTGCTGGTGAAGTTTGAGGTGTTTCATGTGCTGATTGGCACACCCATCGACCAGCTGCCCGCCTGGGTGGCGTCCTGGAACAAGGTGGATCCGAGCCTGATGTCGATCACGGACGTCAACAAGGACGGCATTTTGCAGCTCAACGAGATGAGCATCGGCGGCGACATCATCGTGCTGGCCACGGCCGAAATTGGTGGCCTTCCTTACGTCATCTCGGGCCTGGTGGCAGCCGGCGGCCTGGCAGCAGCCCTGTCCACCGCCGACGGGTTGTTGCTGACCATCGCCAACGCGTTGTCGCACGATCTGTATTACAAAATGATCGACCCCAACGCGTCCACCGCCCGCCGGGTGACCATCTCCAAGGTGTTGTTGCTGATGGTGGCGCTGGTGGCCGCTTATGTGGCCGCGCAGAAGCCTGCCGATATTTTGTTTTTGGTCTCAGCCGCTTTTTCGTTTGCTGCTGCCGCGTTTTTCCCCGCGCTGGTGCTGGGCATTTTCTGGAAGCGGGCGACCGGCATCGCCGCCTCGTTGGGCATGATCGCGGGCCTGGGCGTCACGTTCTATTACATGGTCACCACGCAGCCCTGGCTAAGAGATGTGTTTGGAGTGACCACACCCATAGAGCTCTGGTGGGGCATCTTGCCTATCTCGGCCGGTGTTTTTGGGGTTCCATTGGGGTTTGCGGTGATCATTTTCATCAGCTGGGTGACCCCGGCACCCAGCCGCAAAGTGCAACAACTGGTGGAGCATGTGCGCTACCCCAGCCTGCGAGAGCCTTGATCGTGAGCACTGCAGACGCAGGACCCGTCGCGTCCCGACGCCGAGGTCCATTCACGGCGGCGATCCGGCAAGTTTTGCCAGACCCCAGGTTTTCTTGTTAGAATCGCGGGCTTGCCTTGCTGCACCCCAATCAGACGCTGGGGGCGGCTTTTTTATCCACAAGGAGAGTCTATGCGTCATTACGAAATCGTTTTGCTGATCCACCCGGATCAAAGCGAACAAGTTCCGGCCATGCTGGAGCGCTACAAGGGCATGATCACGGCCGGCAACGGCAAGATCCACCGCGTTGAAGACTGGGGCCGCCGTCAAATGGCGTACCAGATCAACAAGCTGTCCAAGGCCCACTACCTGTGCGTCAACATCGAAGCCGATCAGGCTGTGATGGCTGAACTGGAGCACGCCTTCAAGTTCAACGACGCCGTGCTGCGACACCTCACCGTGCTCAAGAAGAAAGCCGACACTGGCCCATCTTCGATGATGAAGTCGGTCGAGCGCGAAGAAGCCCGCAAGTCCCAGCAACAACCGCAGGAACAGGCCGCAGCGTAACAGCGCTGCGTGACGTCGTCAGCGGGTGAACCAACTTCAATTGTCCGCCGTGGTGGTGCAGGTCCAGAGCCTGCGGTACACACCGGCTGGCATACCGGCTCTCAACATCGTGCTCGAACACGATTCCGAGATCGTTGAAATGGACACCCCCCGGCTCGTGAAGCTGCAACTGAGGGCTGTGGCCTTTGGTGCTCAGGCAGAAGTCTTGTCCCGCCAAGGGCTCGACTCGGCTTGTGAATTTCATGGCTTCCTGACGAACGCCCGCAACGGCAAAGGCGTTGTGTTCCATATCCAAGATTTCAGCAAGACATAGGAAGGCCCATCATGGCTGCACCAAAACGTTTCAACAAAGACAAGCGCCCCAAGCGCAACACCCAATCGCTGCTGTTCAAGCGCAAGCGCTTTTGCCGCTTCACGGTGGCCAACGTCGAAGAAGTTGACTACAAGGACGTCGACGTCCTGCGCGACTTCATCGCCGAAAACGGCAAGATCATCCCCGCGCGCCTGACCGGCACGCGCGCCTTCTACCAGCGTCAGGTCAACACCGCCATCAAGCGTGCTCGCTTCCTGGCCATGTTGCCTTACAGCGACCAGCACCGCGTCTGAAAGAGAGCCTGACATGCAAATCATTCTGCTCGACAAAGTTACCAATCTCGGCGCCCTGGGCGATGTGGTCAAGGTCAAGGACGGTTACGCGCGTAACTTCCTGATCCCCACCGGCCGTGCACGCCGCGCTACCTCCAACGCCATCGCCGAATTCGAAGCGCGCCGCGCTGAACTCGAAAAAGTGGCTGCTGCCAAGCACGCTGAAGCTGCTGCCCTGGGCGAGAAGCTGTCTGCTGTGACGGTCAAGCTGTCGCAAAAAGCCGGTGTGGACGGCCGCCTGTTTGGCTCCGTGACCAACCACGACGTGTCCGAAGAGCTGAACAAGCTGGGCTTCGCTGTGAACAAGTCGCAAGTGCGTATGCCCAACGGCCCGCTGAAGTTGGTGGGCGACTACACGGTGAGCGTGCACCTGCACACCGATGTGACGGTTGACGTCAACGTCTCGGTGCTCGGCGAAACCGCCTGATCACCGGTGCTGGCGCGCAAGCGCTGCACCCAAAAGCCGCCGCGCCTTCGGGTCGGCGGCTTTTTTCATGGCTTGGACTTCATGGCGGATCGGGTCGAGCGCTGAGGGCCTTTGGGGCCTACAGCGCAGTAGTTATCCCGTGAAGTCCACTCTCTGCTCACCGAATACCCACCGGTTGTCCACAGACTTGTCCCATGACTTCTGATCGCTCAGGGCGTACCATTGCCAGTCACTCAAAGAGAGCCCATGTCTGCTGTTTTTTCCGATTCCTTTTCTTCTTTTGATGCCGGCCTGGATGTACCGGGCATGGGTCTTGACCGCCAGGTAGCGCAGTTGCGCGTGCCGCCGCATTCGATCGAGTCCGAGTCCAGCGTGCTGGGCGGCCTGTTGCTCGACAACGGGGCCTGGGACCGGGTGGCCGATCTGCTCAATGAGTCGGATTTCTACCGTTACGAGCACCGATTGACGTATTCGGCCATTGCAACGCTGGTGAATGGCAGCAAGCCGGCCGACGTGGTGACGGTCTACGAGCATTTGCAAAACCTGGGCAAGGCCGACGAGGCGGGTGGTCTGGCCTACCTGAACTCGTTGGCCCAGTACGTGCCGAGCGCCGCCAACATTCGCCGCTACGCCGAGATCGTGCGCGAGCGCGCCATTTTGCGCAAACTGATCACGGCCAGCGACGAAATTGCCACGTCCGCCTTCAACACGCAGGGCCGGCCGGTAGACAAGATCCTTGACGAAGCCGAACAAAAAATCTTCCACATTGGGGAAGAGGGCTCGCGCATGAAAGAGGGTTTTCAAGGCATGGACACGCTCGTGGTCGAGTTGCTTGACCGTGTGCAGGAAATGGCCGACAACCCCAACGACGTCACGGGCGTGCCGACAGGCTTTGTCGACCTCGACCGTATGACCTCGGGTCTGCAGGCGGGCGACCTGATTGTGCTGGCGGCACGGCCTTCCATGGGCAAAACAGCATTTGCCATCAACATTGCGGAGCACGTGGCGCTGAACGAAGGTTTGCCGGTGGCCGTGTTCTCCATGGAGATGGGCGCTTCACAGTTGGCCGTGCGTATCGTGGGTTCCATTGGGCGCATCAACCAGAGCCACCTGCGCAGCGGCAAGCTCACCGATGACGAGTGGCCACGCCTGACCGAAGCGATTGAAAAACTGCGCAATGTGTCGCTGCACATCGACGAGACGCCTGGTCTGAACCCCAGCGTGCTGCGGGCCAATGCTCGGCGCTTGTCGCGCCAGTGCGGCAAGCTGGGCCTCATCGTGGTGGACTATTTGCAGCTGATGAGCGGCAGTGGTTCTGATGGCGACAACCGGGCATCCGAGTTGGGCGAGATTTCGCGCGGTTTGAAAATGCTCGCCAAAGAGTTGCAGTGCCCGGTGATTGCGCTCTCGCAGCTCAACCGATCGGTGGAGACGCGTACCGACAAGCGCCCGATGATGAGCGACTTGCGCGAGTCAGGCGCCATCGAGCAGGATGCGGACATCATCATGTTCATCTACCGCGACGAGTACTACACCAAGGACGCCTGCAAGGAGCCGGGCGTGGCTGAAATCATCATCGGCAAACAGCGAAACGGGCCCACCGGTACCGTGAAGCTGGCGTTCTTGAACATGCTTACACGCTTTGAAAGTTTGGCTGGTGGTGGCGATTACTGACGCTTTTGCCTTTGAATCGAAAAAAAACCGGCCAAGGCCGGTTTTTTCATGGTCGGTGAAGCAGCGCCTCGCGTCAGAGCACCTCGCTGGCGAAGTCCGCCAGCCTGGAGCGTTCACCGCGCGCCAGTGTGATGTGCCCGCCGTGTGGCCATCCTTTGAAGCGGTCCACGGCAAACGTGAGCCCCGATGAGCCTTCGGTCAGGTAGGGAGTGTCGATCTGGGCCAGGTTGCCCATGCAAATGATCTTCGTGCCGGGGCCGGCACGGGTGATCAGCGTTTTCATCTGCTTGGGTGTCAGGTTTTGCGCCTCGTCGATGATCACGTACTTGTTCATGAACGTGCGCCCGCGCATGAAGTTCATGCTCTTGATCTTGACCCGGCTGCGCACCAGTTCGTTGGTGGCCGCACGGCCCCATTCGCCAGCATTGCCGCCATCACCTTTCGCCAGAAATTCCAGGTTGTCATCCAGCGCGCCCATCCAGGGACCCATCTTTTCCTCTTCGGTGCCCGGCAGGAAGCCGATGTCTTCACCCACGCTCACCGTGGCGCGGGTCATGATGATCTCGGTGTAGCGCCGATCGTCCAGCACCTGCGTCAGGCCACTGGCCAGCGCCATCAGCGTCTTGCCGGTGCCAGCGGTACCCGCCAGCGTGACGAAGTCGATTTCAGGATCCATCAGCAGGTTGAGTGCGAAATTTTGCTCGCGGTTGCGGCTGGTCACGCCCCACACGGCATTTTTCAAGTGGGTGTAGTCCTTCAGTGTCTTGAGCACCGCGGTTTTGTCGCGAATTTCGGTGACCCGGGCGTACAGCGAAGGCTCACCGGGCGCTTCAAAGTAGACAAACTGGTTGATGTAAAACTGACCCACGGTAGGGCCGCTGACGCGGTAAAACGTATGGCTACCGCTGGCCCAGCTTTCAATGGTCTTGCTCTGGCGTGTCCAGAAGTCTTGCGGCAAAGCCAGAGCGCCTGCGTACAACAGCTCGCCGTCCTCCAGCGTCTTGTCGTTCTCGTAGTCCTCGGCGGCGAGACCCAGTGCGCGTGCCTTCACCCGCATGTTGATGTCCTTGGACACCAGGATCACTTCCCGCGGGGGGTATTTGCCCCTCAGCGCATGAACCACACCCAGAATCTGGTTGTCCGCCTTGCCTTGGGGCAGGCTGGACGGCAACTGAGCATCCAGTGGTTCCGTCTGGAAGAAGAGCAAGCCCTTGGCCGACTGGTGTCCTGTGGCCGAGAGTTTGAGTCCCTTGGTCATGTCACCGCCCTGCTGGGCCACCAGTGCGTCCAGCGTGCGGCTGGTCTGGCGGCCATTGCGGGCCACTTCGGTCATGCCTTTTTTGTGCCCATCAAGCTCTTCCAGCACGATCATGGGCAGGAAGATGTCGTGTTCCTCAAAGCGGAACAGGCTCATCGGGTCGTGCAGCAGCACGTTGGTGTCCAGCACGAACAGGCGGGGGGCGCCCACGTTACCCGACTTGCTGCGGTCACTGCGGCGGTTGCTGGCCACGGGTGCCGGGCGCTTGGTGGCAGCGCCGCCTTGTGGCTGGCTGGTGGGTTGGCGGGAGTCGCTGGTGTTGGCGGTGGGGGCTACCGCTGCTGGCATTGGCTCGGCAGCCGGCGAAGCCCTGGTCGATTCAACGTACGCAACCAAAGGCGCCGGCACCGCAGGTTGGTTTGTTTTGCGGCTGCGCGACCTGGACCGAGGGTTGCTCGTTGCCGGTGCAGTGTCTGCTGCGGGTGCAACCGGCCCTGCTGGAATCGCGCTGGCTGCCACCGGCACGATGGCTTCACGCACGGGTGCCAAGTCCATGGGTTCATCGGCCGGTTTGCGGTTGTATGCGTCGGGGGAGAGCAAAGATGCGCGTTTTGATGGGGCTGGTGGCAGTGGCATGGCGGGCGTTTGGGTTCAGCGCAGAATCAGAAAACAAAAAGCCGCCGGGGTGACCGGGCGGCTTCGAGGGCTGCTGTGGGTTTTGGAGCGCTGGGAGCGGATGGGCTTCCTCGTGTCATGAAATCATTATGCATGACAGCTGTGACAGTGTTGACCCGGAGCGGATCGGACAGTCACAGCGCTGTGGATTCAATCAACCCGCTTTTTTCAGCGTTTTCACGGCCTTGAGAACCTCTTCGACGTGCCCTGGGACCTTGAGTCCGCGCCATTCCTGTGCGAGCACACCGTCAGGTCCGATCAGGAAGGTGCTGCGCTCGATGCCCTTGACCTTCTTGCCGTACATGATCTTGTTCTTGACCACACCAAACATGTGGCACATTTTTTCTTCGGTGTCGGCGATCAACTCAAACGGGAGTTCGAGCTTGGTTTTGAAGTCGTCGTGAGACTTCATGTTGTCGCGCGAGACGCCGAACACCTGCGCACCCGCTTTGACAAAGTCTTTGTACTTGTCGCGGAACTGCATGGCTTCGGTGGTGCAGCCCGGGGTGTTGTCTTTGGGATAAAAATACAAAACCACCGTTTGCCCAAGGTGCGTTTGATTGCTGACCTTGATGCCGCCGGTGGCTTGAGATTCAAATTCGGGAATGGGTTTATTGACAACGACTGCCATACTGCGTGGACCCCTGACGTAAGTTGGTGGTGATTCGTTGGCTTGTGCTTGGCTACACAGGCTCCCGGTGGCAGCTGTGGCGCACGGGAGGCAGGCCAGGAAACAATCGGGTATTTTAACCCCGAACCGCTTTTTGGGACAGTCCCAGCCCCAGGGTGCTCGGATGGAGCTCTCTCACGGGCCCGAATTGGCGCCGTGTGGATCGCCGCTTGGCCGTGTCTCGATCCGCGCTGCGGGCCTGGTCTTCCCGGTTTGCCGGCCTCAGGTTTCTATCAGTAAGGCCGCTACGACCCGCCTGCCTTCGCTCGCGAGAATGTTGTAAGTGCGACAGGCGGCTGTTGTGTCCATGGTCTCCACGCCAATTCGCTGCCCCATCAGGCTGCGCAGCAAGGCGGGCGGCAGGAAACGGAGTTTGGAGCCGCTGCCGAAAACCACCAGTTCGGGCGCTTCCGTCATCACGCTGGCCAGCATCGAAAAATGCGCTTCGGTCAGGTCTTCAAAACGGGTGCAGGTCCATGGCACCAACTGGCCCGATGAGGCGAGCACCAGGCTTTGGGTGTGGCGCTGCCCGTTGACCGCAATCCAGCCTTCGCCATAAGCAGTGACGGACTGGGTATCCAATTTGTCGGCGTGCAGTTTCATGGCGTGATGGATCAGGCGGCTGGGGGTGCGGCTTGCACGCGGTGGTGTGCCACTGGGGGTGCAGAGATGCGGTGGAGAACTGTGGTCAAATTACAGGTTTTCCCTGCAACCGACCCGTAATATAACGCTCGGCGAACCTGCCCAGGGCGGGTGTGCCGCTTGACCCCTGACTCCCCTTGGGAGGAACTTTGAAAACCATCCAGAAATCCGCCAAGCTCGCCAACGTCTGCTACGACATCCGGGGTCCCATCATGGACGCGGCGCGTCAGATGGAGGAAGAGGGTCACAAGATCATCAAGCTCAACATCGGCAATTTGGCGGTGTTTGGGTTTGATGCGCCCGAAGAGATCCAGCAAGACATGATCCGCAACCTGCCGAACTCGGCGGGTTATTCGGACAGCAAAGGTATTTTCGCGGCGCGCAAGGCGGTGATGCACGAAACCCAGAAGCAGGGTGTCAAGGGTGTAACGCTGGACGACATCTACCTGGGCAACGGCGCCAGCGAACTGATTGTGATGGCCACCAATGCGTTGCTGGACGACGGCGATGAGCTGCTGCTGCCTTCACCCGATTACCCGCTCTGGACGGCCGCCGTGAGCCTGTCGGGCGGCACGCCGGTGCATTACCGGTGCGACGAATCCAACGGGTGGATGCCCGACCTGGACGACATTCGCCGCAAGATCACCCCCGCCACCAAAGGCATCGTGGTGATCAACCCCAACAACCCGACAGGCGCGCTGTATTCTGACGCGTTGCTCAAGTCCATCGTCGAACTGGCTCGCCAACACGGGCTGGTGATTTTTGCCGACGAGGTGTACGACAAGGTGCTGTATGACGGTGTCAAGCACACCGCAATGGCGAGCCTGTCGGAAGACGTGCTGACGCTGACGTTCAATTCGTTGTCGAAGAGCTACCGTTCGTGTGGCTACCGCGCTGGCTGGCTGGTGGTGTCTGGCGACAAAAAGCCTGCCAAGGATTACATCGAGGGCTTGAACATGCTCTCGAACATGCGCCTGTGCGCCAACGTCCCCGGCCAGTGGGCCATTCAGACAGCCCTGGGTGGTTACCAGAGCATCAACGATCTGGTGTGCGAGGGCGGGCGTTTGCGGCGCCAGCGCGATCTGGCCTATGAGCTGATCACCGCCATTCCGGGGGTGAGTTGCGTCAAACCCTCGGCGGCGCTCTACATGTTTCCGCGACTCGACCCCCAGATGTACCCGGTCGAGGACGATCAGCAGCTGTTCCTGGAGCTGCTGCAGGAAACGCGCGTGATGCTGGTGCAGGGCTCGGGTTTCAATTACCCGGACAACCAACATTTCCGCATCGTGTTTTTGCCGCACGAGGACGACCTGCGTGAGGCCATTGGCCGCGTGGCGAAGTTTTTTGAAGGCTGGCGCAAACGCCACGGCACCTGATTTTTCTGAATTCCATTCAAGCAATGACCGATATGAAACCAATTCAAGTGGGCCTTTTGGGCATAGGTACCGTGGGCAGCGGTACGTTCAATGTGCTCAAGCGCAACCAGGAAGAAATCAAGCGCCGCGCTGGCCGCGGTATTGAAATCACGATGGTGGCCGATCTCGATGTGGCCCGCGCGCAGTCTCTGGTAGGGCCCGGTGTGCAGGTGGTGAACGATGCCCGTGCCGTCATTGCCAACCCTGACATCGACATCGTCATCGAGTTGATTGGTGGCTATGGCATCGCCAAGGCGCTGGTGCTTGAAGCCATTGCCGCTGGCAAGCATGTGGTCACGGCCAACAAAGCGCTGCTGGCGGTGCATGGCACCGAGATCTTTGCCGCAGCGTCGGCCAAGGGCGTGATGGTGGCGTTTGAAGCGGCGGTGGCCGGTGGCATCCCGATTATCAAAGCGTTGCGTGAAGGTCTGACGGCCAACAGCATTCAATGGATCGCCGGCATCATCAACGGCACCACTAACTTTATCTTGTCCGAAATGCGCGACAAGGGTTTGGACTTTGACGTGGTGCTGAAGGAGGCGCAGCGTCTGGGTTATGCCGAAGCCGACCCTACGTTTGATATCGAAGGCGTGGACGCAGCGCACAAAGTGACGCTCATGAGCGCCATTGCATTTGGCATCCCGGTGCAATTTGACAAGGCTTATGTCGAAGGCATCACCAAGCTCGGCGCCGCTGACATCAAATACGCAGAGCAACTGGGCTACCGCATCAAGCTGTTGGGTATCACCAAGCGCACGGCCCAAGGCATTGAGTTGCGCGTACACCCCAGCCTGGTGCCCACCAAGCGCCTCATCGCAAATGTGGAAGGTGCCATGAACGCCGTGGTGGTGCAGGGCGATGCCGTGGGCACGACGCTGTATTACGGCAAGGGCGCTGGCAGCGAACCCACGGCGAGCGCCGTCATTGCCGATCTGGTCGATATCACCCGGCTGCACACCGCTGACCCGCATCACCGCGTGCCGCACCTGGCCTTCCAGCCCGACGCCATGAGCGACCTGTCCGTGCTGCCCATGAGCGAGGTGGTGACGAGCTACTACCTGCGTCTGCGCGTGGCAGACGAAGCCGGTGTGCTGGCCAAGGTAACCGGGCTCTTGGCTGACGCTGGCATCAGCATCGACGCGGTGTTGCAGCGCGAGGCCGATGAAATCGGCGGTGAGGGCTCGACCCAGACCGACGTCATCATCCTCACGCACGACACCCGCGAGGGCACGCTGGACGCCGTGCTGGCTCAAATGCAGGCGCTTCCTTCGGTGCTGGCACCGATCACGCGCATCCGCAAGGAAGAGTTGAATTAACCCCACGCGTCGCCTGCGGCGCTACCCCAAGGGGCGATGCTCGTGGGCCGGCAGAGCCGGTTCCATGGCATCTTGATCGAGCACCTCCCCTCGCGGAGCGTCTTGTCTGCTGATATTGGAACTGACATGCAATACCTTTCCACCCGCGGTCACCCGGATCGCAAACGTTTTTGCGAAATCCTGCTGGAAGGCTTGGCGCCCGATGGCGGTCTGTATCTGCCTGAGCGCTACCCACAGGTGGATGCAGCCACGCTGGCGCGCTGGCGGGCTGCTTTCAACGGCGGCGAACCGGGCGGCTACGCTGCGCTGGCGTTCGAGGTGCTGTCGCTCTACATCGACGATATTCCGCCGGCCGATCTGAAGGCGCTTTGCGAAAAGACGTACACGGAGGCGGTGTACGGCACAGCAGCCATCGTTCCACTGAAAAAGCTGGAGGATGGCTTTTACCTCGAAGCGCTGTCCAATGGCCCCACGCTCGCCTTCAAGGACATGGCGATGCAACTGCTGGGCAACCTGTTTGAATACGAACTGGCCCGCCGCGGCGAAGAACTCAACATTTTGGGGGCTACCAGTGGTGACACCGGCAGCGCGGCCGAATACGCCATGCGAGGCAAAAAAGGCGTGCGCGTTTTCATGCTCAGCCCGCACGGCCGCATGAGCCCGTTTCAGCAGGCGCAGATGTTCAGCCTGATGGACGACAACATCCACAACATCGCCATTGAAGGTGTGTTCGACGACTGCCAGGACATTGTCAAAAACGTCAGTAACGACCTGGACTTCAAGCGCGTCTACAAGATCGGTACCGTCAATTCGATCAACTGGGCGCGCCTGCTGGCGCAGGTCGTTTACTACTTCGCCGGCTATTTTCAGGCAACCGCCAGCGACACGCAAAAGGTGAGCTTCACGGTGCCCAGCGGCAACTTTGGCAACGTCTGCGCTGGCCATGTGGCGCGCCAGATGGGCCTGCCCGTCCAGACGCTGGTGGTGGCAACCAATGAAAACGACGTGCTGGACGAGTTCTTCCGCACCGGTGTGTACCGCGTGCGGGCGAGTGCTGACACGTTTGAGACCTCCAGTCCATCGATGGACATCTCCAAGGCCAGCAACTTTGAGCGCTTTGTGTTCGATTTGCTTGGTCGAGACGGTGCCCGCGTGAAAGCCCTCTTTGGCGATGCGCTGCACAAAGCTGGGCGCTTTGAGCTGGGTGCCGATAAGGTGTTTGCCGAGGCCGCCAGTCGCTACGGTTTTGCCAGTGGCAAGAGCTCGCACAGCGATCGACTGGCCACGATCAAGGACGCGTTTGAGCGCTACAACATCATGATCGACACCCACACCGCCGATGGCGTGAAGGTGGCGCGGGAGCACCTGCAACCGGGCGTGCCCATGATCGTGCTGGAGACCGCTTTACCCATCAAGTTCGCTGAAACCATCGTTGAAGCCCTGGGCCGTCAGCCCGATCGGCCAGCCCGTTTCAACGGTATTGAAGACCTGCCCAAGCGCGTGCGTGTCATGCCCGCAGACACCGCAGCCGTGCAGGCCTACGTCGCCGAGCATTGTCCCGTCGCATGAAGGTCGTCGGCTTTGCGGGTTACTCGGGTTCGGGCAAGACCACGCTGGTTGAGCAGCTGATTCCGGCGCTTAAATTTCGTGGCCTGCGTGTGTCGGTGGTCAAGCACGCCCACCACCAGTTTGACATTGACCACCCCGGTAAAGACACCTGGCGCCACCGCGAAGCCGGTGCCTTTGAGGTGGTGGCGGCGTCGCCTAACCGACTGGTGCTGATGCGTGAGTTTGAACAGCCAGCCGAACTCAAGGTGCACCAGTTGATTGCCGAGCTTTACGGCGGTGTGGACTGGGTGCTGGTTGAAGGCTTCAAAGAAAGCGATTTGCACAAGATTGAGATTTGGCGCGAGGCCAGTGGCAAGCCCGCTCGCTACCCCGACGATCCTTTCATTGCAGCCATTGCGACCGACAGCCCGACAGCCTTGCCCGTCTCAACCGCTCGACCGGTACTGGATTTGAACCAGCCAGATGACGTCGCGGCCTGGTTGGTCGAAAATGGCCACCGATTCGATTACAGCCCAGAGATCTACGCGCCATGACCGTTCACAAGCCAGCAGCCCGAGCCCCTTTGATGTCGCTGGACGATGCACTGGCCAGCTTGCTGGGTCGCGTGGTGCCGCTCAGCACCACGGAAAACGTGGCTACCTTTGACGCCGATCGCCGCGTGCTGGCGCAAGACCTGGTTTCTGCGCTGCAAGTCCCGCCAAACAATAACTCGTCCATGGACGGTTATGCGGTGTGCAGTGCCGACGTCACGGCCCCTGGGGTGGTCTTGTCCGTGTCGCAGCGCATTGCTGCAGGCCATGCCGCAGAACCGTTGCGACCAGGCACCTGCGCCCGTATTTTTACTGGCGCCCCCATGCCCGAAGGTGCCGACGCGGTGGTGATGCAGGAAGACACCCAAGATGTGGGTGGCAACATCCATGGCGTGCACATCAACGCCGTGCCCCAGCCGGGCCAGTGGGTGCGCCGGGCCGGAGAAGACGTGACGCGTGGTGCCGTGGTGTTGTCTCGCGGCGAGCGGTTTTCACCGGCAAGCCTGGGTTTGGCCGCCAGCCTGGGCTTGGCCCATGTGCCGGTGGTCGCGCGGCCCCGCGTGGCGCTGTTTTCAACCGGCGACGAACTGGTGATGCCGGGTGATGTATCCCCGCAGGACATGAAGCCGGGCGCCATTTACAACTCCAACCGCTTTTTCTTGCGTGCGTTGTTGCAGCGTCTGGGCTGTGAGGTGAGTGATCTGGGCATCGTGCCCGACCGCCGCGAAGCCACGCTGGCGGCACTTAAAACGGCAGCAGACCACCACGACCTGATCTTGACCAGCGGTGGTGTTTCGGTGGGTGAGGAAGACCACATCAAGTCGGCCGTGCAGCAACTCGGCAGCCTCGATCTGTGGCAGATTGGTATGAAGCCGGGCAAGCCGTTTGCTTACGGGCGTGTGAACCGCGACGCCGGTGCGGGCGCCAGCGCTGCGCAGCCTTGCCATTTCATTGGCCTTCCTGGCAATCCGGTGTCGAGCTTCGTTACCTTTGTGTTGCTGGTCAGGCCGTTTTTACTCAAGCTGCAAGGCGCGCAAGTTCCTCGTGTGCAGCCCGTGATGCTGCCGGCCCATTTCACGGTGGCCCGTGCTGACAAGCGCCGCGAATTTCTGCGCGTGTGTCGCAACGCCGAAGGTGGGTTGGACCTCTTTCCCAACCAGAGTTCGGGGGTTTTGACTTCTGCCGTGTGGGGTGACGGTCTGGTGGACAACCCGGCCGGCGCCACCATCGCCCATGGTGATCCAGTGCCCTATCTTTCTTTTGCAGAGTTGCTCGCATGATTGTCAAACTTCGCTATTTCGCATCGATTCGAGAGGCCATCGGCGCCAGCAGCGAGTCGGCTGACACCAAGGCAGCCACCCTGGGCGCGCTGCGTGAAGAGTTGGTTGCACGCGGTGGTGCTTACGCCGAAGCGCTGGCGCGTGGTCGTGCGGTGCGGGTGGCCTTGAACCAGACCATGAGCGACGAGGGGGCCGCGCTCATCGATGGCGCCGAAGTGGGGTTTTTCCCACCCGTCACAGGAGGCTGAACATGGCACCGCGCGTCAGCATCCAGACCGAAGACTTCGACCTGAGCACCGAGGTGCAGCGGTTGCGCGAGCAGGACAAGCGCGTGGGCGCCGTGTGCAGTTTCATGGGTACCGTGCGTGACCGCAACGACGGGCAGAGCATCAGCACGATGGAGCTGGAGCACTACCCTGGCATGACCGAAAAAAGCATTGAGGCCATGATCGACGAAGCCTTCCGGCGTTTCGACATCTTCGGTGCACGCGTGATTCACCGCGTGGGCTTGCTGCAGCCGCTGGACCAAATTGTGCTGGTGGCCGTGACATCGGCCCACCGTGGCGAGAGCTTCCAGGCTTGCGAATTCCTGATGGACTACCTGAAGACCCAGGCGCCGTTCTGGAAGAAGGAACAGACGCCCGAGGGTGCGCGATGGGTGGACGCACGCGTGAGCGACGACGCGGCGCTGGCCAAGTGGGGTATCGAAGCGCGCAACGCTTGAGTGTCCGTTTGCGCCTTGCGTGTCCCGCGCGACCGTGCGTGGGGTGTGCGCACAACGGACTGAAAACGCACGGCCCTCGCGGGTGCAGCCTGCGCGGATGCGCTGAGACCTTGCTTTTTTCGAATTGGCGCAAAAATGGACGGCGTGCACGTGCTTGGCTGATCTGCGTCAACGGCTGCGCGGTCAGCCTGCATCAGGCTTCATGCTTGTCTTGAAAAGTGGTCGTCAAGCGCCACATACCAGCCAATACAAACATTCGGAGTGCATGATCCATGCGACTCGACAAACTCACCACCAAGTTCCAAGAAGCCCTGAGCGAAGCCCAGACACTGGCGCTCGGCGCTGACCACGCTTACATTGAGCCCGCTCACCTGCTGCTGGCCATGCTGCGTCAGGCCGATGGCCCGCAGTCTTTGCTGCAGCGCGCGGGTGTCAACGTGCCTGGATTGACCAAGGCCGCCGAGGCGGCGATGACGCGCTTGCCGGAAGTGCAGGGGCAAGACCAAGTGCAGGTTGGGCAAGAGCTGTCCAAATTGCTGCAAGCCACCGAAAAAGAAGCCATCAAACGCGGCGACCAGTTCATCGCTAGCGAACTCTTTTTGCTTGCAGTGGCCGACAGCAAAGGGGAGTTGGGGCGCATCTCGAATGAGAACGGCCTGAACCGCAAGAGCCTTGAATCGGCCATCATCGCCGTACGCGGTGGTCAGTCCATGGACAGTCCCGAGGCCGAGGGTCAGCGCGAGGCTCTTAAAAAATACACGATGGACCTCACCGAGCGCGCCCGCATGGGCAAGCTGGACCCGGTGATTGGCCGCGATGACGAGATTCGCCGCGCCATCCAGGTGTTGCAACGCCGGACCAAGAACAACCCTGTGCTGATCGGCGAGCCCGGTGTGGGTAAAACGGCCATTGTTGAAGGCTTGGCCCAGCGCATCGTGGCGGGCGAAGTGCCTGATTCGCTCAAGGGCAAACGCGTGCTGAGCCTGGACATGGCGGCGCTGCTGGCCGGGGCCAAGTTCCGTGGTGAGTTTGAAGAGCGCCTGAAAACCGTGCTCAACGAGTTGGCCAAAGACGAAGGCCAGACCATTGTGTTCATTGACGAGTTACACACCATGGTGGGAGCCGGCAAAGGCGAAGGGGCTATGGATGCGGGCAACATGCTCAAGCCAGCGCTGGCCCGCGGAGAACTGCACTGCGTGGGTGCCACCACGCTCGACGAGTACCGCAAATACATTGAAAAAGATGCTGCACTCGAGCGCCGCTTTCAGAAGATCATTGTGGGCGAGCCCAGTGTGGAAGCCACCATTGCCATCTTGCGTGGTTTGCAAGAGAAGTATGAGGTGCATCACGGCGTTCAGATCACCGACCCGGCCATCGTGGCCGCTGCCGAGCTCAGCCACCGCTACATCACCGATCGCTTTTTGCCTGACAAGGCCATCGATCTCATCGACGAGGCGGCCAGCAAGATCAAGATCGAACTCGACTCCAAGCCCGAGGTGATGGACAAACTCGACCGCCGTTTGATTCAGTTGCAAATTGAGCGCGAGGCCGTGCGGCGTGAGAAGGATGAGGCGTCACAAAAGCGCTTCGGTCTGATTGCGGAAGAAATTGCCCGGTTGGAGAAAGAAATCTCCGACTACGACGAAATCTGGAAGGCTGAAAAAGCCCAGGCGCTGGGCTCCAAGGACGTGATGGAGGAGATGGACCGTATCCGTTCCCAGATCAAGACATTCACCGACAAGGGTGACTTCAACAAAGTGGCCGAGCTGCAATACGGCAAGCTACCCGAATTGGAAAAGCGCCTCAAAGACGCGCAGGCTGTGGAATCGGGGAAAGCCGCCAACAAAGACGGTACGGGCCGCCCGCAGCTGCTACGTACCCAGGTGGGTGCTGAAGAGATTGCAGAAGTCGTGGCCCGCGCGACCGGCATCCCCGTGGCCAAACTCATGCAGGGCGAGCGCGACAAGCTGCTGGTGATGGAAGACAAGCTGCATCAGCGTGTGGTGGGGCAAGACGAAGCCATTGGCGCCGTCGCCAACGCGATCCGCCGCTCACGCTCCGGACTATCCGATCCGAACCGACCCACGGGCTCGTTTCTGTTTTTAGGCCCAACGGGTGTCGGTAAAACCGAGCTGTGCAAGGCGCTCGCCGGCTTCCTGTTTGATAGCGAAGACCACCTGATTCGCATCGATATGAGCGAATTTATGGAGAAACACTCGGTGGCACGCCTCATTGGTGCGCCGCCCGGGTATGTAGGCTACGAGGAGGGCGGCTACCTGACAGAAGCCGTGCGCCGTAAGCCTTACAGCGTGCTGCTGCTGGACGAAGTGGAGAAAGCCCACCCGGATGTGTTCAACGTACTGCTTCAAGTTCTGGACGACGGACGTCTGACCGACGGGCAAGGGCGCACCGTGGACTTCAAAAACACGGTGATCGTGATGACGAGCAACATTGGCTCGCACCTGATCCAGGCCATGGTGGGTCAACCCTACGACGATGTGAAAGAAGCGGTGTGGGGAGAGCTCAAGGAGCATTTCCGGCCTGAGTTCTTGAACCGCATCGACGAGACAGTGGTGTTCCATGCACTCGATGCTCAGCATATCGCTTCCATAGCCGGCATTCAGCTGAAGGCTTTGCAGGCTCGCCTGCAGAAGATGGACTTGCGCCTCGATGTGGCTCCCGCAGCGCTGGATGAGCTTGCTAAAGTAGGTTTTGATCCCGTGTTCGGTGCCCGACCGCTCAAGCGGGCGATTCAACAACGCATAGAAAACCCACTTTCCAAGTTGCTGCTGGAAGGCAAGTACCCGCCTAAGTCGGTGATACCTGTCGGCGTGGACCCCGTTCGCAACCCGGGTGTGTTCGAGTTCGGCGAGGCGGTTGCCATGGATTGACGCCTGCACTTCACAAAACTTCCCCGTAGGTCACCGCGTGCACCGCTGTGTAACCGGCACAGCCCGACCGCGGCGCAACGGGGAAGGGGCGGAAGTAAAAGCTGGGATGAAGGTGCAACCAACCTTGCAACGAAAGCCGCAGCAGCAAATGGTCAGAAAATTTAGCCAAGCTGTTGACCGCCGCGAAAAAACCGATGTATACTGCAAGGCTTCGCTGATCGCTGATCGCTGCAACGCCGCAAGGTAAGCAACCCAAGTCTGCGAAGTGGGCTGAGTCTTCTAGGTAAAAACCCTAAAATACTTTTTCCAGACACCAAAAACTGTGTCATAATACGAGGCTCAGCTGATCGCAGCTAAGCAGGACGGATGAGGTGGCAAGTGCTGCTGAGTTTGTTGGATCATTAAAAATATACAGCCGATAAGCGTGGGCGTTTGAAGGCGATTGCGAAAACGGATTCT
>NZ_JBVPZC010000024.1:0-58451 GCF_055702805.1 Hydrogenophaga sp. LT287 | reverse complement strand
CGCAAACAGGTCGTGAGGCTGTACAGACAAGGCACCAAGATCATGCAGATCGTCACGATGACGGGGCTGAGCTACCCGACAGTGCGAACGGCTATCGATCTGTTTGACGCTGGCGGCTGGGGTGCGATACGTCCCGCTGTTCGTGGACGAGCCAGAGGCGATGGCCGGGTGCTCGGTCAGGCGCAGGAAGACACCATCCAGCGCCTGATCATCGACAAACGCCCCGAGCAGCTCAAGATGGATTTCAGCTTGTGGAGCCGGGCCGCAGTGGGTCAGCTCATCGAACAGGAATTTGGCATCAAGCTGCAAGTGCGCAGCATCGGCAAGTACCTCACCCGCTGGGGCTTCACACCGCAAAAGCCCATCAAGCGCGCTTACGAGCAAAGCCCTGCTGCCGTGCAGGCTTGGTTGGAGGGCGAGTACCCCGGCATTGAGCAGCGCGCCAGGGCCGAGGGGGCCGAGATTCACTGGGGCGACGAGACGGCCTTGGTCAACACCGATGTGCGCGGCAGGAGCTTCGCGCCAGCGGGCAAAACACCGGTGGCCATGGCCGTGGGCGGCACCCGTCAAAAGCTCTCCATGATTGCCACGGTGACCAACCAGGGCAAGACGCGGTGGATGATCATTGACGAGGCTTTCGATGCTGAGAAGCTCATCGAATTCCTACAAGCTTTGATCAAGGACGCGGGTAAAAAAGTCTTTCTGATTCTGGACAACCTGCGGGTCCACCACAGCAAGCTGGTGAAGGCTTGGGTGGCTGAGCGGCAGGACCAGATCGAGTTGTTCTACCTGCCCAGCTACAGCCCACAGCTCAACCCAGAGGAGCGGCTCAATGCGGACTTGAAGCAGGAGATGGGCAAGCGCGTGCCGGTGCGAACCAAGGCCAAGCTACGCGATGCGGCCAACGATCACATGGCGATGCTGGAGCAAAACCCCGAGCGCGTCATGAGCTACTTCCAGGACCGTCACGTTCGATATGCAGCTTAAGACTTCACAGGGCCGGATCAATAAGCTTGTGCCATGGGGTTTTGGTCCCAAGCGACCGCACCTAGGCATCTCCATCAGCGCCCAGTCCAGCCCCAAACAGCAACAGGCCATGAACCAACCGATCAAACACACCAGCCTACAAGCGACCGCCGGTGCCGTGGTGGCGTTAACGGCAGCCGCCTGGGGTATTCAAGGCCACCAAAGCGGCAACCCGCCGGCACGCGTGGGTCCATCGGGTGGCATGCGGGCGAAGCTTTCGCAAACGCCCCATGAAAACCAACCCACCGGCGGTGTGTCGAAACCCCGGCGCGCGTGGGTGAACACCACCGCACACCTGCCACGGCCACAAAGCCGCCGCCCCCTGGAATTTCAAACCGCCGCTTGACTGCCACACCCCTTGGAGACTTCGTCATGACCAGCATCACCCGTTTCAACCCGTTCAACGAACTGGCCCGCATGGACCCTTTTGGGGACGAGTTCTTTAAAGGCTTCGCTCTGCGGCCGGTGTACGGGTCTTCTGACACGGCGCCGCAAATGCGGCTGGACATGACCGAGGACGAGCAGGCCTACACGGTCAAGGCCGAGATTCCTGGCGTCAACAAGGAAGACATCAAGGTGTCGGTAGACGGCAATCTGGTGTCCATCAGCGCCGAGGTGAAGAAGGAAAAAGAGGAGAAAGAAGGCGAAAAAGTGATTCGCAGCGAGCGCTACTACGGCAGCGTGTCGCGCAGTTTCACGGTGTCGCACGACGTGGACGAAAACGCGGCCAGCGCCAAGTACACCGAAGGCGTGCTGGAGCTGACCCTACCCAAAAAACCCGGCGGCAGTGCCCGGCAGGTGAAAGTGTCTTGACCTAGCGGCCCGCAAGGGTTTTTTGAAACGAGGTACCCCATGTTGATGAGCACACAGCCCGAGGGCCACCTGCCCGCTTGCGCACCCGAAATTCAGGCACTGGGCCAAATGCCATCCAAAGCCGCGATGCTGGGCGAACTGCTCCAGATTGCGAGCCGCTACGGCAAGGTGGGCGAGATCACACCACTGGACAACCCGCGCCAAGGTCCGTCGGACACGCAAATTTTTCTGGTGAATTACGAAGACACGGCCGACGCCATTGTTGCGGCCCGAAAATTGAAATGCCATTTGTTCGGTTTTTCAACCTTGCTGGTATCTGTGCCGCATTGATTGATTAAAACTCCAGGCTACTCCAACACCTGGAAAGCATTCTTTATTTCAATGCATCGTTTTGATGCATTGAAATAAACACCCAACACCCAGGCATTGCACCTGAAGCCGCAACGATTGGCTGTGAAGCCCATAGTCTGCACACCCCAAAAACAAACACCCCTACGGCATCGCGCCGTCTGCTCAGCCCCTATGGGCGGCTGTGGCTACCGCATGGCCGAAGCATTGAAAAATGTCAATACACCCCATACCGAAGGGCATAACCAAACTGCGTCTGGATTGAGCGAACTCAATTGAAAAACCGGTCTTTTTTTAACACTGGTGAGCGGATGTTATTTGTAGCTCAGGCCATTTTTTTGGAGGTTGGTATGAAATTGAAACGCAAGCACCTCGGGGTGCTGGGTGCGGTGGCTGTGGCGGGGGTCGCGTATGCGGCAACCCAACTGCAAATCCAGCTCAAAGAGGAGCAAATCATCAGTGAAGGGGGCAGCGGCCACAAACCCAAGATCCAGCGCGCCGGCGCAGATGGCACCTTGGTCATGGCCTACGGCGATACTTTTGACGCTGCACCCACGGTCTACGACACCAAGGCTCAGGAAGAGCGCAAAGCGCGCGACATCTTTGTTCGCACCTGCAAGCCCACACCCGAAACGGACACGACCACCACCCCGCGCGTCACCTGCGACGCCGAGAGCGAGTGGTCTGCACCAGTCAACGTGTCCAGGTCGGCTGACAAGTCGAGCATCCAGACCGCGTGGCAGGCTGGTGGCACCACCCGCGCCGCGTTTTATGGCGACATCGACAAGCCCAACATCAAGACCAGCGGCCCGGTGATGGTGCTGACCTGGACCAGCAAGTACTGCCCCGACGGTGATTTGAGCGACGGCGTTGCCGCAGCAGACAACGCGCAGAACCCCAACCAGCGCGCCATCCGCTACCTGGACCGCGACAGCCGCATCATCCCCTTCTCTTGCACCTGGACGGCCGCCTCGGTAGACAACGGCAAGAACTGGAAGCCGCCTGTACAACTGAGCAATGGCCAGCGCGATGCCAAGCAAGACGCCAGCAGCGGCAGTTTCAACTCCGTCGCTAAGACGGGCAAGATCAACATTTCCTGGCAGGAAGACCCTGAGGGTCTGCAGCCTGGTGATGCCGACGGTCCTGGCGACGGCGCTTCGGGGGCCAATGTGACCGGCGGCACCGACGTCTGGTACGCGTATGCCGATGTGGACTTGTCTGTCCCAAGCACGCCCGCCAACGACTTCGTGCTGCAGTCGGCTCGTCGCCTGACCGACAACTGGGATGGCGGCTACGGGCTGTCCGGGCAGATTTCCCATGTGTTCGCAGCTGACGGCACCAACCTGGACGGCAAGACCGCTCTCGGCGAGGACGGCAGTCTGGTCAATCAGCGGGTCGAAAAAGGCAACGCCGGCGCATCCCGTCCCAACATCGCGATGGTGGGCTCCACCACCGTGCTGGCCTGGGAAGAGACCAAGGGCTCAGAAGGTTTTGCTTCGGGCAAGTTCGTGCGCTACCTGAACTTCCCTTACAACACCCCGCCCCTGCCAGGCGCGACGTTCAACGACGGCACCACACCACTGACGCCTGATGCTGGCGCGTATCAGGCAGGCTGCCTCATCAGCAACCCGCTGAAGAACGCCCGCCGCGTGCGCTTCCTGACGCAGGAAGGCAGCATCGCATCACCCGGTGGTGTCAACATTGCCGTCTTCTGGAAGGAAGGCATCGAAGACGCAGGTGGTCCGTCGGACATCGTGGTGCGCCGTGGCATGGGTGGTTTGGCACCTGCCAACATGCAGCCAGCAGTGGCCGTCAATTGCGCGACGTCGGTCTACACCGAAGCCATTGCCTTGAGCAATGCGCTGCCAGAGAACATCAGCAGCCGGGCGCCCTTCCTGAGCGCTACAGACAGTGGTCTGGGCGACGACACGGAGGTCAACAGCGCCGAAAATGCGCTGGCCCACCGCGGCGTGCTGCGGGGTGACGAGCTCTGGATTGGCTACAACTACACCAACGACCTGGTGAAGCTGTGGGCCCAACTGGACAACTACAACTTCTGGGTGCGCAAGTACACCTTTGACTCAGTGACCAGTACCGGAAGTTGGGCGCTGCCTTACAACATCACCAACATCACGGACAAGCGCATCAACGTGCGTGAGCCGCGCTTCTTTGGTACGCCACCGAGTCAGCCGGTGGGCTGCCCGACGGGGAATCCAGCCGACCCGACGACGCTGGACCCAACGCTGTGCCAGGCGAAAAACATGATCTTCGTGGCCTATGGCTCGCAGACCAATGTGTCGCCCTTCGACCCGAACGGCCCTGAAGACCTGGGCATCTACCTCACGGCAAGCCGGGACAGTGGCCTGAGTTTTGCGCCTTCCGTGGAATTCTCGAACGAGCGGGGCAGCCTGTTTGACGACGAAGACTATGCCTTCGAAGCGCAGCTGGTGGCCCGCCCAGACGGCAAGCGCGTTTACGGCACGTTCAACACCGAAAACGCGACCGGGTCGGCAGCAGCTTTCCGCAGCGCCGACATATTGGAGGTGGAAGTGGCTGACCCCGTGAACCCACCCGTCGCGACCAGCAGCGGCGGCGGTTGTACCGCAGCCGACGGCCAGCGTCCGGTTGACCCGATGCTGCCGCTGTTGGCCGCACTCGGCCTGCTGGGCTGGGGCCTGCGCCGCGCTCGCCGCCACTGAGCGCACCCCAAGGGCCGGGACCTCACGTCCCGGCCCTCCCAACCGACATCGCCGCGGGGCCTCAGGCCTTGAGCGGCGATTTTCTTTGGATCCATTGCGTCTACTCAATTGAGCAGCACCCCCCCTGTAGAAAACTTCATCTGGAGATCGATAGGGGTGGGAGTAATTTTTGGCGCGGCCTTTTCACGTGGGTGCAAGGGCTTGGATTTGACTTTTTTGGGAGATTTGAAATGACGAAACACACACAGCCCAGGGCTTTGCGGTCCGGCGGGATAGGCCTGGCGATCGCGATGCTTGTTGCACCGCTGATGGCTGGCGAAATCCAGCGCATCAACACCGAGGCCAACTTTGGCCCGCAGACGGGCACAGTCCGCACCATTTACGACCGCCCCTATGCGGATGTCGGCGCCGTGAGCTACGGCGAGATCGGATGGGATGCGGTCAAGGCTGTTGACCCCGGCATCATCGTTTACAACAACACGCCGGTTTATGGCAACCCTGCCCAGCAGATCATTGCGGACTGCGTCATGGCGCCACGCACCGAGGCGTTGACCATCGGCGGCGACAAGCAGTGCAACGACACTTTCCAGACGCACAAGCGCTACAAGATGAACGCGACCGGGTTCGGTCCGATCGATATGGTGTTCACCGTCAAAAACGAGGATGCCGCCTACCCGATTTATGACAAGAACGACGCGCTATTGGCCAATGATCAGGACACAGCCCGCAACGTCTACCGCATGATCGGCAAACTGAACAACCACACGGGCAAGCGCATGTCTGGCTTCAAGGTGGAACTGGGCCACAACGTTGGCGGTGCATTCGTTCCTGCAACCGACACCAGCAGCTTGCGCATTGCATTGCGTGAAGAGGGTGACGCCGAGGTGGACAACGACCTGACTGCAACAGGCATGGCTGAGTTTCCTGGTGGCCTCTTCTATGGCCCCGCTGACGACAAACACTACTGGGGGTTCTTCAGTAGCGAACGTGCTGGCTTCACGGTGGACCAAACTGCGCTCAAGACCGGTACGGTCACGTTTGGCAGCATGTTGCTGAACGGTGACTATGAAGGGCTGTTCGGCAAGTGGCTACCTATCAACTGGGTGCCCACCGGCGTCTTCTTTGACGACGACGGTAACCCGGCATCCGATGCGGTGGTGAAGGCTTGGAACGACGGCAGCAAGTGGATCAGCTATGTGATCGATGACGCCACGGGCGCTCGGACCGAAGAAACCCTGGACCAGGCCGCAGTGGATGCCTTGCTGGCGAATCCGGCGACTGTCTGGAGCGACGATGGCAATATCAGCACTACCACTGGCGGCACGCTGTATGGCACTTGGGATCCTGCCCAGGAGTTGTACGTGATGGCTGACAACAGCGGCACCAAGACCAACGACGAGATGGCCGTCTTGATTGCAGCTAGTCCCACCACGCTTGAGCGCCGCCCCGGCTACCTGGACGGGCCGATCGAAGACTTGGCGAACCTGAACCTCAATTACTTCATCGAAGTGGGTGACATCAGCGGTTTCCCAGGCTATGACAGTGGTACGCAAACGGGTGAGTTCACGCTGCGCATTACCCCACTGGAAGCAGAGGGAGATGCCGGTGTGACGCCGCCCTGGGTGCCAGAGGCTGTGGTTCCAGTTGACCCAGTAGATCCAGTGCCAGCCGTCACCGACGACGGCGGTGGCTGCTCCGCTGCCACCAGCCAGCGCCCGGTGGACCCGGTGCTGCCCCTGCTGGCCGCGCTTGGCCTGGTGGGCTGGGGTCTGCGCCGCGCTCGCCGCCACTGAGCCAGGGTGTGTTGCGCCAGGGCTGAAACGCTCCGGTGCTTGAACTGCAACCGCCTGAAAACGCCACCCCAACCGGGTGGCGTTTTTTTTCGACAGGGGTTTGTATGGCCCCGCAACAAGCAAAACAGCGCGGCTTGTTCGCCCGCGATGACCAGCCGCCAACGCACAGCAAAAACGCACTGCGAGCTTCTTTAAATAGACACCAAAACCCAGTGCAGGCCTTTCGCGCCAGCCATTGAGCCCAGTCAATCGGCAGCGGGCTGCGGTGCCCAAAATCAAACACAAGGGGCGCTTTTTCGAGCTGGGGAGTGGTGGCTCTGCAGGGCTTTTTTGAGCGACCTGAACTTTGTTGACAGTCCATTTACCCAAGGAGGGTTTTATGAAAAATCACACCAAGCAGCGCAGGCACAGCCTGCCGCTGCGCACTGCCAGCATGGCCGTTGCGGCCGCGCTGGCGCTCATCGCCAGCGGTTGCGGCGATTCCGATTCGCTGGACGCGCCGGTACCGTCCAGCCTGATCGAGGCCAACATTGACACGCTGGCCGCGCAAGTGGGTGGCGGCACGCAGGCGGTGGAGTTGTACAGCGACGGCACCATCGATTACACGCTCTACAGCATGGCCAACCGCTTTGCGGTGACCAAGATCGGCATGAGCAAGGACGCGGTGGCCGAGATCACGGTGCCGGGCTACATCCAGAACATCACCGTGGTCAAAGACTACGGCGATGCGGGTACGGACTACGCCCTGCTGTCCATGGGCGGCAAGGGCATTGCAGTGGTGGACATCACCAACCCGACGGCACCGGTCTTGGTACGGACCATGACGGTGAACTACGACACGCCGGAATTCACCTATTCGGATGGCGGCGGCACGGTCTTCACCGAGGAAGCCGCCACTGGCCACACGGGTGGCCCAGTGAACGATGTGCTGGTGTTTGACGATCAGACCACGCCCACCACGGACAACGCCACCGACGACCAGCTGTTCATTGCCAACACGGCCTTTGGCATCCAGAAAATCGCGCTGTCGGCACTGATCGAAGCCGGTGGCGACGGTGCGCTCACGCCCAGCAGCGGGGTCTGGACACTGAAGTACGCGGGCGAAAACCCTTGGGGTGGCCCGCTGAGCCTGAAGGAGCACAACGGCAAGCTGTACGCAGCGCTGGGGTTCCTGGGTGTCGCCATTTACAACCCGGCCGACCTGAGCGCGCTCAGCGCCTACAACCTGTACACCGACTGCGCCTACACCGGCGGTGGCGGACGGCAGGAAGACTGGTTCGGTTATCCGAAACGCAAAATTGGTTGCCCTGACGACAGCCTCGCAGCCGGCGTAGTCGCCGGTGGTGTGGACCCTGCCGAAGACGGTGTGGTTGACCCTGCAGACGGCATGCCAACGTATGTGCAGGCCGCCGAAGAGTTGGGCAACAAGAACGACCGCGTCTTCTACCCCTGGGCCGAGTTCGACCGCTACGGCAAGTACTACTACAACGCGCGATCGGTGGAGTTGGTGGATCTGCCCGACGGCGACGGCACCAAGACAATGGCCTACATCGCCTACTCACTGGGTGGCTTGGTTGCGGTGGATGTGACGAATGCGTCTGCGTCGACAAAACCGGTCTACGCCGGCTACGTGCCCGCAGCCCCGGCCCACGGCCCGGATGAGCCTCCGATCAATACCGACAAGAAAGGCATCCTGTCGCACTTCGGTTCCGGCATGCTCAAAGAAGCTGGCGTGATGGACGTGCGCGTGGTGCCTGACGCCGAGGGAAGTGGCAACTACAAGGCTTACTACACCGACCACTTTGCTGGCCTGGTGGTGGTGGGCGGTGCCCAAGACCCGAAAACCAACTGGAAAAACGCTGGTGGCACCGGCACGGATGGCAGCTGGAACAACAACACAGACGAACGCGTCTACTGGCCTGACTACGAATTCGTCACTTCTTACGACATGCACCCGGTGCCGGTCGGTGATGAATCGCTGCCAGCCTTTCTGGTGCCCAACGAAACCAGCGGCCAGTACGCTGCGCCGATGCTGCTCTCCACAGGGGAGATCAACGGCCACGGTGGTTCGCTGTTCCTGATGCCCACCATGAGTACCGCTGCGGCAGGTACGGTGGACGCCGTGCAGTCTTCCGGTGCCGGTGGTGTGAGCTTCGTGGACTTCACCGTGCTGGACCAAGCCTCGACCACGCCAGTGGCCCAACGCTTCGCTGTTCCCGTGAACCTGGTGAGCACCAACGAAATCGGCGCAGCTGAAGACGGCTCGGCCACGCAGCCGATCGCCATCGGCCACGGTGAAGGCGTCACGGTGTCGGGCAACCACCTGTACTTTGCAGACGGTCCACACGGCATGAGCGTCTGGCGCATTGCCGACGGTCTGACCCCGATTGACGACCTGCACCTGGTGGCCAACACGCTGCAAAGCGAGTACCCCACGCCGGGCAGCGACGTGTTGCCGACACCGCACGCCTTCAAGGTGGGCTTCGGCACCGACCCGACCAAGGCCTATGTGATGAGCCAGAGCCTGGGCGTGCGCCGGGTGGACGTGTCCAAGGTGCTGGATGGCACAGCAGCTGCGGGTGCACCAGCCCTGCTGAACGCCTTCGGCGGCATCTACGAACACGGCACGGATGCAGGCAAAACGGGTCCCGTTGAAGTGACGGGCCAAGACCATGCCTATGGCGTGGCCTTCTATGGCAAGTACGCGATCGTGGCCGACGGCGACAACGGCTTGACGGTGTACGACACAACGGCAGACCCAGCAGCGCTCGTGAACCATGTGGTGGGCAACATTGGTGATTCCGACAACGCAGGCAGCAAGGGCAAGCCGCCTCTGGGCCGCGCGGCTACGGTCAAGCTGTGGACGGACAGTGCCAACGGCAAGACCTATGCGGTGGTCGCATCAGGCGCTTACGGCATTTCGGTGGTGGACATGACGGCATTCCTGGCCAGTGGCTCGCAGGCGGACCTGACGGTGGACCTTGAAGACCCGACCCAGAGCAAGCTGCTCAAGACCTTTGAGCCGGTGAAGTCCGACGACGACAACGCGTTTGGTTCCGCCGACGGCAAGAGCGTGGACGTCCACATCGTCGGAGACATCGCTTACTTCAGCTACGACAGCTTTGGTTTGGTGGCCTACCGCATGGCAGACCTGATCCGTCCTGCCACCGAAGAGCGTCCTGTCATCAACCCGACGCCTGAGGTTTGCGCCACCCTCACCGACGTGACCAAGCTGAGCGCCAAGCAGGGTGGCGTGGGCGAATGCCGGCCCACCGCTGCGGGCTACCTCAAGCTGCAAAAGTATGTGGATGCCGAGGGCCTGACGCCGTATGCCGACGAAGGCGGTGGCGCGTTGTACATGACACCGCAGTTCTTCCCGGCCAACACGCCGTACATCAACGCTGCTGGGGTTCGCACCACCAGCCCCACACCGCGCCTCCTGTTCTATGTGGGTTACGGCGAATCCGGTGTGGTCAAGCTGGACTGGACCGATGTGGCCAAGCCATCCATCGTGGCCATCAAGGGTGTCGTGGGTGGTGCAGCGGCCACCGCGATTCACAACGGCCGCGTCTATGTGGCGGCAGGTGCTGGCGGCTTGAGCGTGCTGAAGTAAGCCCGCAGCCAGGGTCTGCAACTGCAGACGCCTGAGCACCCAACAAGGCGCCGTCTGGCAACAGGCGGCGCCTTTTTCATGACACGCTCACCGGCCTCACCCGCACGGGAAGCATGGGAAGATGGACACCCGGTACCCGCCGCCCTCACCACACCCGCACAACACACCGCCCGAGATGCGCCCCCCTTTCGCTGTTGAGTCCGGCCTGACAAGGCCGCAACCACCGCTGCGCGCCTGGCCGCCCGACGCCCACCTGGCGCTGGCGCTGCTGGCGGCCGTGCCGGTGTGGCTGGCGCTGGCGGTGTGGGCCGGGCCGCACATGCGGGTGCCGCTGGGTCTGTGGGGCTGGGCTTCGTTGGTGCTGGTGCAGCCGCTGCTGGAAGAGCTGGTGTTTCGCGGCATCTTGCAGGGGCAGGCGCTGGCCTGGCTGTCACGCCAGGGGCAGCCGCGGCGCTTAGGCCCGCTCACCTGGGCCAATGTGCTGGTGACGGTGGCTTTTGTGCTGCTGCATTTGCGTGCGCAGCCACTGGCCTGGGCGCTGGCGGTGGCGGTGCCTTCGCTGGTGCTGGGGCACTTGCGCGAACGCTTTGCCAGCGTGTGGCCGGCCGTGGGCGTGCACGCGGTTTACAACGCGGGCTTTGGCCTTACCGCCTGGCTGGTGGCAGCCGGTTGAAGCACCTCAGCGGCTCAGCACATCAAGGGCAACCCGGTGCCATGGCGTTGATCCAGTCGCGCACCAGGGCATTGCCTTCGGCGTGGAACACATGGCGGCCCAGCTCGGGCATGGCCACGCGCGGGGGTTCGCTGTTGAGCCGGTAGTTCGTCAAGCGGTGGTGCAGAAACGAGGCGTCGGCGTTGCCGGGGGTCACGTCAAAGCTGAACGGGCGGTTTTGCTGGCCACCCTCCGGGGGTTTGCAAATGCCCACGCGCAGCGGCTCGGTGACACCCACACCCAGCCACAAACCGGTGTTGCCCGAACGCCCGGCACTGTTGTGGCACGACGCACAGTTCACGTCCAGGTAGGCGCGGGTGCAGTCGTTCAGGCTGGCGCTGGGGTCGTTCCACACCGTCAGCTGGGGCGCGGGCGCGGTGTAGCCCGCCAGCATCTGCAAGGCGGCCAGGTGGTCCAGCTGGTTGAGGTTGCCGGCGGCAAAGGCGTAGCTTCGGTTCATGTTGTTGGCCTGCGGGCCAATGGGCTCAAACGTACCGGTGCTGATGTTGGTGGTGTGGCAGGTGACACACTGCGCATCGGTGGGCACGGCGTAGGTGAACGGGGTGCGCGCGCCTTGTGCGTCCACCAGGTCAATGGCGATGTTTTGCCCGCTGCGCACCAGGGTGGCGTCTTGCTGGTCGGCGTCCCACACGTAGGTCACGGCGCCCCAGCGGCCTGTGGGCTCGCGCACCATCAGGCGGGTCTCCAGCATGCGGTTGGCCGCCAGGTCGACGGTTTCACCGCCTTCGACCTGATCGACCTTCAGCGCACCGATGGCACCGGCGGCCTGGGCCGTGGCAACTGGGTAGAAAAAGCTCTTGGTGACAATGGCGCCCACCGGGAACTGCAGCGGCCCGCTGGCCGTGTAGTCCATCTGCGTACCGGCTGGCAGCCAAAGGGTGCGGAACTTGTGCGCGTAGTCGGAAAACAGCGGCGTGTTCAGGCCGTAAGGCAGCACTTTGGGTGACAGGCTCAGGGTTTGCCCGTCGCTCAGCAGGTGACGCCAGGCCGAGAGTTTGGCGGGGGCCGATGCGGCGGTGAACAGCGGCAAGTCGGTGGGTGCGGGCACCGCCGCCCCATCGCCAGGCAACGGCGCTGGCTCCAGCACCGTGGTTGCCGTGCCGCCGCCACCACAACCGGCCAACACCACACAAGCGGCCAACCACCAGCCGCCCGCCCGCCTGCCCGTGCGCGGAGCGCGGCCGGGTTTTTTCTGAAATCGCATAGGCACCTTTAAGCAGCGTCCATACCGCTGCGTTCTAAAAGTCAGTTTCTGCCAACCCCAGGGCGGCTGCATTGAGCGATCTCAAGCCACACAGAAAGTGGGCTACACCCCCATTCACCCGCCACAGGTTTCCTGCGCAGAAGAGGCAATGGCATCCCACTCGGCTTGTGTGAGCACCGTGGCTTCGTAGCTCACGCCCTGGTCGAGCAGGGTGGCGTTGAACGCGCGCAGGTGGTTGCGTGAACCGCACAGCAGGTTGTCGTACACCTGCACGATGTCGGGCTCGTCCAGCACCTCGGCCTTCTTGTCAGTAATGTCCTGAATGTCTTTTTCTTCAATCAGGCAACCCACCTTCAGCGCGTCGATCAGGCTCACCTGGCCCATGGCCACGAGCTTGTCGTAAAGCGCTTGCAGGTCGTCGTTTTCAAACACACCAGCGGGGTTGGTAGCGGCCGGGTCTTCCAGGCCGTGGGCCTCTATCAGCCGGCGAATGGCCTCGGTGTGTTCGGCCTCGCTCAGCGCAATCTGGCTGAACACGTTGGCGCCCCACACATTGAACAGGGCCACATACACATCGTGCGCCAGCTTTTCTTCTTCGCGCATGTACATGAGGCCGGCGATTTCCTCGGCCGACAGGTCTTCTGCGCTCGACACCGTGGTGCTGGCCGCTGGGGCATCCAGCGTGCTGGCCAGCTCTTCGTCGCCCCCGCCACAGGCCGTCAACACCACACCACCCAGGGTGGCACCCATCAAGCGTAAAAATTGCTTTCGTTGCATCGTTCGTCCTTCGTTGCGGCAAGACAGCGCCGCGCATGAAGGCAGAGTAAGGACGCCACGCCGGGTCTCAAGTGACAAAAATCAAACGCGGGGCCGGGGTTGTAAGCCCATGTCACGGCAAACGCGCCTCACGTACCTGCGCTTACGTTCTTTACAGAGCAGCCAACATAAGAAAACGGCATATTGAACCGGCCAGAACAGCGGCGGCAACCCACAGAAACCACCCGCACACTGCGCGGGGCACGCCGGTATCATTCACGCTCTTCGGGCGTACTTCACTGTCATTGCGCACCACCCAACCCCTCTGTTTTTTTGCGCACCGCCCCGCTTATTTCCATGTCAGCCAACGCCTCCGGCCTGAACCTCGCCCAGCTTGACGCCGTGAACCACCTGGGCGGGCCGTGTCTGGTGCTGGCTGGGGCCGGGTCGGGCAAAACGCGGGTGATCACGCACAAGATTGGCCGCCTCATTCAGGCGGGCCTGGCAGCCGACCGCATTGCCGCCATCACCTTCACCAACAAAGCCGCCAGCGAAATGCGCGAGCGCGCCAAACAGCTGGTGGGGCGCGAAGCCCGCAAGGTGCTCATTTGCACGTTTCATGCGCTGGGTGTGCGCCTGCTGCGCGAAGACGGTGCAGCGCTGGGGCTGAAAAAGCAGTTTTCCATTCTGGACACGGACGACATCACCAGCCTGCTGAAAGACTGCGGCGGCAGCACGGACACGGCCGCCGCACGCCAGTGGCAGTGGGCCATCAGCGCGTGGAAAAGCGCGGGCCTGAATTCGGCCCAGGCGCTGGCGCTGGCCAAAGACGACGACGAGCGCGTGACCGCCACCATCATGGCGCGCTACGAAGAGCGCCTGACCGCCTACCAGAGCGTGGACTTTGACGACCTGATCAGCCTGCCACTGAAGCTGCTGACCGAACACCTGGATGTGCGCGAGCGCTGGCAGAAAAAGATGGGCCATGTGCTGGTGGACGAATACCAGGACACCAACGCCACCCAATACGAGCTGCTGAAGCTGCTGGTGGGTGAACGCGCCCGCTTCACCGCCGTGGGCGACGACGACCAGAGCATTTACGGCTGGCGCGGCGCCACGCTGGACAACCTGAAGCGCCTGCCGCAAGACTTTCCCGAGCTGAAAGTCATCAAGCTGGAGCAAAACTACCGCTCCACCAGCGCCATTTTGCGGGCGGCCAACAACGTGATTGGGCCCAACCCCAAGCTGTTCCCGAAAACGCTGTGGAGCGACCTGGGCGAAGGCGAGCCGGTGCGCGTGGTGGACGCCGACAACGAAGAGCACGAGGCCGAGCGCGCGGTGGCGCGCATCCAGAGCCTGCAGGCCTCGTCGCCCCACAAAGAATGGCGCGACTTCGCCATCTTGTACCGCGCCAACCACATGGCGCGGCCGTTTGAGCAGTCGCTGCGGCGCGCACAAATTCCCTACAAGGTATCGGGCGGGCAAAGCTTTTTTGACAAAGCCGAAATACGCGACCTGTGCGGCTGGCTGCGCCTGATCACCAACAACAACGACGACCCGGCGTTTCTGCGCTCGGCCACCACGCCCAAGCGCGGCATTGGCCACACCACCTTGCAACAGCTGGGCAACTTTGCCACGCAGTACAAGCTCAGCCTGTTTGAAGCGCTGTTTTCCCATTCGCTGGGCGCCACCCTGCCCGCGCGCGCGGTGGCCACGCTGCACGAATTTGGCCGCGCCGTGAACGACCTGGAATACCGCGCCAAACACACCGTGGGGCATGAGGCCGGGCGTGCGTTTCTCACCGAGTGGCTCAAAGACATCGACTACGAAAAGCACCTGTACGAGAGCGAAGACAACGAAAAAGTGGCGGCCGCGCGCTGGACCAACGTGATGGACTTCTGCGACTGGGTGGCCGGGCGCTGCGGCGGCAAGGTAGAAGACGACGGCGGCGTGAAAACCGAAACCGAGCGCAAAACCCTGCTGGAAGTGGTGCAGACCATTGCGCTGCTTTCGACCCTGAGCGAGCGCGAGCAAGACGAAAACATGGTCACCCTTTCCACTCTGCACGCATCCAAAGGCCTTGAATGGCCCCATGTGATGCTGGTGGGCGTGAATGAAGGCTTGCTGCCCTTCAAGATGGAAGAAGAGCCCGGCCAGAGCGACGCCACCACCGAGAGCATGGCCCAGCGCCTGCAAGAAGAGCGGCGCCTGATGTACGTGGGGATCACCCGGGCCCAGCGCACCCTGGCCGTGAGCTGGCTCAAGCGCAGAAAGAAAGGCCGCGAAAGCATTCCGGGTCAGGCCAGCCGCTTCATTCAAGAAATGGGGCTGGACCAAAACACGGTGAAAGAAGACCCGCGCGAGAAACTGCGTGCGCTGCGGGCCGAGTTTGCCCAGCGCGCCACCGAAACAGCCGCCGCCAAGGCGGCCGAAACGCCATGAAACGCTTGAAGCTCGGTACCCCATGGAGCGCCCTGCTGTGCCTGCTGCTGGCGCCCAGCGCCTGGGGCCAGCAGCCCACCACCACGGCGCCGGCACTGGTCTGCACCGAAGCGTCTGCCATGACCCCAGCCCACCTGTACGGCACGTGGCAGCTCACGCTGTGGCGGCCCGAGGGCAGCGCATCTGCGCCCACGTCCACCGGCACGCTGCGGTTTGAGCGCCATCCCGAATACCCCGGCAGCGTCCGCGGCCACATTCAGCGCACCGCCGAGGGCGTCCCCGTTCAAGCCCTGGTCTCGGGCGATGTGATCGACGGCGAATTCAACCTGGACGAATCCGCCGACGGCATCGCCATAGACGCGGTGTGGGCGGGCGTGCCGCAGGACTGCGGCCAGACCATTCGCGGCACCCGCCGCCTGGCCGAGAGCCTGGGCCAAGCATCAGCGCCGCTACAGTTTTTGTTGCGCAAGAGCATTGGCTGGCAATGACATCAGCGCACTTGCTGCGCATTGATGTTTCGCAAATCAGCGTCTGACGTTGGCTATTTGAACCATAGTCAAAAACTATCCAGATCGTTCGCCACTTTGACAAGGGTCAAAAACCATTAGGGTCAACCCGCATACATTGACCCTGTCAGCGAAATGGATTTACGGGAAATACCCCGCCATCCCCTGCCTTGCTGACATGTCATTTCCCTACAGCGAGTCGATCATGAAAACCTCAAGAATATTCACCTGGACTCTGTGCGCATTGGCCGCCGCCACCTTCTTGTCGGCCGGCACGGCCATGGCCCAGAAGCGCGACGAACCCGTGCAGACCATCCCCGCGCCACGCAACATGGACCCAGCCATGGTGGAACTGGGCAAAAAACTGTTCTTTGATCCCCGCCTGTCAAAGTCTGGCTTCATCTCCTGCAACTCGTGCCACAACCTGAGCATGGGCGGTTCTGACAACCTCAAGACCTCCATCGGCCACAACTGGTCTCAGGGCCCCATCAATTCGCCCACCGTGCTCAACTCCAGCCTGAACCTGGCGCAGTTCTGGGATGGCCGCGCCGCCACCCTGAAAGACCAGGCCGGCGGCCCGATCGCCAACCCCGGCGAAATGGCCTTCACGCACGAGCTGGCCATTGACACCCTGAAGTCGATCCCCGGCTACGTGAACGAGTTCAAATCCGTCTTCAAAAGCGACAAGCTGAGCATCGACGAAGTGACCACCGCCATTGCCGCTTTTGAAGAAACGCTGGTCACGCCCAACTCGCGCTTCGACCGCTGGCTGGATGGCGACGAACGCGCCCTGAGCAAGGACGAACTGGCCGGCTACCAGCTGTTCAAAGAAAGTGGCTGTGTGGCCTGCCACAACGGTCCTAACCTGGGCGGTACCTCGTTCCAGAAAATGGGTCTGGTGCAACCCTACAAAACGGCCAGCACCGCCCAAGGCCGCCAGGAAGTGACCGGCAAAGACGCCGACCGCCTGAACTTCAAGGTGCCTACCTTACGCAACGTGGAACTGACCTACCCCTACTTCCACGACGGCGAAGCCCCCACCCTGACCGTGGCTGTCGACCTGATGGGCAAGCTGCAACTGGGCCGTGAGTACACGAAGGACGAAAACGCCAAGATCGTGGCGTTCCTGAAGACCTTGACCGGTCAGCAACCTCAGTTCGCCCTGCCCGTGTTGCCGCCTTCCACCGACAAAACCCCTGTGCCACGTCCGTTCAACTGAGCGTTCGTTCCAAACGCATCCCGTCCCAACGGGATGCCACCAACCGGCCACTCGGCCGGTTTTTTTATGGGCGATCGCAGCGATCGCCGCATCGATGGCGGCGGCCATTTGTAAAAGATGGTGAAAAACCTATTGCATGAGAATGGTTCTCATTTAATATTCACCATGCCAGGCACCTGAATTCGCCATTGCAGCCGCACACCCACAGGAAGCCAGCATCCCGCACGCCTTGCCGTGCTGTCCACCCACCGCCTGGAGACTGCCATGAACCCCGACACCAAACCCCACGATGAAGAATTTGTCATGCCCTGCGCCGAAGCCATGCTGGCCGGCACGCTGGCGCTCATGACCGGTCACGCACAGAGCGCCTGCGCCCGACAACGCATGCTCATGGCCAAAAAGATTCGCTCCAACCTGTATTTTCTGGGGCAGAACCCAGACCTCACACCCAACTTCCGCACCGTGGCGCAACGTATGCACCAGCACTGGGAAGCCCTGGCAGAACCAGCCGCAACCACCGTGCTGGCTCATGACAACCACCTGTTGCCAGAAACCCGGCTGTGGCACGCTGCGGCCTCGCAGGTGCATTGAGAAATGCCCAGCATGGTCCCACAGCCCAGTTCCCAGGCCGCAGTGCAATGCCTCGGCAACCGCCGCGATGAAACTGGCCAGTCACCCGGTAGACCCAAACCACACAACCCAGTGCCCGTGAGCGTGGCGCAAGAGCACGCTGTTCTGGTGCGCCACATGGGGCGCTTGCAATCGAGCGTGTCAGCCTTGCTGGCAGACAAAGAAGCCCGCCTGCAAGCCCTGAGCGGTGAGGTGTTGCGGCTTCGCGGGCAGCTGGTTGTGACCCGCACGGCAGTGCTCTGGGGCTTGGTGCCGCGCTCGTCGGCGGGCCAACCAACCGCTGCAAAGCGCAAAGCGCTTCGAGCCCAGGGTGCAACCACCCGCGCGGGCCCGGAATCCGTCCACCCGGTCGTCTGCCAAACCGGCTGCGTGGGGCACGCCCACCACTGGCTTTCCGCAGAAGGCACATGCCAACTCAGCGGCCAGGCATGCGAACGTCCATTCCTGGAAAAATCATCTGGGTGAGAGTGGACACTAGCGACTGGGGTGAAACCACAGAAAGCAAAAAGCCCGCTGCAACGAACGGGCTTCTGAAGGCGTTGGGCGCTTTTGGTGCCCATGGCGGGAATCGGACCCGCGACCTCTCCCTTACCAAGGGAGTGCTCTACCACTGAGCCACATGGGCAGCGATATGGAGCGGGATAAGAGACTCGAACTCTCGACCTATACCTTGGCAAGGTATCGCTCTACCAACTGAGCTAATCCCGCAAACCGGTTCTTTGACCGAGCCATCCAGGGTTGCACAAGTGCATTCACGGAGGTCTGTCAAAGAAAAGCCCAGCCTTTGGAGCTGGGCTTTCTGAATGTTTGGTGGCCTGGGACGGAATCGAACCATCGACACGCGGATTTTCAATCCGCTGCTCTACCAACTGAGCTACCGGGCCAAACAGAAGCGAGAGTATAGCACCTTTTAACGGGGTTTCTGGCGCAAATGCCGATCAGAGCGCGTTGCGCTTGCTGCGGGCCAGATCGACACCCAGCTGTTTGAGTTTTCGGTACAGGTGGGTGCGCTCCAACCCGGTCTTTTCGGCCACACGGGTCATGGAGCCAGACTCTTTGGCCAGGTGGAATTCAAAGTAGGCCTTTTCAAACTCGTCGCGGGCTTCGCGCAATGGGCCTTCCAGGTTGAACGACTGCAGGGACTGCGGCCCAATGTCCATGACCATCTCGGGCAAGGTGCCGCCGGTCATGGCCGATTCCACGGTGAGTTCAACGGCCGGGATGGAACCGTTTTTGGGCGGCGTCAAAACTGCGCCGGTTTTGAGCATGGTTTTATTCAGCCCCTGGTCAACCGCCTTCAGCAGTTTGGCCAGGGTGATGGGCTTTTCAAGGAACGCGGTGGCGCCGATGCGGGTAGCTTCTACAGCGGTGTCGATGGTGGCGTGGCCGCTCATCATGATCACGGGCATGGACAGCAAGCCGCTGCTGGCCCATTCCTTGAGCAAGCTCACGCCGTCGGTGTCGGGCATCCAGATGTCCAGCAACACCAAATCGGGGCGCAGCAAGGCACGCACGGCACGGGCCTGCGCGGCGTTTTCAGCAAGTTCGACGGTGTGGCCCTCGTCGTTCAGGATCTCGGAGAGCAAATCCCGAATGCCCAGTTCATCGTCTACGACCAAAATAGTTGCCATGGCGCGGTGTGCTTCCCTCTGTCGATGTTGTCAATTAACCACTGCGAATGATAACGACACTTGAGCACCCACCACTTTGCCGTCGACGACGCGGTTGGAAAGGTCAACCCGACCACCGTGTTCGTCCATGATTTTCTTGACCACCGCCAGCCCCAGACCCGTGCCTTTGACCTTGGTGGTGACGTAGGGCTCGAACGCCCGCTTGAGGATGTGTTCGGCAAAGCCGGGACCTTGGTCAACCACGGACAGGCGCACCCATTGGCCGGAGTCGGAGCGGCGGGTGCGCAGCAACACCTCGGCCCCCGGGTGCCCGACCACCGCGTCCTGGGCGTTTTGCACCAGGTTGTGCACCATCTGGCGCACCTGCTGGGCGTCGGCCATGGCGAGCGGGCAGTCGTCGGCCAACTCAAAGCGCACGGGCACGGTGGCACTGTCGTACAGCGACAGAATATCGCGCACCAGCGCGTTGAGATCGGTGGGGGCCAGCTGGGCGGCAGGCAGGCGCGCGTAGTCGCGGAACTCGTTGACGAGTCGCTTCATGGCGTCCACCTGGTCCACAATGGTTTTGACCGATTTGGTGAGGATGGCTTGCTCGGACGGCTGCACTTTGCCGTCGAGCTTCATGGCCAGGCGCTCGGCCGAGAGCTGGATGGGTGTGAGCGGGTTCTTGATTTCGTGGGCCAGGCGGCGCGCCACCTCGCCCCAGGCTTGGGCGCGCTGTGCCGACACCATTTCAGACACGTCGTCGAACACCAGCAGGCGGTCGTTGTTGGGGAGCAAGGCGCCCCTGGCAATGAGGGTGATGCCTTCGTCAAACGGGGTGGTGCCGTTGGCATTGAGCTCGAACGACTGTTGCCAGTAGCCGCCCTCGTGGGGGGTGTCGTCTGACAAAAACCGATCAAACTGCTGCAACACGCCGGCCGCGAAGGGCTCAAGCCCGGGCACCTCGGCAAATGGTTTGCCCAGGTGCAGCCCCAGCGGGGTGCGCAATATGCGCGCGGCTCCGGGGTTCACGCTGAGCACCCGGGCGTGCTCGTCCAGCACCACCACGCCAGCGGTGAGGTTGTCCAGAATGGTCTGCAAGCTGTCGCGCGCGGCATCCACCTGGGCCATGCTGTGCTGCACGGCGTTGCGGGCATCGGCCAGGTCTTGCGTCATGTGGGCAAAGGTGCGGGTGAGGCCTGCGAGTTCGTCGCGCGCGGCAAGCGCGGTCTTGGGTGCCAGGTTGCCGGCGGCCACTTCGCGCATGCCTTCAGCCAGCACCAGGAGCGGGCGCACCAGCTGGTTGCCCAGCAGCACAGCCAGCAGCACAGCCCCAAACACCGCCAGAAACAGCGCCAGCGTGAGCGTGCCGATGTACATGCGGCGCAGGCCCTCCCGGGCCAGGGCCCGTTCCTGGTACTCGCGGTTGGCCACCTGCACGGCCAGGGCGTCGGCCACCAGCGCAGCAGGCAGCGGTGCAATGACCTGCAAGTAGCGCGGCTCGGCGTTGAAACCAAAGGCCGGCGCGTTCACCAGCGCCAGCACCTTGATGCTGGCCTGCCCGGCGGCCTGAGCGGCTTCCAGCGCACCATCGCTGCCCTCTTCGAGTCCTTCAATTTGCGCCACCACGCGGGCCGCGCGCACGTTACGCAGTTGTGCCGGGCCCGGACTGCTGGGTGAAATTTCAAAGCGCGAGGTGCCCGCGCTCGCAAGTGCCTGTCCGGCTGCATTCCAGAGCACCACGTCGGTGGCAGACAGCTGCTCGCGCAAACGCTCCAGCGCCAGCACGGCAGAAGCGTCGGGCACACGCGCCAGGCCTTCTGCGGCCATGCGGGTCTTGCTGCTCAGGTCGGCGCTCAGGGTGTCCAGCGTGGTGCGGCCCAGGCTCAGGCCGGCACTCAGCGCCGACTCGACCCGCACGTCGAACCAGCTCTCAATGGAGCGCGACACGAACTGGTAAGACACGGTGTAGATCAACAGGCCGGGCAGAATGCCCACCAGCCCGATGATGCCGGCCAGCTTGATCAGCAGGCGGCTGCCAAACTTGCCCTTTTTGAAGCGCACCGCCAACCGCACCGCCAGCCACAAAATGATGCCCACCAGCACGGCCGCCACCGCCACATTGATGCCCACCAGCCAGGCGAAGTTTTGCTCGTAAAAAACCCGGTTGCGGGTGGCCAGGGTCAGCAGGAACAGCAACACCATGCCCAGCCCGGTCATGAACACCAGACCCACCACCACCGCCCAGCGCACGGCAGCGGTTTTCTTGCGAGATGAGGGGGTTTCGACGGGGCTCAAGGGCGCGAAGGTCGGGTTCGGGTCGGTCAACGCCGGCAAGCGTCAGCGCCCGGGTTCTGCGGCCACCGACTCGACCAACGCATCGTCAGGACGAATATCGGGGGCGCTGTCGGGCTGGGGCTCAGGTTCGGCCTGCGTGGGTACCCGCAGCACTTTTTGCACGGCAATGTCCCATTCAGGCTGGTTGCTCATGCCAATCTGGAACGGGCGGGGGAGCAAGGACAGGTCAAGCCGAAAGCGCCATTCCACACGGTGTTTGTCGTCGGCTTGCAGGCGGTTGGCGTCGGACACCTTCCAGCGCGACACCCGGCCAATGCCCGCCAGGGCCTCGGCGAGGCTGTCAAAATTTTGGTGCAACGCGTATTGCAGACCGGCCCCGGCGACACCACTCACATCGTTGGACAGGCTCAGCCGCCAGCGGCGCGTCAGGGGCTGGTAGGCCAGGCGCAAGGTGCGCAGCGCGGTGGACACCCGTTTGTCCGACCAATACCAGCGCTGGCGGTACACATCGGCCTGCCAGGCGAAATACAGCGGCACCCCTTTCATCAGGGCGTCTTCCACGGCGGCACCCGGTTCCAGCTTGAGCCGGGCCGACAGGTACACCGCTTCGTGGGAGCGCTGCACGCTCATTTGCAAAATTTCAGGCTCGTAGGCTTGGGCCGGCGTGAGGGCGAGCCAGGCCAAGCCAACCGCAGCCAAGACGGCGCGCAACCCGCGCAACAAGCGGCTCACGCGCGCGCCAAACGGCGGCCGATCAAGGCTGGGCCTTGTCGATGCGTGCGTAAAAGAAGCCGTCGTATCCACCTGGTGGATTGTCGTTGAACTCCCCCGCCGGGGCGGCCAAACCGGGCAGCAAATGGCCCACAGAGGGCCGATGAACCGCGTCAGTGTGGCGCTCAAGGAACGCTGCGACCTGATCGGCGCCTTCGGCACGGAACACCGAGCAGGTGCAATACACCAGGCGACCGCCCGGTTTCACCAAGGGCCAGAGCGCTTCCAGCAGGGCCCGCTGGATGGCCACCAACTGGTCTACGTCCGACGCGCGGCGCAACCAGCGCACGTCGGGGTGGCGCCGCACAATGCCCGAGGCGGTGCAGGGTGCGTCGAGCAAGATGGCGTCAAACGCCCGGCCGTCCCACCAGTCGGCGGGGCGGGCGGCGTCGGCGCAACGCACCTCGGCCCGCAGGCCCAGGCGCTGCAAGTTGTCGTGGATGCGTTCGCAGCGGCGGGCGTCCACGTCCAGCGCCAGCAGATCCAGATCGGCCCATTCCAGCACATGCGCGGTTTTGCCGCCCGGGGCTGCGCAGGCGTCCAGCACGCGGTCTGTGAGCGCCCACTCTCGTCCTTGTAGCAAGAGCGAAGCGGCCATTTGCGCTGCGGCGTCTTGCACCGAAGCGTGACCCAGCGCAAATGCAGGGAGGCGTTCCACCGGCTGGGGGGCATCCAGCACCAGGCCATCGGTGCCCACCGGGGTGGATGCAACGCCCAAGGCCTGCAGTGCCTGCAGGTAGCTGGCGCGGGTGGTTTTGCGGCGGTTGACGCGCAGGGCCATGGGCCCGGGCTGGTTGTTGGCCTCCAGAATGGCGGCCCAATGCTCGGGGTGGTCGCGCTGCAAGCGCTCAATCCACCAGGTCGGGTGGTTCCAGCGCGCCACGGGCAAGCTGGCCACAGCGCTCATCAGCGCTTCGCGCTCGCGCAAGAAGCGGCGCAGGCAAGCGTTGACAAACGCCGCCTGGCGCTGGGTGCTGTGGTCTTGCCGCGCAGCGTCCACCGCCTGGTTGACCACGGTGTGGGGTTCGTAGTGCGGCCCGGCGGGTCGTGCGCCAGATGCGCTGGCTGCTGCGGCGCCCTGGGTCGCGTCCACCCCATCCAGCAGCAGGGCCACAGCGCTGCACAGCAGCGCCATCACCGCAGGGTCGGGCTTGCGCTGCACCAGCTGGCCCACCACCGCGCGGGCGGTACCCAATTGGCGCAACACATGAAAGGTGAGCGCCTGCACACCCGGGCGCAGCTCGGCGCTGACCAAGGGCATCACTTCACTGAGCGAACGACCCTGCTCCACCGCCAGCACACAGCGTGCGGTGTGGCGCAGCTGGGCTGCCAGACTGGGCGCGAGCCGTGGCGCTGTGGGTGAGTCAGGACGTGGCCTGTACTGGGTAGAAGCTTGGGGGCGGGCTGAAGCGGTCACGGGCAATTCCATGTTGGAGACCCCGGAGTGTGGCGCAAACGCGCAGCGCCAGACAAACCCGGCTTCAAATCAGCGTCCAGCCCGGGCCTTCCGCTGCTGGCGCGGCGGCGGTGGAGGCTTGAGCCGCAGCGTCAGGCTGGGGTTTTTCGTCGTCCCGCGTCAGGGGCAAAGGGCCCATGGCGCGGCCGTAAATGCGGCGTATGCGCTGTTCCAGGGTGGGGTGCGAGTCGAGCCAATGGGCCACCGGGCCGGTTTCGTTGGACACCAGCAGCAGGTGTTGCACCATGGAGCCAATGCGGCTGGTGACCACGCCATCGCGCTGCTGGCTCAGAATCTTGCGCAACACGCCACCCAGTCCATCGCGGCTGCGGGTCCATTGCACGGCTCGCGCGTCGGCCAGGTATTCGCGCTGGCGCGACACAGCGGCCTGCAGCGCGTGCCCCGCCAGCCAACCCAGCCAACCCGCAGCCATGATGGCCAGGCCCAGCAAAGCCGCAGCCATGCGGCGGTCTTTCACATCGGGCTCAAACAGATGCTGGCCCATGCGGTAGAGCATTTCCAGACCAAACACCATGCCAATAAGCCGCATGTTGAGCCGCGTATCGCCTTCTCGGATGTGGCTGAATTCATGGGCCACCAGGCCCTGCAGTTCATCGCGCGACAACAACTCCAGCGCGCCCCGCGTCACGGCTACCACCGCGTCATCTTCGTCCCAGCCCGCCGCAAAGGCATTGATGCTCGGGTCGCGTGCAAGCACCATGGCCTGCGGGCGCTTCATGCCGGAGGACACGGCCATTTCTTCCACGATGTTGCGAAAGCGTTGCTCGTCAAAGTCGCTTGATGGCTGCACCGGGCGAGCACCCATTTGCTCGGCCAGACGCTGGCCGCCGCCGTCGGCCAGGCGCGAGGTTTCCACCCACCAGCCACCCAACACAAACAGCAACACCACGCCAGTGTTGACGGCAAAGAAGTGGCGGGGAAACCGCATCTCGCCGGGTGTCCAGAAGCCCCAGGTCAGGCCCCAGGCCACGGCCAGGGCCGCGTTAATGGCCACCACCAACAGCAGCACCGTGAGCACAAACGCGAGCAACAGCTTGCGCGTTTCGCCCCGTGCTTCGCGCTGCGACTCAAATATCAGCACCACAACCCCTCAGGGCAGACGGTGACATGCCCGAGGACACCGCCGAGCCCGCTTTGCCAGAGGGCCAGTGCCTCCCCCGAGGGGGTGACGGGCGCAGCCCGGCCCGGGCACAGATCAGAAAACAACCTTCACCACCTGGCGCTCGGCTTCGTTGCTGGTGGACGCCAGCATCGCCTGCGCCGTGAAGTTGAACAGCCGGGCCACGATGAGGGTCGGGAACTGGGCGGCGGCGTCGTTGAATTCGAGCACGTGGTCGTTGTACGCCTGGCGGGCAAAGCCGATGCGGTTTTCGGTGCTCGCCAGCTCTTCGCTCAATTCGCGCATGGTCTGGTCGGCTTTCAGATCGGGGTAGGCCTCAGCCACGGCAAACAAGCGGCCCAACGCACCGCCAAGCAGCTGCTCGGCACCCGCCAACGCGCCCAGCGCACCCGCATTGAGCGGGCTGCCCGCAGCGGTTTGCTCGGCGGCACGGGCCTGGTTGCGCGCGGCGATCACCGCCTCCAACGTCTGCGCCTCATGGGCCAGGTATTTGCGCGCCACCTCCACAAGGTTGGGGATCAGGTCGTACCGGCGCTTGAGCTGCACGTCGATCTGCCCAAAGGCGTTGGCGATGGCATTTTTCAGCCGCACAAGGCGGTTGTAAGCGCCCACCGCCCAGAAAAACACCAGCAGGCCCAGGGCCAGAAAGATCCACAGCGCAGCAGACATGAGGGCAACTCCTTCAGGGTCGGTCGTTTCGCAAGCGAGGGCAATATACCCCAGGGCCTTGCGACCGCTGCGTGATGCAAACCAGCCAAAGGCATAAAAAAAGCCCCCGACCGGATGGTCGGGGGCTTTTGAGGGTCAGGCGGTGAGCCTGTCCGCCATGGCCGCTTTATTCAGCGGCATCGCTGCCGCTGGACACCTCGGCGTGGTCAGCCTGGTCGGCCGCCAGCGACAGGGCGTCGGCTTCGGAAATGGCGCGGCGCTCTTCGTCGTCCATCTTTTCCTTGACCTTGCGTGCCTCGTGGTAAGCCATACCGGTACCGGCCGGGATCAGACGACCCACGATCACGTTTTCCTTCAGGCCACGCAGCTCATCGCGCTTGCCCATGATGGCCGCTTCGGTCAGCACGCGGGTGGTTTCCTGGAAGGAAGCCGCGGAGATGAACGAGTCGGTCGACAGGGAAGCCTTGGTGATACCCAGCAACACGTTGCTGTAGGTCGCGGGGATCTTGCCTTCGGCGCGCAGGGCGTCGTTGGTGTTCAGGATCTCCGAGCGCTCCACCTGCTCGCCAGCAATGTAGGTGGAATCACCCACGGCGTCGACGATCACGCGGCGCAGCATCTGGCGAACGATCACCTCGATGTGCTTGTCGTTGATCTTCACACCCTGCAAACGGTAAACGTCCTGCACTTCGTCCACGATGTAGCGCGACAGGGCTTCGATACCCAGCAGACGCAAGATGTCCTGCGGATCGGCCGGGCCGTCCACCACGCTCTCGCCCTTGTTGACCACCTGGCCTTCGTGCACCAGGATGTTCTTTTCCTTGGGGATGAGATCGTCCCAGACCTTGCCTTCGGGATCGGTGATCTGCAGGCGAACCTTGCCTTTGGTTTCCTTGCCGAACGACACGGTACCGGTCATCTCGGCCAGCATGCCCTTGTCTTTCGGCGAGCGGGCTTCAAACAGCTCGGCCACACGCGGCAGACCGCCGGTGATGTCGCGCGTCTTCTGGCCTTCGACCGGGATGCGGGCCAGCACGTGGCCTGGGCCCACTTCCTGGCCGTCGCGCACTTCGAGCAGGGAGCCGATAGGGAAGCCCACCGTCACCGAGTGGTCGGTGCCGGGGATCTTCACTTCGTTGCTCTGCGCGTCCAGCAGCTTGACCAGCGGACGCACCACCTTGGTCGAACCGCGATGCTTCGGATCGATCACCACCAGCGAGGACAAACCGGTCACGTCGTTGACCTGCTTGGCCACGGTGAGGCCTTCTTCCACGTTCTCGAACTTCACCTGACCGGCGAACTCCGTGATGATGGGTCGGGTCAGCGGGTCCCAGTTGGCCAGCACGGCGCCGGCCTTGATGGCCTGGTCGGCCTTGACGGCGAGGATGGCACCGTAAGGCACCTTGTGGCGCTCACGCTCGCGACCAATGTCGTCGTGGATGATGATTTCGCCGGAACGGGAAATCACCACCAGTTCGCCTTTGGTGTTGGTCACGTAACGCATGGTGGCGTTGAAACCGATCGAACCGGTGGACTTGGCTTCCACGCTGGAGGCCACCGCCGCACGCGACGCGGCACCACCGATGTGGAAGGTGCGCATGGTCAGCTGGGTACCCGGCTCACCGATCGACTGTGCAGCGATCACACCCACGGCTTCACCGATGTTCACCAGGCCACCACGGCCCAGATCGCGGCCATAGCACTTGGCGCAAATACCAAAGCGGGTTTCGCAGGTCAGCGCGGTGCGAACCTTGACTTCGTCCACACCGGCGGCTTCGAGCTCGTCCAGCATGTCTTCGTCCATCATCTGGCCAGCCGGCACCATGACGGCGCGGGTCTCTGGGTGAATCACTTCCTCGGCCGTGGTACGGCCCAAGATGCGGTCGCGCAGCGACTCGATCACTTCACCACCTTCAACAATGGCGCGCATCACCGTGCCATTGGTGGTGCCGCAGTCCTGGTGGTTGACCACCAAGTCTTGCGTCACGTCCACCAGACGGCGCGTCAGGTAGCCCGAGTTGGCCGTCTTCAACGCCGTGTCGGCCAAGCCCTTGCGGGCGCCGTGCGTCGAGATGAAGTACTGCAACACGTTCAGACCTTCACGGAAGTTCGCCGTGATGGGGGTTTCAATGATGGAGCCGTCGGGCTTGGCCATCAGGCCGCGCATGCCGGCGAGCTGGCGAATCTGCGCTGCAGAACCGCGGGCGCCCGAGTCGGCCATCATGTAGATCGAGTTGAACGACTCCTGGTCCACCTCGTTGCCGTGGCGGTCGGTGGTTTTTTGCTTGGCCAGCTGGGCCATCATCACCTTGGAGATTTCGTCACCGGCCTTGCCCCAGATGTCCACCACCTTGTTGTAGCGCTCGCCTGCGGTCACCAGACCGGAAGCGTACTGCTGGGCGATCTCTTTCACTTCCTTCTCGGAGCGCTCGATGATGGCGGGCTTCTCTTTGGGCACCAGCATGTCGTCCACCGCGATCGAAATACCCGCACGCGTGGCCAGACGGAAACCGTTTTGCAACAGCTTGTCGGCGAACACGACGGTTTCTTTCAGACCGCACTTGCGGAACGCGGTGTTGATCAGCTTGGAGATTTCCTTTTTCTTCAGCGGCTTGTTCAGCACGTCGAAGGGCAGGCCCTTGGGCAGGATCTCGGACAGCAGCGCACGGCCCACGGTGGTGTCCACCAGGGAAATGAACGGCGTGAATTCGCCCGTGGCCTTGTCCAGCGTGTACTGCTGCAGTCGCACGCTGATCTTGGCGGTGATCTCCACCGCGCCGTTGTCCAGCGCGCGTTGCAGCTCGGCCAGATCGGCAAAGATCATGCCCTCGCCCTTGGCGTTGATGCGGTCGCGGGTGGCGTAGTACAAGCCCAGCACCACGTCTTGCGACGGCACGATGGAGGGCTCGCCAGAGGCCGGAAACAAGATGTTGTTCGACGCCAGCATCAGGGTGCGGGCTTCGATCTGCGCCTCCACCGACAGCGGCACGTGAACAGCCATCTGGTCACCGTCGAAGTCGGCGTTGAAGGCCGCGCAAACGAGCGGGTGCAGCTGAATGGCCTTGCCTTCGATCAGGATGGGCTCAAACGCCTGGATACCCAGGCGGTGCAGCGTCGGTGCGCGGTTCAGCATCACCGGGTGCTCTTTGATCACCTCTTCCAGGATGTCCCACACCACGGGCGTGCCGGCTTCCACTTCTTTCTTGGCAGCCTTGATGGTGGTGGCAATGCCACGCTGCTCCAGCTGGGCAAAGATGAAGGGCTTGAACAATTCGAGGGCCATCAGCTTGGGCAAGCCGCACTGGTGCAGCTTGAGCGTTGGGCCGACCACGATGACCGAACGGCCCGAGTAGTCGACGCGCTTGCCCAGCAAGTTCTGGCGGAAACGACCACTCTTGCCCTTGATCATGTCGGCCAGCGACTTGAGCGCGCGCTTGTTGGCGCCCGTCATGGCCTTGCCGCGGCGGCCGTTGTCGAGCAACGAGTCCACAGCTTCCTGCAACATGCGCTTTTCGTTGCGCGCGATGATTTCAGGGGCCTTCAACTCCAGCAGGCGACGCAGGCGGCTGTTGCGGTTGATGACGCGGCGGTACAGGTCGTTCAGGTCGGAAGTGGCAAAGCGGCCACCGTCCAGGGGCACCAGCGGACGCAGGTCCGGCGGCAACACCGGCAGCACGTCGAGCACCATCCACTCGGGCTTGATGCCCGACTTCTTGAAGGCTTCCAGCACTTTCAGGCGCTTGGCGTTCTTCTTGATCTTGAGTTCGGAGCCGGTCAGGTCGTTGCGCAGCTTGTCGATCTCGATTTCGAGGTCGATGGCCTGCAGCAATTCCTTGATGCCTTCGGCGCCCATCTTGGCAATGAATTCGTCGCCGAATTCCTTGCGCTTGGCGTCGTAGTCGTCCTCGGTCATGATCGCGAATTTCTTCAGCGGGGTCATGCCTGGATCAACGATCACATACGCTTCAAAGTACAGCACGCGCTCGATGTCGCGCAGCGTCATGTCCAAGATCAGACCCAGGCGCGAAGGCAGCGACTTCAAGAACCAGATGTGGGCGCAAGGTGCGGCCAGGTCGATGTGACCCATGCGGTCACGGCGCACTTTGGTTTGCGTGACTTCAACGCCGCACTTCTCGCAGATGACACCGCGGTGCTTCAGGCGCTTGTACTTGCCGCACAGACATTCGTAGTCCTTGATGGGACCAAAAATCTTGGCGCAAAACAGGCCGTCACGCTCAGGCTTGAAGGTGCGGTAGTTGATGGTTTCGGGCTTTTTGACTTCGCCAAAAGACCACGAACGGATTTTCTCGGGCGACGCCAAGCCGATGCGAATGGCATCGAAATGCTCGTCGGGCGTGAACTGCTTGAACAGGTCGAGCAAGGATTTCATGTGAATTTCCTTAAAGAAACAGAGACAACGAAAGAGGAGCGAAGTGACCTAAACCCAGAACACCGCGGAACCGGCTTTGCCGGACCGCAGGTGTTGCCCCCTTGAGGGGGTGACGTGCCGCAAGTGCGGCGCGGGGGTGGGTTTGTAATCAGCTTCTCTCCAGTTCGATGTCGATACCCAGCGAGCGGATTTCCTTGACCAGCACGTTGAACGACTCGGGCATGCCCGCTTCGATCGAGTGCTCGCCCTTGACGATGCTTTCGTACACCTTGGTGCGGCCCTGCACGTCGTCGGACTTGACGGTGAGCATTTCCTGCAAGATGTAGGAAGCGCCATAGGCTTCCAGCGCCCACACTTCCATCTCGCCGAAACGCTGACCACCAAACTGTGCCTTGCCGCCCAGCGGCTGCTGCGTGACCAGGGAGTAAGGGCCGGTCGAACGGGCGTGCATCTTGTCGTCAACCAGGTGGTGCAGCTTCAGGAAGTGCATGTAGCCCACGGTGGTCTTGCGCTCGAAAGCGTCACCCGTGCGGCCGTCGTACAGCTGCGCCTGGGTGCGGGTCTCGGTCAGGCCCTTCTTGGCGGCGATGTCGTCCGGATACGCCAGCTTGAGCATGGCGCGGATCTCGTCTTCCGAGGCACCATCAAACACCGGCGTGGCAAACGGTACGCCACTGGTCAGGTTTTGCGCCATCTCGAACACATCGGTATCGCTCAGTTCGGACAAGGTCTCTTTCTTGCCGGCCTGGTTGTAGATGGTGTCCAGGAACGCACGCAGTTCGGTGGCTTTGGCCTCGGCCTGCAGCATGTCACCGATGCGCTGGCCCAAGCCTTTGGCGGCCCAGCCCAGATGCACTTCCAGCACCTGACCCACGTTCATGCGCGAAGGCACGCCCAGCGGGTTCAGCACGATGTCGGCAGGGGTGCCGTCGGCCATGTAAGGCATGTCTTCGACCGGAACGATCTTGGACACCACACCCTTGTTGCCGTGGCGGCCGGCCATCTTGTCACCAGGCTGCAGGCGGCGCTTGACCGCCAGATACACCTTGACCATCTTGAGCACGCCCGCAGGCAATTCGTCGCCTTGGGTGAGCTTCTTGCGCTTCTCTTCAAAAGCCAGGTCGAAGCTGTGGCGCGTCTGTTCCATGGAGTTTTTGATCGACTCCAGCTGGGCAGCCACGTCGTCTTCCGAAGGACGGATGTCAAACCAGTGGTACTTCTCGACGTCGTCCAGGTAGGCCTTGTCGATCTTGGTGCCCTTGGACAGCTTCTTGGGGCCGCCATTGGCGACCTTGCCGATCAACAGTTTCTCGATACGGTCAAACGCGTCGGCTTCCACGATGCGCAGCTGGTCGTTCAGGTCCAGGCGGTAGCGCTTGAGCTCGTCGTCAATGATCTGCTGGGCACGCTTGTCGCGCGTGATGCCTTCACGGGTGAAGACCTGCACGTCGATCACGGTGCCTTGCGAGCCCTGGCCCACGCGCAGCGAGGTGTCTTTCACGTCGCTGGCTTTTTCACCAAAGATGGCGCGCAGCAGCTTCTCTTCTGGCGTCAGCGTGGTCTCGCCCTTGGGCGTGACCTTGCCCACCAGCACATCGCCAGGCAGCACTTCAGCGCCCACGTAGATGATGCCGGAGTCGTCCAGGCGGTTGAGTTGCAGCTCGGCCAGGTTGGGAATGTCGCGGGTGATTTCTTCCGCGCCCAGCTTGGTATCACGCGCCATGACCACCAGTTCCTCGATGTGGATCGAGGTGTAGCGGTCTTCGGCAACCACGCGCTCCGAGATCAGGATCGAGTCTTCGAAGTTGTAGCCGTTCCAGGGCATGAAGGCGATCAGCATGTTCTGGCCGATCGAGATTTCACCCAGATCGGTCGAAGCGCCGTCGGCGATCACGTCACCCTTGCCCAGCTTGTCGCCCTTTTTGACGATGGGGCGCTGGTGGATGTTGGTGTTCTGGTTGGAACGCTGGTACTTGATGAGGTTGTAGATGTCCACGCCCACTTCACCGGCTACCGCTTCCGCGTCATTCACGCGGATCACGATGCGGGTGGCATCGACGTGGTCGACCACGCCACCACGCTTGGCCGTCACCACGGTGCCGGAGTCGATCGCGGCGACGCGCTCGATACCGGTGCCCACCAGCGGCTTTTCAGGACGCAGCACGGGCACAGCCTGGCGCGACATGTTGGCACCCATCAGCGCGCGGTTCGCGTCGTCGTGCTCCAGGAACGGCACCAGCGAAGCGGCCACCGACACGATCTGCGCCGGCGACACGTCCATGTACTGGATGGTGTCGGCCGGGGTCAGGATCGACTCGCCCTTTTCACGGGCGGAGATCAGGTCACCGGTCAGACGGCCTTCGGCGTCCAGCGTGGCGTTGGCCTGCGCAATGACGTACTTGCCTTCTTCGATGGCCGACAAATAGTCGATCTGGTTCGTCACCTTGGCATCGACCACCCGGCGGTACGGGGTTTCAATGAAACCGTACTCGTTCAGGCGGGCATACAAGGCCAGCGAGTTGATCAGACCAATGTTTGGACCTTCAGGCGTTTCAATGGGGCAGACACGACCGTAGTGGGTCACGTGCACGTCACGCACCTCAAAGCCAGCGCGCTCGCGCGTCAGGCCGCCCGGGCCAAGAGCCGACACGCGGCGCTTGTGGGTGATCTCGGCCAGCGGGTTGGTCTGGTCCATGAACTGCGACAGCTGCGAGGCGCCGAAGAACTCTTTCAAGGCCGCGGAAATCGGCTTGGAGTTGATCAGGTCGTGCGGCATCAGCGGCTCTTGCTCGGCCTGGCCCAGACGCTCTTTCACGGCCTTCTCGATGCGGGCCAGACCGGTGCGGTACTGGTTTTCGGCCAGTTCGCCGACGCAACGCACGCGGCGGTTGCCCAGGTGGTCGATATCGTCGACTTCGCCACGGCCGTTGCGCAGGTCCACCAGAATCTTGACCACGGCCAGGATGTCTTCGTTGGACAGCACCATGGGGCCGGTCGATTCGTCGCGGCCGGCACGGGCGTTGAACTTCATGCGGCCCACGCGCGACAGGTCGTACGTGTCCGGGTTGTAGAACAGGCGGTGGAACAGCGCCTGCACCGCGTCTTCGGTCGGCGGCTCGCCGGGACGCATCATGCGGTAGATGGCCACACGGGCGGCGAACTCGTCAGCGGTCTCGTCGCTGCGCAGGGTCTGCGAAATGTAGGCGCCCTGGTCCAGTTCGTTGGTGTAGAGACACTGCAGGTCCTGCACACCCGCGGTGCGCAGCTTTTTCAGCAGGGCTTCGGTCAGCTCTTCGTTGGCCTTGGCAATGATCTCGCCGGTGTCGGCGTCCACAATGTTGCGGGCTACCACGCGGCCGATCATGAAGTCTTCGGGCACGCTGATGTGCGTGGTGCCGGACTGTTCCATTTCACGGGTATGGCGCACGGTGATGCGCTTGTCCTTGGCCACCACCACTTTGCCCGACTTGTCGGTGATGTCAAAACGGGCCACTTCACCGCGCAAGCGCTCGGGCACAAAGGCCATCTGGGCGCCGCTGTCCATCAGACGGAAGTGGTCGTTGACGAAGAAGTTGGCCAGGATGGTTTCCGGCGTCAGGCCAATGGCTTTCAGCAGGATCGTGACCGGCATCTTGCGGCGGCGGTCAACGCGGAAGAACAAGATGTCTTTCGGGTCGAACTCGAAGTCCAGCCAGGAGCCGCGGTAAGGAATGATGCGTGCCGAGAACAGCAACTTGCCGGAACTGTGGGTCTTGCCCTTGTCGTGCTCAAAGAACACGCCGGGCGAGCGGTGCAGCTGCGACACGATGACGCGCTCGGTGCCGTTGATGATGAAAGAACCTTTGTCGGTCATCAGGGGCACTTCGCCCATGTAGACCTCCTGCTCTTTCACTTCCTTGATCACCTTCGACTGGTTGGTCGACGACTCGCGGTCGTAAATGATCAGCTGCACGCGGGCGCGCACGGCGGAGGCAAAGGTCAGGCCACGGGTCTGGCATTCGCGCACGTCAAACGCTGGCTTGGCCAGGTTGTACTCCACGAACTTCATCTCGACAAAACCGTTGTGCGAGACGATGGGGAAAGCGGCTTCAAACGCGGCCTGCAGGCCCTCGTTGGTGCGCTTTTTGGGCGCTGAGTCCGCCTGCAAGAACGCGGTGTAAGCGTCCTTTTGCATCTGCAAGAGGTAAGGAATCGCGATGACAGTTTCGCGGGTGCCAAAACTCTTTCGGATGCGTTTGCGTTCGGTGTATGAATAATTCGATGCTGAGGCCATGAGATCTCCGGGCTTGAGGTCTGCGGCGACTGTCTTGCCTACCGGGCGCATCAAACGCTCGGTGACATGCTTGGTGGCTGGCCTCTACCAACCATTGGCGGACGGCCTGTGCATTGCACACAGGCCCGAACCAAGTCGTCTTCTGCAGTCGGGGTCAGAAGACACTCAAAAATACTTCTTGGATGTTTTTCACGAGCCGGCAGGCCGTTGAGAAACCGGTTCAGAAGCCGATTTTTGGGTGTGCTCTGAAAGCACCAAAGGCTGGAGGCTCTTTCGAGCACTCCAGCCCCTGAAGGGAACCGAATTACTTCAGTTCAGCCTTGGCACCGGCTTCCACCAGTTTCTTCATGGCGGCTTCGGCGTCGGCCTTGGCAATGCCTTCTTTCACGTTCTTGGGTGCGCCGTCGACCAGGTCTTTGGCTTCTTTCAGGCCCAGGCCGGTGATTTCGCGAACGGCCTTGATGACGGAGACCTTGTTGGCGCCGGCTTCCAGCAGCACAACGTTGAACTCGGTCTTCTCTTCAGCAGCAGCAGCGGCACCGCCACCAGCAGCAGCAGGAGCGGCCATGGCGGCAGCGCTCACGCCAAACTTCTCTTCGATGGCTTTCACCAGGTCGTTGAGTTCCATGACCGTCATGCTGTCCAGCGCGGTCAAAAATGCGTCTTTATCGAATGCCATTTTGATTTCCTAACAATTGGTTTAAACGAACGTGCCGTGCATCAAGCAGCGGCAGCGTCTTCTGCCGGTGCGGCGGTCTCGGCTGCAGGTTCTGCAGCAGCTTCTGCCGGTGCGGCAGCGCCTTCGCCTTTTTTCGCGGCCAGTGCGCCCAGCACAACGGCCGTACGCGACATGGGCGACATCAGCAAGCCACACAGCTGTGCCAACAACACTTCTTTCGAAGGGATGCTTGCGAGCTTCTTAACGCCTTCGACGTCCAGGACTTTCCCACCGTAAACGCCACCGCGAATGACCAACTTGTCGTTGGTTTTCGCGAAGTCGGCCACCACTTTCGCGGCAGCCACAGCGTCTTCAGAGAAGCCATAGATCAACGGACCGGTCATCTGGTCAGCGGCCACTTCAAATGCGCTACCAGCCACGGCACGGCGGGCCAGGGTGTTTTTCAACACGCTCAGGCTGACACCGTTGCTGCGGGCTGTGACGCGCAGTTTGTCCATGTTCGCGACCGTGATGCCACGGTATTCCGCCATCACGAGCGTTTGAGCTTTAGCGGCGAGGCTGGTCACTTCGGAAATGACCGCTTCTTTCTCACTGCGATTCAGACTCAAGGTCTACTCCTTAAATGTGCTTGCGGCCCAACGGCCTTCAGCACGCCTCATTGCAGCGACCAACTGTTTCGGGAATCTTGTTCCATCTGCAGCGGGATCGCCATCTGCGTTGGCTTGTCACAATTAAGTCAATCCGCGCCCCTGGAGGCACCGTTCAACACCAACGGTCTTGGATGGCTCTGGGGCCAGGCAGTCAAGCCGCCAAACCCCAGACCCACCACACCCAGGCAACCCGTCCGTTGACGGGGCACCCGAATTTTCTTCAAGCGATCAGGCCGAGATGGATTGCATGTCGACGCGAACGCCCACACCCATGGTCGACGAAACCGCCACTTTGCGCAGGTAAACACCCTTGCTGGTAGCTGGCTTGGCTTTGGTCAGCGCGTCCAGCAAGGCCACCAGGTTGCCCTGGAGCTTGTCGCTGTCGAACGAACGGCGGCCAATGGTGCCATGCACGATACCGGCTTTGTCCACACGGAACTGCACCTGGCCAGCCTTGGCGTTGCGCACCGCTTGAGCGACGTCAGGCGTCACGGTACCCACCTTGGGGTTGGGCATCAGGCCACGTGGGCCCAGGATCTGACCCAGGGTACCCACAACGCGCATGGCGTCAGGCGAAGCGATGACCACGTCGAAGTCCATCTTGCCAGCCTTGATGTCGGCGGCCAGATCGTCCATACCGACGATGTCAGCACCGGCGGCTTTGGCTTCTTCGGCCTTGGCGCCTTGGGCGAACACAGCCACGCGCTTGGTCTTGCCGGTGCCGTTGGGCATCACGACGGCGCCACGCACCACCTGGTCCGACTTCTTGGCGTCCACGCCGAGCTGGATCGCCACGTCGATGGACTCGTCAAACTTGGCGTTGGCGCAGTCTTTGATGATGGCCAGCGCGTCGGTCAGCGCGTACAGCTTCATGCTGTCAACCTTGCCGGCAAAGGCTTTCTGTTTTTTGGTCAGCTTGGACATTTACACACCCTCCACAATCACGCCCATCGAGCGGGCCGAACCGGCGATGGTGCGCACAGCGGCGTCCACATCGGCAGCGGTCATGTCTTTCATCTTGACCTTGGCGATCTCTTCGAGCTGAGCACGGGTGATCTTGCCAACCTTCTGCTTGTTGGGCACAGGCGAACCCTTGTCCAGCTTGATAGCCTTCTTGATCAGGGTCGTCGCAGGCGGCGTCTTGATGATGAAGGTGAAGCTCTTGTCTGCAAAGGCCGTGATGACCACGGGCAACGGCAGACCGGGCTCAACGCCTTGGGTCTGGGCGTTGAACGCCTTACAGAATTCCATGATGTTCAGTCCGCGCTGACCCAGCGCTGGACCGATTGGTGGGGAAGGGTTGGCCTTACCAGCTGGCACTTGCAGCTTGATGAAACCGACGATTTTTTTCGCCATGGTTTTGCTCCTGCGAGTCCAAGCGGCTGCAAACTGCAGCCTCCTCGCGGCTTTCGGCCCGAATCACAAAAATACCAACAACCGCTTCGGGCCGACCCTTGCGGTTGCTGCTGCCACGGCCTAACGCCACGGCAGTTTAAAAAATGTCCGCTCTTTCAGCGGAAGACTCAGGTCTTCTCCACCTGGCTGAATTCCAGCTCGACGGGCGTTGCACGACCAAAAATGGTCACCGACACGCGCATCTTGTTCTTTTCGTAGTTAACCTCTTCCACCGTGCCATTGAAGTCGGTGAACGGGCCTTCCTTGACGCGCACGTATTCGCCCACCACAAACTCCACCTTGTGGCGGGGCTTGTCGGTGCCTTCCTGCATCTGGTTGACGATCTTCTGAACGTCTTCTTCAGAAATCGGAGCAGGACGGTTCTTGGCACCACCCACAAAGCCGGTCACCTTGTTGGTGTGCTTCACCAAGTGCCAGGTGTCGTCGTCCATCACCATTTCCACCAGCACATAGCCGGGGAAGAACTTGCGTTCCGTGGTGCGGCGTTGGCCGTTTTTCATCTCGACCACCTCTTCGGTGGGCACCAAAATGCGGCCAAATTTGTCTTGCATGCCAGCGCGGTTGATGCGCTCGATAATGTTGCGCTCAGCGGCTTTTTCCATGCCCGAATAGGCATGCACCACATACCAGCGCATGCCTTCTGCTGCAACGCCGTCGGTCACAGGGCTTTGTTGATCGCTCATTATTATCTCCAGCCCAAGATCAGGTCGTAAAACACCCATTCCAGGGTCTTGTCGGTCAACCAGAGGAACAGCGCCATCACAAAGACAAACGCAAACACATAGGCCGTCATCTGGATCGCCTCTTTGCGGGCAGGCCAGACCACCTTCTTGGTTTCACGCCATGCATCGCGGCCAAAAGCCAGCAACTGCTTGCCCGACTCCGAAACGCCAAAAACCACCACCGAGGCGATCATTGCAGCGATCAGCGCGCCCCACTGCACAAGCGAACCTTGGGCAGACAGAAGATAGAACGCAACAAAGCCACCGAGCAACAACGCAACAGCGACGGCCAGTTTGGCCTTGTCGGCACTGGTGTTGACGGTTTGAACTTCGGAAGTGGCCATGAGAATCCAGACAATGCATTACAAAATTTCGCGCCACCGAAGCCAGAAGCTTGAGACACGCAAGCCCACCAGAGGTCACAACGACTTCGGTGGGCTTGTTAACCACAAAACAGAGGCGTCAGGCGACTGCTTGATCCTGTTTGGTGGCAGGGGCAGTAGGAATCGAACCTACAACCTTCGGTTTTGGAGACCGACGCTCTGCCAATTGAGCTATACCCCTACTGGCTATACCCCGCTATGGGCAATCAGGCAATGATCTTGGCAACCACACCGGCGCCAACGGTACGACCACCTTCGCGAATGGCGAAGCGCAGGCCTTCTTCCATGGCGATGGGGTTGATCAGCTTCACGGTGATCGACACGTTGTCACCAGGCATCACCATCTCTTTGCCTTCTGGCAGCTCGATGGAGCCGGTCACGTCGGTCGTGCGGAAGTAGAACTGTGGACGGTAGTTGTTGAAGAACGGCGTGTGACGGCCACCCTCGTCTTTGGACAAGACATAGATCTCGCCGGTGAAGTGGGTGTGTGGCTTGATCGTGCCGGGCTTGCACAGCACCTGGCCGCGCTGCACGTCTTCGCGCTTGGTACCGCGCAACAGGATACCGACGTTGTCGCCAGCCTGACCCTGGTCCAGCAGCTTGCGGAACATTTCCACGCCGGTGCAGGTGGTCTTCTGGGTGTCGGCGATACCAACGATTTCGATTTCTTCGCCGACTTTGACGATACCGCGCTCGATGCGACCGGTCACCACGGTGCCGCGACCGGAGATGGAGAACACGTCTTCCACGGGCATCAGGAAGGCACCGTCCACAGCGCGGTCTGGCGTTGGGATGTAGGTGTCCAGCGCTTCAGCCAGCTTCATGATGGCCTCTTCACCCAGGGGACCCTTGTCGCCTTCGAGGGCGAGCTTGGCAGAGCCGTGGATGATGGGGGTGGCATCGCCAGGGAACTCGTACTTGTCGAGCAGCTCGCGCACTTCCATTTCCACCAGCTCGAGCAGCTCGGCGTCGTCGACCATGTCGCACTTGTTCAGGAACACAATGATGTAAGGCACGCCCACCTGGCGGGCCAGCAGGATGTGCTCGCGGGTCTGGGGCATGGGGCCGTCAGCGGCCGAGCACACCAGAATAGCGCCGTCCATCTGTGCGGCGCCGGTGATCATGTTTTTCACATAGTCAGCGTGGCCGGGGCAGTCAACGTGGGCGTAATGGCGGTTGGCCGTTTCGTATTCCACGTGGGCGGTGTTGATGGTGATACCGCGGGCCTTCTCTTCCGGAGCCGCATCGATCTGGTCGTAGGCCTTGGCGGAGCCGCCATACTTGGCCGACAGCACGGTGGTGATGGCCGCAGTCAGGGTGGTTTTACCGTGGTCAACGTGACCAATGGTGCCAACGTTGACGTGCGGCTTGGTCCGCTCAAATTTCTCTTTTGCCATTTTTCAGCTCCAAAATCAAAATTGCCGAAACACCAGAACAAATATGGTGCCCTTGGCGGGAATCGGACCCGCGACCTCTCCCTTACCAAGGGAGTGCTCTACCACTGAGCCACAAGGGCCAAGGCACCCAGATCAACTGGACACCTCAGAAAATTTACTGCATCGCCTGTAAAAACGAACCAGCCGTCAACACAATCTGGAGCGGGAGACGGGAATCGAACCCGCGTCATCAGCTTGGAAGGCTGGGGTTCTACCATTGAACTACTCCCGCACAAAGAAACCAGAACCACATAGTCCGGACAACCCTGAGCGCGACATCCCAATCGCTCCTAGATCACATCAACTGCTGGTGGAGGAGGCTGGATTCGAACCAGCGTACGCGTTAGCGGGCAGATTTACAGTCTGCTGCCTTTAACCACTCGGCCACCCCTCCGTAGCGCAGCCCAGAATTATGCCATGGTTTTCACGAGTTGCACCAGTCTTCTGAGCAATGTCGCAGAGTCACCACCGAATGGGTGTCCTTTTTTGCCTGATGAGCCACTGGTTGACCCGCCCAAAGTGACCGCATCCTATGAAAGGCGCGGGGCCGCGGTTGGCCGACAGGGGCGATGGGTGGTTGGCCATCAACACGGCGTGGCGGCTGACATCGATGAGGCCTGCTTTCTTTTGCGCGTGGGCACCCCACAGCAGGAAGACCTTGGGCGGGCCACCGTCGCTGCAATGGCGAATCACCGCATCGGTGAGCGCTTCCCACCCCTGGCCGGCATGGCTGGCCGGTTGGCCATCCTCCACCGTGAGGCAGGTGTTGAGCAGGAGCACGCCCTGCTCTGACCATCGCACCAGGGAACCGTTTATGGGCAGAGGCAGCCCCAGATCGCGCTGCAGTTCTTTGAATATATTGCGCAAACTGGGCGGTGGCTTGACGTCGGGTGCCACGGAAAAGGCCAGACCCTCGGCCTGTCCATGCCCGTGGTACGGGTCTTGACCCAGAATGACCACCCGCACCGCATCGGGCGCTGTGAGTGTGAGCGCGCGCAAGGGTTGCGGCGGATAGATCACCGCACGCGCGGCACGCCGCTGCTGCAAAAAAGTCTGCAAACGGACACCTTCAACCGAATGGCGAAAAACCTCGATGATGGACGCCCAGCCGGGCTGTAGGCCAGCATCGATCAGGTCATGGCCTGCCGGGCTGGGTGCGGCATCGGTTGCGCCATCCAGGTTGAGCACAGCCTGCATGGGCTTCCAGCTCAGGAGAACAGCTCGGCCAGCGCCAGGCCGGGCTCGGGGGCGCGCATGAAGGTCTCGCCCACCAGAAAGGCGTGCACGCCCGCGCTGCGCATGGTTTGAACATCGGCGCGCGACACGATGCCAGACTCGGTGATCAGCAAACGGTCGGCGGGCACATCGTTGAGCATGTCCAGCGTGGTCTTCAGCGTCACGTCGAACGTGCGCAGATTACGGTTGTTGATACCCAGCAGGCGGGTCTTGAGCTTGAGCGCGCGCTGCAGTTCTTCGCGGTCGTGCACCTCCACCAGCACCGCCATGTTCATGCTGAGGGCCAGCGCCTCCAGGTCGGCCATTTGCGCGTCATCCAGGCAGGCGGCGATCAGCAGGATGGCGTCGGCTCCCATCACGCGGGCCTCGTAGACCTGGTAGGGGTCGACCATGAAGTCTTTGCGCAACACGGGCAGGTCGCAGCTGGCACGGGCTTGTTTGAGGTAGTCGGGGCTGCCCTGGAAAAACTGTCGATCGGTGAGCACCGACAGACAGGCTGCGCTGACTTGCCCATCGCCTGCGGCGTAGCTTTGAGCAATGTCGGCGGGGATGAAGTCTTCGCGGATCACGCCCATGCTGGGGCTCGCTTTTTTTATCTCGGCAATGACGGCCGCCTGGCCAGCGGCGATCTTGGCCCGCAAGGCGCCTTCAAAGTCGCGCGTGAGCACGCGGCTCTCGGCGTCGAAGCGCACCACATCCAGCGGTTTTTTTCGCTGTGCAGCGGCGATCTCTTCGTGCTTCACAGCCACGATTTTCTGGAGGATGTCGCTCATTTTGGGTTCTCTGCGTTGGGTTTTTCGGTCAGATTCGGCGGGCTGGCAGGCGGGGGCACCGGGTTTTTCAGGATCCGCAGAAACAGGCGGTGCATGACCCAGCCCGCCACCACGAACAGCAGTGAGATGCCGATCGCGATCCAGGCGCCTTCGTTTTGTAGCCAGACGGGCATGGTGCCTGCGCCACTCAGGGGCCCACGCTGGCCGTGTTCAGCTGGCTGAATGCGGTCAACTCGGCGAGCTTGCGGGCCGCCGCGCCGGACTCAATGGCGCGGCGGGCCTGCGCAATGCCCTGCGCCATGTCGTCGCAGACGTTGGCCGCGTAGAGCGCCACGCCCGCGTTGAGCGCCACGATGTCGCGCGCGGCGCGAATGGCGGGCGCATCCTGGGCCTCCAGCACGCCCATCAGCATCGCCTTGGAATCGTCGGGCGTTTCTACGCGCAGGGTGCGGTTGCTGGCCATGGTGAGGCCAAAGTCTTCGGGGTGGATTTCGTATTCCGTGATCTCACCGTTTTTCAGCTCACCCACCATGGTGGCCGCGCCCAGACTCACCTCGTCCATGCCGTCGCGGCCATACACCACCACCGCGTGCTCAGCGCCCAGGCGCTGCAACGCACGCACCTGAATACCCACGAGATCGGGGTGGAACACACCCATCAGGATGTTGGGCGCCGAGGCCGGGTTGGTGAGCGGACCCAGGATGTTGAAGATGGTCTTCATGCCCAGCTCGTGGCGCACCGGCGCCACATTTTTCATGGCGGGGTGGTGGTTGGGCGCGAACATGAAGCCCACGCCCACCTGTTCGATGCAACGCGCAATTTGATCGGGCGTGAGGTTGATGTTGACGCCCAGGCTTTCCAGCACGTCGGCGCTGCCGCTCTTGCTGCTGACGCTGCGCCCGCCATGTTTGCTGACCTTGGCACCCGCCGCTGCCGCCACAAACATGGAGCAGGTCGAAATGTTGAAGGTGTGTGAACCGTCGCCACCCGTGCCCACGATGTCCACCAGGTGGGTCTTGTCGGCCACGTGCACCTTGGTGGAAAACTCGCGCATCACCTGCGCGGCAGCGGTGATCTCGCCGATGGTTTCCTTTTTGACGCGCAGGCCGGTGATGAAGGCCGCCATCATCACCGGCGACATCTCACCGCTCATGATCATGCGCATCAGGTGCAGCATCTCGTCGTGAAAAATCTCGCGGTGCTCGATGGTGCGTTGCAAGGCTTCCTGCGGGGTGATCTTGTGGCTGTGGGGCATGGGTGACTCCATTGACTTATTGAGCGGGATTGTCCGACATGGCCAGCTTGAGGCCAAAGCCGATAAACAGGGCGCCGGCGGCACGGTCCAGCCAGTGCAAGGTGCGCTGCACAGCGCCTACGCGTTGCGAAGCCCAGCCAGCGAGCCAGGCGTAGCCAAAGTTGATCGGCAGCGAATTGAGGTTGAACAGCAGGCCCAGCAGCAGGAAGGTGGTGACCTTGTCGGGCGTGCCAGGCGCGATGAACTGCGGCACGAACGCCAGGAAAAACAGCGCCACCTTGGGATTGAGCACGTTGGTGAGGAAACCCCGGCGAAAGATACGACCCAGATCGGCCGGTTCACGCACCGCTGCGCCGGCCGCCGGCACCACCGGCGAACCGCCTTTGGCCAGCAGCAGCTTCACGCCCATCCACACTAGGTAGGCGGCGCCCGCCCACTTGAGCACGGTGAACGCCGTGGCCGAGGTGGCGAGCAGCGCGCCCACGCCGAGCGCTGCCGCAAAAACGTGCACGAAGCAGCCGCTGACGATGCCCGACGCGGCCACCATGCCGGCGCGCACCCCGCTCTTGAGCGCGGTGCTCACGATGTAGAGCACGTCGGGACCGGGCGTGAGGTTGAGCAACCAGCCCGCCGCGATGAACATCAGGAGTTGCGGGGTATCTGGCATGCAACGCGCCTGTCAGGTGTTCAGTAGGGGCCGGTGCGCATGGCACTGGCGGTCTCAGCCGGCGCTTCGGCGAAGAAGCGCCGCACAGTGGCGATGGTGTGATCGATGCCGGCCGCGTCCACGTCGAGGTGGGTGACGAAGCGCAAGCCGATCAGGCCTGTGGCCAGCACGCCATTCGCTTTCAGAAAGTCGAGCAGCGCGGGCCCGCGGGCGCCGGCCACATCCACAAACACGATGTTGGTTTCAGCCGACTTCACCATCAGACCATCGATGCCTCGTAGACCCTCGGCCAGGCGCCGCGCGTTGGCGTGGTCATCTGCCAGCCGCTCCACATGGTGGTCCAGCGCGTGCAGGGCACAGGCGGCCAGCAGACCGGCCTGGCGCAGCCCGCCACCGGCCATCTTGCGGATGCGGCGGGCGCGGTTAATCAGCTCCTGCGAGCCGCACAAAGCCGAACCCACCGGCGCGCCCAGGCCCTTGCTGAAGCAGACCGACAAGCTGTCGAAATGGTCGGCAATTTCGCGCAAGCGGCTGAACGCGGCCTGCCCGGCAGCAGCCGAGGCCACCGCGGCGTTGAACACCCGCGCGCCGTCCAGGTGCGTGGCCAGCCCACGCTCACGCCCCAGTGCCGTGGCGTCCCGCAGGTAGTCGTCAGGCATCACATGGCCGTTCCAGGTGTTCTCCAGACACAGCAGGCGGGTGCGCGCGAAGTGCGGGTCGTCGGGCTTGATGGCGGCCGCGATGTCGGCCAGCGCCATGCAGCCCTGCGCGTCTTGCGTCAGCGGTTGTGGCTGCACGCTGCCAAACACCGCCGCGCCACCACCCTCGTAGCGGTAGGTGTGTGCCAACTGGCCGACGATGTATTCGTCGCCCCGGCCGCAGTGTGCCAGGATGCCGCACAGGTTGCTCTGCGTGCCAGAGGGCATGAACAGCGCGGCTTCTTTGCCGGTGATGGCGGCGATGCGCTCCTGCAGCGCATTGACCGTGGGGTCGTCGCCAAACACATCGTCGCCCAGGGGTGCCGCCATCATGGCGGCGCGCATGGCGGCGGTGGGTTGCGTGACGGTGTCGCTTCTGAGATCAACCAACATCAACTGTCCTTTCAGGATCACCAAGTACTTGGCCAGTGGCACCGCGGAACTGGCTTTGCCAGGCCGCTGGTGCCGTCCCCCTCCCGCCGCAGGCGAGAGAGGGGGCCGAGGACCGCGGCTCCCAAGCCTGCCTGCGCAGGCTTGGACAGAACCAGGAGGCATCGCCTCTGGCGATGTCGCGGCCTGCAAGGCGAGCGAAGCGGCGCAGGGGGTGCTTCATATCTTCTGCTCCAGGAAGTTTTTCAGCATCGCGTGCCCATGCTCGGTCAGGATGCTCTCGGGGTGAAACTGCACGCCTTCAATCGCCAGCGTCTTGTGCTTCACGCCCATGATCTCGCCATCGGGCGTCCAGGCCGTGACCTTCAGGCAGTCGGGGCAGGTCTCGCGCTCGATGGCCAGCGAGTGGTAGCGATTGACCGTGAACTGCTCCGGCAGGTTGGCGAACACGCCTTCCTGCGTGGTGGTGATCTGAGAAGTCTTGCCGTGCATGAGCTCCTGCGCACGGATGATCTTGCCGCCGAAGGCTGCGCCGATACTCTGGTGGCCCAAGCACACGCCCAGGATCGGCAACTGGCCCGCGAAGTGCTGGATGGCTGCCACCGAAATACCCGCCTCAGCCGGCGAGCAGGGGCCGGGGGAAATCACCAGGCGGTCGATCTGGCCGGCATCGAGCCGACGCTGGATCTCGTCCACCGTGATCTCATCGTTGCGCACCACGGTCACGTCAGCACCGAGTTCACCGAAGTACTGCACGATGTTGTAGGTGAAGGAGTCGTAGTTATCGACCATCAAAACCTTCATACCGTCACTCCTGGTTCCTCAATTGAAAGCAACCTCAAGGTCAATCGCTTCAACTCCTGTTGTCGGAGATCGATGGCCTGACTGTTCCAGTCATCGTGCTGACTCAGCCATTGCGAGGCTTTGACATAGCTGGTATTGACTCCAACAGCCTGGGACTTAGCCAAGGACTTTGTCATGAACAAACCGGAGTTGCCATACGCCGCTTGTTTGACAGAAAAATAATCGCGCCCCAAAGACGCATTGATCGGCTTTTCCAGCAATGTGAGGTTTCCCATCAGTGACTTGTAGCGATCATAGTCAGCCACTTTGTCGAATGACTCGCGCAATGCCACCGTGGGATTGTTCGGCAACACATGCTCGACTTCAAACTTTGTGAAATGGGCCACGCGTGCCTCACCAAGCGGCGAGCCTGCCAAGGACTCAAGGTACTGCGCTAGGCGGCACAGCAGGAACCGGCAAGTCAGCTTCCGCTCCAAGCCCAACCGATCCAAAGACGCAGAAACCCGGGGAGAGAGTCGCTGGATTTCCTTGTTGATCCAGACTTGCATCCAAGCGTCCAACAGACTATCAAATTCCGGATTGGTTTTGTTTTGTACGATCCAGCCCCCCAACTTGGGCGCAATGTCAGCAAATATGGCGTCCAAGACCTTGGTCGGCTCTTGCGCCAACACATATGTCACAAACAAACGCTCCAGATGCCCCGTGACCACACGCAGCGCCTCCGCTGTCAACTCCTGACAGGCCAACAGCACGATCAAATGCTGCCGCGCTCGGCCCGACAGGGCGTAGATACTGGACAGCGGAACGTCAGGCTCTGCAACGAAGCGCTTGTATGCCATGGCAGACACTTGCAATCGCTTCGCGAACGCAATCGGCTCACTGATAATTCCAATTTTCTCTTTGTGCTCAGACAACCACTCGTACAAATCATCTTCCGTGAGCGGCTTGTTTTTTTTGCGCGCTTCAGGAAAATTAGCCAACACGAAGTACCGCAGAAAACGCAGCGGTTTTTCACCACGCCCGGTCTTCTCAATGGTATGCACCATCTCCTTCCAGACAGTTGTCAGCTTGTCGAACTCGTCCTTGGGAACCTGCATAAACAACAGGTTTTTGAGCAGGTCCAACGCATTGAGACCCACACCCCTGTCGTTGATCGTTTCAAATATCCTCAGCGCGTCACTGATGCCCAACGTTTGTATGCGCACCAGCCTTACGCGCTTGGTCATGTGCGCCTGAAACTTTCGAATAGCATTCACATCGCTTTGAAACTGCTCCAGCAGAAACTCCGATGCAGTTTCGTATGCCTGCAACATATTGCGTGCGGAGTTTGGCAAACGCTGTCCGTCGCCAAGTGCTGCTGCCTTCCCGTGCGCCAGAGCATCAAGCACATCCCCGGCATCCTCATACAACGGCCTCAAGCGAAGCCGGGCACCCGTTGTTCCGTCAAGCTTTTGATACTGATCCTTGATCATGCCTTCAAGAAACCCGATGGATTCGACGTCGTTCAGTGCCTTGCGTCTGTCACGTATGGCGCACAACACAAGAAACAAGGTTGTGATGCGCTGCTGTCCATCAATCAGCTGAAAGACTCTATCCGAATCCAGATACGCCACAATGCTACCAATGAAGTATTCGCCGGTTGTGGCAGATCCGTTTTCATCAAACAAGGCATCGAACGCATCGTTCAGCAATGAACTGACCTGTGGGGCCTTCCAGACATACTCCCTTTGAAAAGCGGGGATTTCGTAGAAAGACTCCTTGAAGACTTCTTCGACCGTTGGGTGTTTGACTTCGATCTGCATACTTCCCTCCTGATTTATTCCAGGCCTTCTTCCACCAGCTCGGCCGCACGCAGCAGCGCGCGCGCCTTGTGCTCGGTCTCTCTCCATTCCATTTCAGGAATGGAGTCGGCCACCACACCAGCGGCGGCCTGCACGTAGAGCATCTGGTCTTTGATGATGCCAGTGCGGATGGCGATGGCCACGTCCATGTCGCCGGCGTAGCTCAGGTAACCGCAGGCACCGCCGTACAGGCCGCGCTTGGTCGGCTCCAGCTGGTCAATGATCTCCATGGCATGCACCTTGGGCGCACCGGTCAGCGTGCCCGCCGGGAAGGTGGCTTTCAGCACATCCATGTTGCTCATACCGTCCAGCAGCGTGCCCTCCACGTTGCTCACGATGTGCATCACGTGGCTGTAGCGCTCCACCGCAAAGGCCTCGGTCACCTTCACGCTGCCGATTTTGGCGATGCGGCCAATGTCGTTGCGCGCCAGGTCGATCAGCATCACATGTTCGGCGCGCTCTTTCGGGTCGTTCACCAGCTCGATCTCAGTCGCCTTGTCCTTCTCGGGCGTGGCGCCGCGCGGGCGGGTACCGGCGAGCGGGCGGATGATGACCTTTTGGCCCTCGTCCACCTGCTCCTGGCGCACCAGAATCTCAGGCGAGGCGCCCACCACATGGAAGTCACCGAAGTGGTAGTAATACATGTACGGGCTGGGGTTCAGCGAACGCAGCGCGCGGTACAGGCTGAGCGGGCTTTCGGTGTAGCGCTTCTTGATGCGCTGGCCCACCTGCACCTGCATGAAGTCGCCGCCGGCGATCAGCTCTTTGGCGCGCTCCACGGCGGCGATGTAGTCGGCCTTGGCAAAGTCGCGCTCGGCCGGGTAGCTCTGGCTGGGTTTGACCACCGGCGCGCTCACCGAGTATTTCAGCGCCTCTTTCAGCTCGCGCACCCGCTTCTTGGCATTGGCGTAGGCCTCGGGCTGGGCCGGGTCGGCGTAGACGATCAGGTAGAGCTTGCCCGAGAGGTTGTCGATGACGGCCAGCTCTTCGCACTGCAGCAGCAGGATGTCGGGGCAGCCCAGGGTGTCGGGCGGGCAACTGGCTTCGAGCTTTTTCTCGATGTAACGCACCGCGTCGTAGCCGAAGTAGCCCGCCAGGCCGCCGCAGAAACGCGGCAGGCCGGGCCGCAGCGCCACCTTGAAGCGCTGCTGGTAGGCGGCGATGAAGTCCAGCGGGTTGCCGTGGTTCGTTTCCACCACGGCGCCGTCGCGCACCACCTCGGTTTTGGCCTCGGCGCCGAAGCCGCTGGCCCGCAGCAGCGTGCGCGCCGGCAGGCCGATGAAGCTGTAACGGCCAAAGCGCTCGCCGCCAACCACCGATTCGAGCAGAAAGCTGTGTTTGCCGTCTCCGCGCCCATGGGCGAGCTTGAGGTACAGCGACAGCGGGGTTTCGAGGTCCGCAAACGCTTCGGCCATCAGCGGGATGCGGTTGTAGCCCTGGCTGGCCAGGCTTTTGAATTCAAGTTCGGTGATCATGTTCAGACGCTCCATCGGCCTCTTGCTGCGCCGCAGCGGGGGAAACCGTTTTTCTGGGGTGCCCGGTCAGGCGCGCTGCCGGGTTCGGGGAGTGGGGTGGCGCGGGCGGGGGTCCATGGTGCAGACCGGAACCTGCGCACCGCCGGGGGGAAGTGCACGTTTACGCTGGCTTGCGCCAGGGCCAGGCTCCCCGGCCATTGCGGCTCGGCAGATTGCCCGTGAGGGTTGTGCGTGTGTTGAACATGGGTTGAAAGTGTAGCAAAGCTGCCGCGCACATGACGACGGCTTTCAGGCCACCCGCAGCGCCCCCCGGCAAAACCCTGTTGATTTCAGGGGCCCGGCTGGTCAAAATGCAGTTTTACGAACGACCGTTCGTTTTTATGCAACTTTCCGGCTGCTTCTCGGCAGACCCCACGACGATGACACACCCCAACACACCCCGTTTCTCGCTGCTGGCCCCGCTGCTGGCGCTGTGTCTGGCTTGGGCACCCGGTGCCGGAGACGCCGCCACGGTGGAGGTGAGCGGCGTGCAGCTGGAAGACCGCATCACCGCCCACGGCAGCACCCTGCAGCTCAACGGCGCCGGGGTGCGCTACAAGGCGGTGTTCAAGGTGTACACCGCCGGCCTGTACCTGAGCCAGAAAGCCACCACCACCGACGGCGTGTTGGCCGCTCCCGGCCCCAAGCGCCTGACCATCACCATGCTGCGCGACATCGATTCGGGCGAACTCGGCAAACTGTTTTCACGCGGCATGGAAGACAACATGGACCGCTCGGCTTTTTCCAAGCTGATCCCGGGCGTGATGCGCATGAGCCAGGTGTTCACCGACCACAAGCGACTCAAAGAAGGCGAAACCTTTGTGCTGGACTGGGTGCCCGGCACCGGCACGGTGCTCACCGTGAAGGGCCAGGTTGAAGGCGAGCCGTTCAAGGAGCCGGAGTTTTTCAACGCGCTGATGCGCATCTGGCTCGGGCCGAAGCCGGCCGACTGGCAGCTGAGAGACGCGCTGCTGGGCGGCAAGAAGCCCTGAAGAGCCTCCACGCTGCGCGGTCAGCGGTCAGCTCAGCAAATCGGCCAGCGAACCGATCAAGCGATCGTGTGGCGCGTCGGCAATTGGCTGGGCGTGGTTGTAGCCGTAGGTGACCAGCACCACCGGGCAACCGGCGGCCCGGGCCGCCAGGGCATCGTTTTGCGAGTCACCCACCATCACGGTGCGTGCGGGCAGCGAGCCCAGCGCTTCGCAGGTTTTGAGCAGGGGCAACGGGTCGGGTTTTTTGCGCTCGAAACTGTCACCGCCAAACACCTGGCTGAAAAAGCCGTCCAGCCCCTTGGCCTTGAGCAGGTCTTGCGCAAACGCCAAAGGCTTGTTGGTCAGACACGCCATGCCGAGGCCAGCCGCCTGCATGGCGCGCAAGCCCTCTTCCACGCCCGCGAACACATCAGAAAACTGGCCGTTGATGCTCAGGTAGTGGTGCTGGTACTGGCGCCAGGCGCGATCAAAGAGCGCGTCCACGCTCATGGCCGGGCACGCTTCGCCGCAGCCGATCACCTCGGGCCGGCGCAATTGCTCGGCCAGCAAACTGCGGATCAGGTGCTCCGAGCCCTTGCCCACCGTGCGCTCGACAGCCGCACGGTCCACGCCGGGCAGGCCCAGGTCGGCCATGGTGCGGTTGAGCGCCACCTCGAAGTCGCCCAGGGTATCGACCATCGTGCCGTCCAGGTCGACGATCACGGCTTGGATGTTGGACAACATCAGGCCAGGGCCTGGCGCATGTCGTCGATCACGCGCTTGTAGTCCGGCTTGCCAAAAATGGCGCTGCCGGCCACAAACGTGTCGGCACCGGCATCGGCCACGCGGCGGATGTTGTCGGCCTTGATGCCGCCGTCCACCTCCAGGCGGATGTCCTTGCCGCTGGCTTCGATGCGTTTGCGGGCGGCTTCAATCTTTCGCAGCGCCGAGTCAATAAAACTCTGGCCGCCAAAGCCCGGGTTCACGCTCATGATCAAAATCAGGTCGATGTCGTCGATCAGGTAGTCCAGCACGTCCAGCGGCTGGGCCGGGTTGAAGGTGAGACCGGCCTTGCAGCCCTTGGCCTTGATCGCCTGCACGCTGCGGTGCACGTGGGCGCTGGCATCCGGGTGAAAACTCACCAGGTCGGCGCCCGCGTCAATGAAGGCACCCGCCAGCGCGTCCACCGGCTGGATCATCAGGTGCACGTCGATCGGCACCGGCGTGCCGTCGGGCTTCTTGGCGTGGGGCTTGAGCGCCTGGCACACCATGGGTCCAAAGGTCAGGTTGGGCACGTAGTGGTTGTCCATCACGTCGAAGTGGATCCAGTCGGCGCCCGCAGCGATGACGTTTTTCACCTCTTCACCCAAGCGGGCAAAGTCGGCAGACAGGATGGACGGGGCAATGCGGTAGGTGTGGGACATGACGTGGGTGGCTTGGGTGGCGTTGAAATGGCGACAGCGCGCATTTTCGCAGGCCTGACAAGGTCTTGCTGCGGCGCGGTAACATGCCGACCATGTCGAAATACCAGTTCACCTGTGAAGTCGAGCCCCAGTACCTCAGCGAGCAGTCGTCGCCCGAGGAGGACTTGTACGCCTTTGCCTACACCATCACGATCACCAACACCGGCGACGTGACGGCGCAGCTGATCGCGCGCCACTGGGTCGTTGGCGACGCGCGCGGCCACACCGACGAGGTGAAGGGCCTGGGCGTGGTGGGCAACCAGCCGCTGCTGCGCCCGGGGGAATCGTTTCAATACACCAGCGGCACCCGACTGCACACCCCCAATGGCACCATGCGCGGCAGCTTTTTTTGCGTGGCCGAAGACGGTGAACGCTTCGAAGCCCCAGTGCCCGAATTCGCGCTGCATGCCAACGCGTCAGGCACGGGTGAAGGCCCGGCCCGCGTGCTGCACTGACGGCCCTCGCTCTTCGGAGCGCCCCCACACCCCCACCGCATGGAACTGACCCAGCTGATTGACGCGCTAGACGCCAAAGCACCGCTGGCGCAGCGCCATTTGTGGCTGATCGAGCTGCTGCACTGGGTGCGCGGCGACGCCCAAGACCCCCAAGCCAGCGTGGCGCGCGTGCGCCTGTTTCTGGACGCGGTGCAAGCCCGCCCCGAATGGCAAACGGACTGGCACGCCTGGTGGCGAACCTTTGTGGGCAGCGTGGACGCCACGCCCCTGCTGGCCGACTACGGTTTTGCCCCGCGCACCGCGTTTTTGAGCGAACTGGCGCACCGCTTGCGCCGCAAGGTGCTGCCCGGCACACCCGAAACCACCGATCTGGCCGAACTGTTTGGCTTGCTGCTGCCCACGCGGTTTGACGTGCTGTGGCTCAAGGCGCTGGACACCGCCACGCTGGAGCGCCTGCGCCGGCTGTTGATCGCGCCCGGCGAGGCGGCGCACAACGGCGCGAACCCCGCAGCGGCCGGTTTCTGGCAAACCGCGCTCATGGACGCGCTCATTTTCTGCGTGAGCCAGGTCAGCGCCACCGGCTTTGCGTCTGAAATCCGGGTGCGCATGTCGGCCGAGGCACAGGCCGGGCGGCCGTTTCATGAGCTGCCCTCGTCTTTTGAAGTACTGCGTCTGGCGGTGCAGCACCACGGCCCACACAGCCCCCAGGCGCTGGCAGCGGCCGCGCAGCTGCGCGACCAGCTCGACGCCTGCCGCCACGCCGCCTACACCGTGTACTCGCACCTGGAGGCGCACGGTGTGTCGGTGGGCATTGTGTTTCGGCTGCGCCAGCTGCGCGAACGCATTGTGCGCATCAAGGAACTGCTGGACTGCCTGCAGTCCGAGCAGCCCGAGCGCGCCACCGCCGCCTTGCTGGCCGACCTGGCGCAGGTAGGGCAAGACAACCGCAGCATCCGCGCGCTCATTGCCAGCAGCTCGCAGCTGACGGCGGCCAAAGTGGCCGAACGCAGCGCCGAAAGCGGCGAACACTACATCACCCGCGACGCCGCCGAATACCGCCAGATGCTGGGCAAGGCCGCGGGCGGCGGCGCGGTGATTGGCCTCACCACCTGGGTCAAGTTTTCGCTCTATGCGCTGGGTTTGTCGGCGTTCTGGGCGGGCTTTGCTGCGGGCCTGAACTACGCGTTCTTTTTCGTGCTGATCCAGCTGCTGCACCTGACCGTGGCCACCAAGCAACCCGCGGTCACCGCCCCGGCCATGGTGGCCAAGCTCAAAGACATTCGAGAGCCGGGTGCGGTGCGCCGCTTTGTGGACGAAGTGGCCAACCTGTTTCGCTCGCAAATAGCGTCCATTGTGGGCAACGTGGGCCTGGTGATGCCGGTGGTGCTGCTGATCAGCCTGGGGCTGCAGTTCGCCACCGACGCGTCCATGATCAGCGTCGACAAAGCGCAGCATGTGCTGCACGACCTGCACCTGCTGGGCCCCACCCTGCTGTTCGCCGCGCTCACGGGCGTGCTGCTGTTTGCGTCCAGCATCGTGGCGGGCTGGGTCGAAAACTGGTTTGTGTTTCACAAGCTGGACTCGGCCGTGCGGCACAACCCGCGCTTCACCCGCGTGCTGGGGCCGGCCCGCGCTGCTCGCTGGGCCACGTTTTTGCGCAGCAACGTGTCGGGCCTGGCGGCCAATATTTCGCTGGGTTTCATGCTCGGCCTGGTGCCGGCCTTTGCCGCCTTTTTTGGGCTGGGACTGGACGTGCGCCACGTCACGCTGTCGGCCGGGCAGGCCGCCGCCGCGGCCGCTGCGCTGGGCCTGGGGGTTTTGACCGAGCCCGCCTTCTGGTGGGCCGTGGCCGGCATCGCGCTGGTGGGCCCGATCAACCTGGCGGTGAGCTTCTACCTGGCGTTTCGCCTGGCGCTGCGCGCGCAAAGCATCAGCGAAGTCAACCGCCAGCGCATCCGGGCGGCCATCTGGCGGCGCATCCGCATCGCGCCGCTGAGCTTCTTGCTGCCCCCGCGCCCGCTGCCCGACGAACCCGACAGCGACCTGCCTGCGCCCGCAGCGGACGACCACGTACCACCCGCCACCACCCCCGCGCAGCATGGGTGAGTTCGAACTCATTCGGCGCCACTTTCAGCGCCCGGGTGTGGCACTGCCCGAGCAGGTGGCGCTCGGCATTGGCGACGACTGCGCCCTGCTGCAGCCAGCGCCTGGCCACCAGCTGGCCGTCTCTTGCGACATGCTCGTGGAAGGGCGCCACTTCTTTGCCGGCATGAACCCGGCCTCGCTCGGCCACAAGTCGCTGGCCGTGAATCTGAGCGACCTGGCCGCCATGGGCGCCCGCCCGCTGGGCTTCACGTTGGCGCTGGCCTTGCCCAGTGCCAACGACGCCTGGCTCAGCGCGTTTGCGCAAGGCCTGTTTGCCCTGGCCGACGCGCACGCCTGCCCGCTGGTGGGCGGCGACACCACCCGCGGCCCGCTCAACATCTGCATCACCGTGTTGGGCGAACTGCGGCCCGGTCAAGCCTTGCGGCGCGGTGCGGCCCAACCGGGCGACGACCTGTACCTGAGCGGGCGCACCGGCGAAGCCCGGCTGGCGCTGGAGCTGCTGCTGGGCACACCCTGGGCGCTGCAACACACCGCCGCCGGCGCCCTGCCCCGGCTGCGCGAGCGGCTCGAGCGCCCAACGCCGCGCGTGGCTCTGGGCCAGGCGCTGGCCGGCCTGGCCCATGCCGCGCTGGACCTGAGCGACGGCCTGGCTGGCGACTTGGGCCACCTGCTGCAAGCCAGCGGCGTAGGCGCCCACATTGAACTGCCCCGCCTGCCCGTGGCCCCCGACCTGCAAACCCTGCCGCCAGCGCTGCAGCTCGACTGCCTGGTCAACGGCGGCGACGATTACGAACTGCTGTTCACGGCCGCCCCCGCCGACCGCACCGCCATTGAAGCCGCCGCCCAGGCCAGCCAGACACCGGTGCAGCGCATCGGGCAGATCACGGCGGCGCCTGGCCTGCGGCTGCTGGACGCGGCCGGGCAACCGGTGGCGCTGGTGTCGCGCGGTTTTGACCACTTCGCCTGACGAGCCGAGCCGCTGGCGACCGTGGCCACCTCGCCATAATCACAGGCATGCTTGAACCCGACACCCCCACCGGCACGCCGGCACAGCCTGGCGCGGCCAGGGCGCCCATGGTCCGGCCCACCTGGGCTTTCGTGCTGGCCCACCCGGCCCACTTCATTGCGCTCGGCGCGGGGTCGGGCTTGTCCCGCTTCGCCCCCGGCACCGCTGGCACGCTCTGGGCCTGGGCAGCGTTTGTGGTGTTGCAGCCGTTCATGTCAGACCCCGCCTGGGCCACCCTGATCGGCCTGGGCACGCTGGTGGGCTGGTGGGCCTGCACCGTCACGGCGCAACACATGCGCGTGGCCGATTCAGGCCACATCGTGTGGGACGAGGTGGTCGCGTTCTGGCTGGTGCTGTGGCTGGTGTCGCCCACCGGTTTCTGGGGCCAGTTGGCCGCGTTTGCGCTGTTTCGATTTTTTGACGCGGTGAAGTTTGGCCCCATGGCCTGGGCTGACCAGACCTTCAAAGGCTTCGGCCCGCGCGGTGGCTTTGGCATCTTGCTCGACGACTTTGCGGCGGCGCTCTGCACGCTGCTGGTCATTGCCCTCTGGAGATACTGACATGTCCACCATCCCCGAACTGGTCGCACGACTCGCCACCGCGCTCAAAGCCCGAGGCCAGTTCATGGCCACCGCCGAGAGCTGCACGGGCGGGCTCATCGCCGGCGCCTGCACCGACCTCAGCGGCTCCAGCGACTGGTTCGAGCGTGGTTTTGTCACCTATTCCAACGCTGCCAAGTGCGAGATGCTGGGCGTGCCGGCCGCGTTGATCGAGGCCCACGGCGCGGTGAGCGAGCCGGTGGCGCGAGCCATGGCCGCCGGCGCGGTGGTCAACGCCCACGCGCACTGGTCGGTGGCCGTGACCGGCATCGCCGGCCCCACGGGCGGCAGCGCTGAAAAGCCGGTGGGCACGGTGTGGCTGGGCTGGGCCACGCCCACGGGCGTGTTCACCGAACGCCAGCATTTTGCGGGCGATCGCTCGGCCGTGCGCCAGGCCACGGTGGCGCACGCGCTGGCCGGTTTGTTGCAACGGCTGGCACACCCTTGAGCCAGCCCCCGGCCGATCACGATCGCAAAGACCTGGCGCCCTATGGCCGAACCCTTTAAAAATTTCATCAACAACCGCACGGTGGAACGCGCCAGCGAGCATCTGCACCGCGCCTGGCCCGCGTTTGATCGCCAGCAATTTGAGCGGCAAGCGAACCACGGCCTGGACGCGCTCGAATTCAAGGCCCGGGCCATGCACCTGGCTGACGCGCTGCAAGCCACACTGCCCGCCAACTTTGCCGACGCAGCCGCCGTGCTGGAGGCCAGCCTGGCGGACCCGACACCGCTCGATGCCGCGGGCGAGCCCAGCGGTCTGAGCGGGGTGCAAAGTGACAGCGGGCTTTCGGGCTGGGTGGTCTGGTCCATGGGCGAATTTGTGGTCCGCCAAGGCATGGCCGACGTGCCCCGCGCGCTGGCCTGCCTGCACGCGCTGACGCAGCGCTTCTCAGCTGAATTCGCGCTTCGCCCGTTCATCCAGCAACACCCCGACACCACGCTGGCCACCCTCGGTACCTGGGTGAACGACCCCAGCGCGCATGTGCGCCGGCTGGTGAGCGAAGGCTCGCGCCCGCGCCTGCCCTGGGGCCTGCGGTTGCAAGCGCTGGTGGCCGACCCCACACCCACGCTGCCCCTGCTGCGTGCGCTGCAAGACGACGCCAGCGCCTACGTGCGCCGCAGCGTGGCCAACCACCTCAACGACATTGCCAAAGACCACCCCGAGCTGGTGACCGATTGGGTGCGTGAACACCAGCCAGGTGCCAGCGCCGAGCGCACCGCCCTGCTGCGCCACGCCAGCCGCAGCCTCATCAAGCAAGGCCATGCGCCCACCCTGCAGGCCTGGGGGCTGGGGCAGGGCTTGGTGGGTGACGCCGTGCTGAGCCTGTCTACCGACCACGCCCGCGTGGGGGAAGACGTGGGCTTGCATGTGACGCTGCGTTCTACCGCAACAGCGCCGCAGCCGCTGGTGGTGGACTACGCGGTGCACCACGTGCGCGCCAACGGCAGCACCAGCCCCAAGGTGTTCAAGGGCTGGAAGCTGGTGCTGGAACCCGGCGCCACACGAACGCTGGACAAACGCCACAGCCTGCGCCCCGTCACCACCCGCCAGCTCTACCCCGGCCCGCACCGGCTCGACCTGCAGATCAACGGGTACCTGTGCGCCAGCGCCACCTTTGAACTGCTGCCCTGAAGCCGGGACGTTGCGGCGGGGACCCGAGCCGCTGGGACACGGGGCGCTGGCCCCACCAGCAATTGCGACATTTCGCACAAGCTGATGCTGTTTTGCCACACCTGCGCTCGGTACGGGGGCTGTGCGCCCGCGTTTTGGCCCTGCACCGCCTAACACGCGCCGTGTAACACCTAAGGCAACGCTGAACAAGCGGTCGATCCAGCGACCCGTTGCCTCCTGATTGCGCCATGCGAGAAGCAAGGTCAAATCAAGTGGATTTCGTACCGTTTCAGGGCCATTTCGACCTTGTGCACGCGTTTGGCGTGCGCTGCAGACGCACTCATCCCATGAGGCGCTGACGCGCCAGGTAGATGTTGGCCAATCCCAGCGCCACGAACGAGCGCGTGGCGTTCTTGGCCAGCCCCCGGTAGCGCACCTTGGCAAAGCCCCACAGCCGCTTGACCACTGCAAAGACGTGTTCGACCCGCGCCCGGATTCTGGACTTGTTGCGGTTCTTCGAGCGTTCGGCTTCATCGACTTCACCGCCCTTGCGCACGCGCTGGTTGGTGAAGTCTTTGGCCTTGGGCGCCCTGGAAGCGATCAGCGTCTTCTGGCTAGCGTAGGCGCTGTCGCCGTACACGCGCTGCTCGTTGCCGTGCAGCAAATCGGGCAGCGGGTGTTTGTCGTGCATGTTGGCCGCTGTCACCACGGCGCTGTGCGCCAGCCCGCTGCGACTGTCCACGCCGATGTGCATCTTCATCCCGAAATACCACTGCTGACCCTTCTTGGTCTGGTGCATCTCGGGGTCACGTTGCTTGTCTGCGTTTTTGGTCGAGCTCGGTGCGCCGATGATGGTGGCGTCCACGATGGTGCCGGTACCGACCTTCATGCCCTGCGCCTGCAGCACCTCTCCCACTTTGGCAAACAAGGCCTCGCCCAGTTGGTGCGTCTCCAGCAAGCGGCGAAACTTCAGCAGCGTGGTCGCATCGGGCACGCGCTCGCGCCCGAGGTCTATGCCGACAAAGCGCCGCAGCGCGGTGCTGTCGAGTAGCGCATCCTCGCAGGCCTCATCGGCCAGGTTGAACCAGTGCTGCACGAAGTACATGCGCAGCATACGCTCGAGCCCGATCGGTGGACGCCCGTTGCCGGCCTTGGGGTAGTGAGGCTCGATCACCGCGCACAACGCCTGCCAGGGCACGATCTGCTGCATCGTGGCCAGGAAGGTATCGCGCCTGGTCGGCCTGCGGTAAGGCTCAAAACCTTCAGCTTGATCGGCGGCCATGGCAAGGGTTTGCTGTTTCATCTTCATCTGCCTGTTCGTCTGTACTGCAACGGTACAGGTAAACACCACGCTCGAGCAGTACTTAATCAGCGTTGCC
>NZ_JBVPZC010000023.1:0-58715 GCF_055702805.1 Hydrogenophaga sp. LT287 | reverse complement strand
GGTCCTGGAAGTAGCTCATGACGCGCTCGGGGTTTTGCTCCAGCATCGCCATGTGATCGTTGGCCGCATCGCGTAGCTTGGCCTTGGTTCGCACCGGCACGCGCTTGCCCATCTCCTGCTTCAAGTCCGCATTGAGCCGCTCCTCTGGGTTGAGCTGTGGGCTGTAGCTGGGCAGGTAGAACAACTCGATCTGGTCCTGCCGCTCAGCCACCCAAGCCTTCACCAGCTTGCTGTGGTGGACCCGCAGGTTGTCCAGAATCAGAAAGACTTTTTTACCCGCGTCCTTGATCAAAGCTTGTAGGAATTCGATGAGCTTCTCAGCATCGAAAGCCTCGTCAATGATCATCCACCGCGTCTTGCCCTGGTTGGTCACCGTGGCAATCATGGAGAGCTTTTGACGGGTGCCGCCCACGGCCATGGCCACCGGTGTTTTGCCCGCTGGCGCGAAGCTCCTGCCGCGCACATCGGTGTTGACCAAGGCCGTCTCGTCGCCCCAGTGAATCTCGGCCCCCTCGGCCCTGGCGCGCTGCTCAATGCCGGGGTACTCGCCCTCCAACCAAGCCTGCACGGCAGCAGGGCTTTGCTCGTAAGCGCGCTTGATGGGCTTTTGCGGTGTGAAGCCCCAGCGGGTGAGGTACTTGCCGATGCTGCGCACTTGCAGCTTGATGCCAAATTCCTGTTCGATGAGCTGACCCACTGCGGCCCGGCTCCACAAGCTGAAATCCATCTTGAGCTGCTCGGGGCGTTTGTCGATGATCAGGCGCTGGATGGTGTCTTCCTGCGCCTGACCGAGCACCCGGCCATCGCCTCTGGCTCGTCCACGAACAGCGGGACGTATCGCACCCCAGCCGCCAGCGTCAAACAGATCGATAGCCGTTCGCACTGTCGGGTAGCTCAGCCCCGTCATCGTGACGATCTGCATGATCTTGGTGCCTTGTCTGTACAGCCTCACGACCTGTTTGCGTCGTTCGTGAAGTTGCTCCAGTGTCTGACTTCTTGCGCTTTCTTTTTCCATGACACTCTGATCGCGAAAATTAGACAAAGTTCAGACTTTAACGGGCCTTATCTATAAGGGCAAAAGAGCGTGTGAGCATCAACAACGATCTGCATCTGAGCGTGTCTATGCGCTCCTTTCGGGCCGAACATGTGTCGACATGGGTCAAGCACATGCTGGATTTGGATAGCGAAGCTGCCAAGCAGACCTTTGCCTCCGTTCAAAACCGCTATCCCATCGTGTTGACGCGTTCGGTGCCTGCAGCGAAAACATGGCTGAGAACACAAGCCAGAGGTTCAGAGCGCTATGGCATGGTGGTTTCTTCTCAAGCGCTGCGACTGAAGCCACACGCTATTGATGTGCGCGTTGCGACCGATCCAGTCCACTGGTTTCTCGACAACAAAGACGACGTTCGTTCATCCTATTACCTGGAAGACGTGGCCACAGAGTTTCAGGTGCAAGGCCTTGAACTCGACTGGGCATGCGTCGTGTGGGACGCCGATTTTCGATACACACTGAATGGATGGACACACCATTCGTTTGTGGGCAGCCGATGGCAAAACATTCACAAGGCCGATCGGCAGTCATTTCTGAAAAACGCTTACCGGGTTTTGCTGACCCGCGCACGACAAGGCATGGTCATCGTGGTGCCAGAGGGCGATGAGATCGACAAGACCCGGACTCACAGTTTTTACGACTCAACTTTTGATTACTTGAGCGCACTGGGCATTCCCTTGATCCACTGATGCGCTGATGCGCTGATCAACAGCGCAGGGCAAATTGCCGGTCTCGCGCCTGCTTGCGCTGCTCACGGAGCCGATCTTGAGACTCGGCAGTCTGGGGTTGTCTTGCCGTTGCATCCAAATCAGCGATCCGGTTTTCCAATTCCGTGCATGCGTTCTTGTTGGTTGGTGCTGCTACCCGATTGGAGACGGAGCGCTGACCTGGTTCGGTGGACGCCGCAGCGAGGCGGATGCCTTCAGCCATTTTCACTTGCTGATCAAACGGCAAACTGCCTGGCACGTTCACCATGCGGTCGACCAACGCTTTGTGCTGGTTGCAATGCGAGCGGGCCCAAAAAGTGCCGCCGTTGTAGGCTTTGCAATGGAAAAGCGTGGTCACACCGGTCGATGTATGAGCAGGCTGCCGAGGTGCTTCGGGGACCACGGAGCGCGCTACGAGGGTGCCGCCAGCGCAGTCGGTATCTGAATACAGCGTCTGGCCATTGACGATGCACTTCACCCACTGTCGCAGGGGCGCGGCAGCTGACGGTGTATCGGTCACCACTGGTGGCCGAACAACCAACGGCACCGGGCTCACCTGTCGAATCGGTTGCGGCTTGGCTTGCCGCTCAAGCAGCCATTCGTAGCCCTTGAACAAGGCAAATGCGCAGAATGCAAGGATCAAGAAGATGTACAAGCCAGACGGCGCGGTGGATGGGGGTGGCGTGAATGGTGAATCGCGCCGGTGCGGCTCGTGCATGTAGTCCCTGTCCTGCAAGCCCATGGCTTCTTCCCCCCGATTGTTGTGTGGTAACTCAAAAGCCAAGATAGCGCATCACACGTCAATCCCCCTCCCCCACATCGCGCCCCTTGCTGCTGCGCCAGATGGCGCGCACCAGCCACAGCCCGCCCACGAAGGCGCTGGCAAAGCCGATGAAGCCGAAAGCGGGCAGGCCGAAGAGGGTCGGGCCGCCTTTGACGGTCATGACGATGGACGAGCCGATGATGAGCGCAGCGATGACGAGCGCCATGGTGAGGCGGTTGGCGGCGCGGTCGATCTGGTCGCCCACGCGTTTGAGGTGGGCCAGCTCAATGCCCACGTGCATGCGGCCACGCCGGGCGTTGCGCAGCAGGCGCGACACGTCGTGTGGCAGCTGTTCGGCCACGGCCAGGGTGCGGCGCAGGGTTTGCCAGGCGCGGTTGGCCACCACCTTGGGCTGGTAGCGGGCGCGCACCACCTGGCGCAACAGCGGCAGGGCTTCGGTGGTCATGTGAAATTCGGGGTCGAGCCCGCGGCCCATGCCTTCCAGGGTGATGAAGGCTTTGATGAGCAGAGCCATGTCAGACGGCAGGCCAAGGTGGTGTTCGCGCAAGATGGTGGTCACGTCGGCCAGCATCTGGCCCAGGTTGAGCTGGGCCAGCGGGGTGCCGTGGTACTGGTCGACGAAAGCTTCAATTTCGGTTTCCAGCACGGCCAGGTTGACGCCGTGTTCGTCACCGGTCCAGTCAAGCAACACGTCGGCCACGGTCTGGGGGTTGCGCTCGACCAGACCGAGCAACAGGCTGAGCAGCTCTTCGCGCCGGCGCTGCGAAAGGCGCCCGACCATGCCGAAGTCGATGAAGGCGATGCGGTTGCCTTCCAGGTAGAACACATTGCCGGGGTGCGGATCGGCGTGGAAAAAACCGTCTTGCACGATCATTTTCAGCACAGCCTGGCTGCCACGTTGGGCGAGCAGGTTGCGGTCGAAGCCGTTGAGGTCGAGCCCAGCCAGGTCGTTGCCGGCGACACCGCCCACAAAGTCTTGGACGTTGACGCGCTCGGTGGTGTGCTGCCAGTGGACCTTGGGCACCACGATCCAGGGCATGGGTGCGAGATTGGCAGCAATGCGTTCGGCGTTGCGGCATTCGCTGGCCAGGTCCAGCTCGCGCTTGAGGGAGCGCGCCAGTTCGCGCACCAGTTGCTGGGGCCGGTAGGGCTTGAGGTTGGGTATCTCGGCCTCGGCCACGGCGGCCATGCGGCCCAGCAGGCGCAGGTCGGCCTCAATGGTGTCGGTTATGCCGGGGCGGCGAATTTTGACGACCACTTCGGTGCCGTCTTTGAGCTGGGCGCGGTGCACCTGTGCAATGGAAGCCGCGGCCAGGGGCTCGGGGTCGAAGCGTGCAAACACGTCTTCGGGTTCGCCGCCCAGGTCTTCGCGCAGCTGGGGGCGCAAGGTGTCCAGCGGCACAGCGGGCACATGGCTGTGCAGTTTTTCAAATTCGGCAATGAATTCAGGGCCAAACAGGTCGGCACGGCCGGCCAGGATCTGGCCGAGCTTCACAAAGGTGGGGCCGAGTTCTTCAATGGCCAAGCGCACCTGCACCGGCGGTTCAAGCCGGGCGAGGTCGGCCGCATGTTCCCATTTCAGAGCGTGGCCCGCGCTTTCCAGCCGGTCGGCCAGGCCCAGGCGGCGCACGCTGTCGCCAAAACCATGGCGAATCAGCACACCCAAAATTTGATTGAGCCGCCCCATGTCTCGGGCAGCGCCCAGCGTTTCGATCAGCATGGCCGGATGATAGACGGCCCGTCAGGCGTGTGCGCGGCTGAACAAGGGCAAGCGAAACGCAGGGCGAAAAGCCCGCTTGGGCCGGTGGCGTTGCGCCTTGACGTGAACCACTTTTTATCCAGCCAGCAACGGTATGCGGCAAGAATTTCATCACGGCGCGTTTAAAGGCGCATAATCCAAATGTTCGGGCGGTTTCGCTGCCCGTGCAAGTTAGGTGATCGGTCAGTTTCGCGCGCTACGGCGGTACTTTTTTGGTTTGTTGTGCTTTCGGGACCCCATCGCTTTGTTTTATGTATTTTTGAGGAGTCCCCATGGGCAATAAACTTTACGTCGGCAACCTGCCGTACACCGTTCGCGACGAAGACCTGCAACAGTCGTTCAGCGAATTCGGCTCTGTCAACAGCGCCAAAGTCATGATGGAGCGCGACACCGGCCGCTCCAAAGGTTTCGGTTTCGTCGAAATGGGCAATGACGCTGAAGCACAAGCTGCTATCAACGGCATGAATGGCCAGTCGCTCGGCGGCCGCAGCATCACCGTGAACGAAGCTCGTCCGATGGAGGCACGTCCTCCCCGTACCGGCGGCTACGGTGGTGACCGTTCCGGTGGTGGCGGCGGCTACGGCGGCGACCGCTCCGGCGGTGGCGGCTACGGCGGTGGTGGCGGTCGCGGCGGCTACTAAGCCCTGCAATCCCAGTCAACGGCAGCGATGCCGTTGCACCCCAGCTGACACAGCCCTGTGCTGAGTCCAGTAGAAAAGGCTTCAAAACCATGTTTTGAAGCCTTTTTGCTTTGGTGTAGCCAATAAAAACCCCCTGTTATGCAACCCAGCAAAACAGGGGGTTTTTGTCTGGGCAGACCCGTCTGGTGATTGGGGCTTATTTGCGATCAGGCAGTTCGATTTTGACCTCAAGCACTTCCAGGTTGTCCTGGCGCTCCAGCATGACCTTGATGTCGTCCGGATTGATCTTGATGTATTTGCTGATCACGGCCACCAGTTCGCGCTGCAGCGCGGGCAGGTAATCGGGCTCTGCGGCATTGCGGCCGCTGCGCTCGTGCGCCAGGATGATCTGCAGCCGCTCTTTAGCGACGCTGGCGGTTTTCTTTTTCTCGCCGAGCAAGAAGGACAGGAACGACATGCTCATTTCCTTCCAAACACACGCTTGAAGAAGCCCGCCTTTTCGGCTTCGATGAAGCGCAGCGGTTTGTCGGCGCCCAGAAAGCGGTCGATGACATCGCTGTAGGCCTCCGCCACGTCGGTGCCTTTCAGGTGGATCGCCGGCGTGCCCTGGTTGGAAGCGGTGAGCACGTTTTCACTCTCAGGAATGACGCCGATGAGCTTGATACGCAGGATGTCCTGGATGTCCTCGAGCGACAGCATCTGGCCGTCGGCCACGCGCGTGGGGTTGTAGCGCGTGATAAGCAAGTGCTCCTTGATGGGCTCCTTGCCGTCAATGGCGCGCTGCGTCTTGCTGCCCAGCATGCCCAGGATGCGATCGGAATCTCGCACGCTGGAGACTTCGGGGTTGGTGACGATGAGCGCTTCGTCGGCGTAGTGCATGGCCATGAGCGCGCCGGTTTCAATGCCGGCGGGCGAGTCGCACACGATGTACTCAAAACCCATGGCCGAGAGGTCGGTCAGTACCTTGTGCACGCCTTCCTGGCTCAGGGCGTCTTTGTCGCGCGTCTGGCTGGCGGCCAACACAAAGAGGTTGTCACACTGTTTGTCTTTGATGAGCGCCTGGTTCAGGTTGGCTTCACCCTGGATGACGTTGATCAGGTCGTACACCACGCGGCGCTCGCAGCCCATGATCAGATCCAGGTTGCGCAGGCCCACGTCGAAGTCGATCACAGCGGTTTTGTGACCGCGCAGGGCAAGGCCGGTGGCAAAGCTGGCGCTGGTGGTGGTTTTGCCCACCCCGCCTTTGCCGGAGGTGACGACAACGATTTTGGTCATGGTGCGGGTTCTTTCAAATGCAAAAGGGGTGCGGGGTGCAACGGGCGGGTGGCCTGGGGCGTTACACCGATAAAGGGTCGATCACGAGCTTGTCACCGTCGGGGCCCGGCACCAGGCGCACCTGGGCCGCCTTGCCCAGCACGGCGTCGGGCAGGGCCACTTCGCTGGTGCGGTAAATGCCGGCAATGGAAATGAGCTCGGGTGCCATGCTGAGGGCAAATATGCGCGCATCGGTGTTGCCGCGCGCACCTGCAATGGCTTTGCCGCGCAACGGCGCGTACACATGGATGTGCCCATCGGCAATGACTTCTGCACCAGGGTTGACCATGGCCATCACGACCAGGTCGCGCCCGCGGGCATAGACCTGCTGACCCGAGCGCAGGGGTTTGTCGATGACCAGGGCACTTGCAGCAGGCTGCGGTGCTGCCACCGGCTCTGGGGCTCGCGCTGCGGTGGTGCTGGCTGCGGGGGCTGGCGCTGCACGCTGCACGGTAGCGTCGGGCGCCGGAGTGAGGCCGGCGGCAATGGCATCGGCCATTTGCGCTTCGTTGCCGCCGCGCACGGCCAGCGGGGTCAGCCGGTATTGGCGCAGCAGGTGCACCAGCGCTGCAAAGTCCAGGCTGGCGTCGGGTTCGGCCACTTGCAACGGGAACAGGTCGATGACCAGCGAGTCGTGGTCAAAGAAGTCGGGCATGTCACCAAACCGCTGGGCAAATTCGGTGCTCAGGCGGGCCAGGTCGGCAGATTTGAGCAGCAAGGCCACCAGAGGCAGGTTGGCACTCTTGATCTCGAAGGTGGCAGGCGCGTTGGCAGCGAGGGCAACGGACATGGGTGGGGCAACAGACTCAAAAACCGGGGATTCCAGGGGAAAAAGCAACGGGCTCGAATCACCGTTCAGGCCCGCCACCAAGCGCTGGCATCTTAACAGCCGGGTACCGCACCGCTACAGAGCGCTTGTAGCCAAGTGTGAGCGACCAGCGCCATGGCGGGCCCGCGGCCAGACGCATGCGCTGGGCTGGGCTTGCGATTGGACAAGGCGCGTTGGGCTGCATCGCCACACACTTGATCGGTATGAAACCTCTGCCCAAAGCCTCTGCGGTGCGCCAACCCCAAAAGAAACCGCCTGACCCGGGCCTGGGGCAGGCGCTGGTGTGGCTGCGCATGACACGTCCGGCGTTTTTGTGGCTCACGGTGGTGGCCTGTGTGCTGGGCACCGCAACCGCTGCAGCCTGCGGCTGCGGGCTCGACCTGCCGCTGGCGCTCGGTGCCACCGCGTTGGCCGTGCTGGCACACGCGGCAGGCAATGTGTTGAACGACCTGCACGACGCACGCAATGGAGCAGATTCGGCCAACCAGCGGGGCATCTTTCCGTTCACAGGCGGTTCGCGGCTGATACAGACCGGCGTGGCGACCGAGCGGCAAACCGCCGAACTGGCCTTCGCGCTGGTGTTGTTTCTGGTACCGGCCGGACTGCTGCTGGCGGCTAAAGCCGGTGGTGGTGTGTTGCTGCTGGGCTTGGCGGGACTGGTGCTGGCCTGGGCTTACTCGGCACCACCGCTGCGGTTGATGTCTCGCGGGTTGGGCGAACTGACGGTGGCACTCGTGTGGTTTCTGGTGGTGGTGGGCGCGGACTATGTGCAGCGCCGCCACTTTTTCCCCATACCCGCCTGGGTAGCGTTGGGTTTTGCGCTGCTGGTGGCAGCGCTGCTGCTGATCAACGGGTTTCCGGACGCTGAAGCCGATGCCCAAGTGGGCAAGCGCACCTTGGTGGTGAGGCTTGGTCCCGTAAAGGCCAGCGCGTTGTATGCCGTGCTGGCGCTCGGCGCTCACCTGTGGTTGGTGGCCGGCGTCTGGCTGTTGGTGCCGCCAAGCCAGGCGCTGTGGGGGCTGGTTTCTTTGCCGTTTTCCCTGGCGGCTGCTGGATGGCTGGCACAACACATGCACCAACCCGACAGGTTGAAACCTGCTCTGGTACTCAGCGTCATAGCGGTGTTGCTGCACGGACTGGGTCTCGCCGCCGGTTTTGCCCAACTGGCGCGGTTGCACTGAAAAACGCGCCACGGCCGCTCGAAACGACAGCCCAAAACTGGCTTGCCAAAGCAATTGGTCACAACCCTGTGGGTAACTTTTTAATAACCACGGGGTTATCCACAGAAGACCGCCGCTTGGTCCAGTTGTCCCCTTTTCGGTCGCCGGGAAACAGGGCCGTCTGCACAGGCTTTGGCAGCACCCAAGTGCTTGTCCCGCTTGAAGAAAACCAGCTTGTCCACACAAAACGGCCCCCTCTACTACTGCTACTAATTTGTATTAAAGCTATAGAGAGATAAGAAGCGGGAACCGAAAACCCGTTTTTTGCGCCGTTTTGGGTTGCCGGCCAACACCTTGGTAGGCAAAAAGTTGATTTTTTTCGGCTGACGCAACCATCGGTTCCATGACCCTTTGCGTGTACCAGGTCCTTTGCGGCAGTTGATTTCAATGTTCAAACGGTTCAGCCATGCCCACCAGGGCGGTTGTGAGCGCCTGGAAGCGGCCGAGCGGGGTGCTGGGAGGGCCGGGACCGATCAGGCGCGGCAGATGCCTGAGCGCGTGATGAACGCCCTGCAGGGCAATCACCTGGCTTGGCAAGACCGGGCGCCTGGGGGGTTGAAGACGCTCGGGACCTTCATAACCATGGATTTCCCAGGTCTCAGAGGCTGGCGGGTCGGTAACAACGGCCCAAACCGGTGTTTTGGCCCGAAAAAAACGGCTTCCGAAAGAGGTTGATCACAACCTTGTGGGTAACTTTTTAATAACCACGGGGTTATCCACAGAAGACCGCCGCTTGGCCCAGTTGTCCCCTTTTCGGTTGCCAGGAAACAGGGCCGTCTGCACAGGCTTTGGCAGCACCCAAGTGCTTGTCCCGCTTGAAGAAAACCGGCTTGTCCACACAAAACGGCCCCCTCTACTACTGCTACTAATTTGTATTAAAGCTATAGAGAGATAAGAAGCGGGAACCCGAAGGCGAAAAAAAACCGCCAGGACGGGCGGTTTTGATAGGAAAACGTGCCTGGCTCTACAGGGCGTGCGTCACCAACTTGAAGTCCGGGTCTTCGGCAAAGGTTTTCACTGCAAAGCCCAAGCCTTTCATGAGCTTGAGCATGCCCGGGTTGTTCGCCAGCACCAAGCCTTCAATTTCGGTCAAACCCTTGTCGCGCGCTTCTTCCATGATGCTCAGCATGAGCCGCGAACCCAGGCCTTTGCCGTTGAAATCGTCGGCCACCACCAGCGAAAACTCGCAACTGGCTTTGTCGGGGTTGGTGATGTAGCGGGACACGCCCACGATGCGCTCGGTTTCCACCGGTTCGCCCCCTGGGCCAGGCTGGCGGGTGCGGTGGATGGCCACCAGCGCCATTTCGCGGTCGTAATCGATCAAGGTGAGCCGCGAGAGCATGGATGGCGGCAGCTCTTTGAGCGACGATACAAAGCGGAAATACCGGCTTTCGGGCGACAGGTGTTGCACCAGGTCTTGCAGCATCTGGGCGTCGTCGGGGTGGATGGGGCGGATGGTGTACTCGCCACCGCCGCGCAGCGGCCAGACCTGCTCGTAACGCGCCGGGTAGGGCAGGATGGCCAGGTGGGCGTAGTTGCGGGCGGTGGCGGGCGCGTTGTCGATAACGATGCGCGCGTCCACCGCCACCGCACCCGATGCGTCCACGATGATGGGGTTGATGTCCATTTCACGCAGCTGGGGCAGTTCGCACACCATTTCTGACACGCGCAGCAGCACGTGTTCGAGCGCATCCATGTCCACCGCGCCGGCGCCGCGCCATTCGCCCAGGGTTTCGGCCACGCGGGAGCGGTCAATGAGCCGGCGGGCCAGAAACTGGTTGAGCGGCGGCAGTTCCATGGCGCGGTCGTTGATCAGCTCGATCATGGTGCCGCCGGCGCCGAAGGCAATGACCGGGCCAAACGGGTCGTCGGTGACGAGGCCGATGTAGAGTTCGCGGCCGCGTTTGTTGCGCGCCATTTTCTGGATGGTGACGCCGTTGATGCGGGCGCCGGACTGGGCTTTGGCCACGGCCTGGATCATGGTGTTGTACACATCGCGCACACCCACGGCGTTCATCACGTTGAGCGCCACGCCGTTCACATCGCTTTTGTGGCTGATGTCGGGTGAATCGATCTTGAGCGCCACCGGGTAGCCCAGCTGGGTGGCGATCATCATGGCTTCGTTGGCGCTGCGCGCCAGAATGGTCTGTGTGACCGGGATGTGAAAGGCCGAGAGCAGGGCCTTGGACTCCATTTCGGTGAGCACCTTGCGGCGCTCGGTCAACACGTTTTCGATCAGCAGGCGCGCGCCTTCAATGTCGGGCTTGGCCAGGGTGGACAATGGCGGCGGCGTTTGCTGCAGCAGTTGCTGGTTTTCGTAAAAACTGGCGATGTTGCCAAAGGCACCCACGGCGGCTTCGGGCGTGCGAAAGCTGGGAATGGCGGCGGCCGCCAGCACTTCGCGGGCTTCGATCACCGAGGCGTCGCCCATCCAGCAGCACAGCAGCGGTTTGCTCATCTGGGTTTTGAGGCTGGCCATGGCGCGCGCCACGTCGGCGGCGTTGGTGCCGGCTTTGGGCGAGTGCACCACCAGCACGCCGTCGATGCTGCGGTCGTGGCCGGCGGCGTCGATGGCGGCCTGGTAGTGCGCCGGTGTGGCTTCTTCAGACAGGTCGATCAGGTCGCACAGCGAGGCCAGGGCGGGCAGCTGGGGTTGCAGCGCCTTCACGGTGTCGGGTGCCAGGCGGCCCAGTTCCAGGTGGATTTCGCTCACCCAGTCGGCCGCCAGCACGCCGGGGCCGCCGCCGTTGGTGACGATGGCCAGGCGCTTGCCCACCGGGCGGTAGCGCGAGGCCAGGCATTTGGCGGCAGAAAACAGCTCGACGAACGAGCGCACCCGCACCGCGCCGGCGCGTCGCAGGGCGGCGTCAAACACGTCGTCGCTGCCCACAATGGTGCCGCTGTGGGTCTGGGCGGCTTGGTTACCGGCTTTTTTGCGCCCGGCTTTGAGCACGACCACCGGCTTGGCGTTGGCGGCTGCGCGCAGCGCGCTCATGAAGCGCCGGGCGTTGGAAATGCCTTCCATGTAGACCACGATGCTGTGCGTTTGCGCATCCGACGCCAGGTAGTCGAGCACCTGGGCAATGTCCACCGACGTGTTGGGGCCCAGCGAGACCACGGTGGAGAAGCCCACGGCGTTGAGGCTGGCCCAGTCGAGGATGGAGGCGGTGAGCGCGCCCGACTGTGAAACGAGGGCCAGTGGGCCGGGGTTGGTCAGTGGGCCAGCCACGCTGGCATTGAGGCCGCTGCGGGGGCGCTGAAAGCCCATGCTGTTGGGGCCCAGCAGGTGCATGCCGTGGCGGCGCGCCACGCGGTGCATTTCCAGCGCCAGCTCGGCTGTGATGCCGCTGCCCACCACCAGGGCCGCGCGGCACTTGATGCGGCCCGCCACTTCCAGCGCTTCAATGGCTTCGGCCGGTGGCAGCACGATGATGGCCAGGTCGGCCCGGGTCTGGGCCAGGTCGGCCAGGGTGCCGGTGGTGTGGATGTCCAGAAACACCAGCGTGCCGCTGAAGCGTTGCTGGGTGATGGCGGCGACCAGCGCCCGGGCCTGGGGGGTTTGTAGCTCGGCGTTGTCGGCCTGGCCAGCAAAGACCGCAATGGTTTCAGGCTCGAAGAGGGGGGTAAGGTAGTGTTTGTCCATGGGGGACTCAGATTGCTGCAAAAAAGAATATGGAGGGGTGTGGATGGGTGGAGAAAACCTTTGAACCCAACCCACACACCCGGCAGCGACGAGGCAAGCGCGTCCCGTGACGTGTGGCGATTCGGCCGTTCAGTCAGCGCCAATCAGCACACGCACATGGGCCGCCACACTGCGCGCCAGCGGGCTGAGCACATAGCCACCTTCCAGGCAGGAAATGATGCGCCCCTGGCTGTGTTTTCGGGCGATTTTCATGAGTTCTTGAGTGACCCAGGCGTAATCGGCTTCCACCAGGCCCAGGTTGCCCATGTCGTCTTCGCGGTGCGCGTCAAAGCCGGCCGATATGTAGATCAGCTCGGGGGCAAAGGCGTCGAGTGCGGGGATCCAGTGTTCGGTGACGGCTTCGCGAAAAGCGTCGCTGCCCGATCGGCTGGGCAGACCGACGTTGACCATGTTGTCGCCGGTGGCGGTTTCGCCGTTGAACGGGTACAGGCCTTTTTCAAAGATGGAGCACATCAGCACGCGCTCGTCGCCTCGAAAAATGTCTTCGCTGCCGTTGCCGTGGTGCACGTCAAAGTCGATCAGAGCCACGCGTTGCACACCGTGTGCGTTGAGCGCGTGGCGAATGCCCACGGCCACGTTGTTGAAAAAACAGAAGCCCATGGCGGCCGAGCGTTCGGCGTGGTGGCCGGGCGGGCGCACGCAGCAAAAGGCGGTGGGCGCGTCGCCGGCCAGCACCAGGTCGGTGGCTTGCACGGCGGCGCCGGCGGCGCGCAGGGCGGCCGTGAGTGTGTGGGGACACATGTTGGTGTCCGGGTCGACCGCGTGCAGGCCTTCGGAGGGTGAAGCGTTGAAGATTTCACTGACGTAGAGCGAAGCATGTGCACGCGCCAATTGCTCCTGGGTGGCCAGGGGCGCGTCGTACGGGATCATGTAGTCCAGCAAGCCCTTGACCAGCAGGTGGTCGTTGATGGCGCCCAGGCGGTCGGGGCATTCGGGGTGGTGTGGGCCCATGTCGTGGCGGGCGCAGTCGGCGTGGGTGATGTAGGCGGACAGCAAGTCGGGTCTCCTCGGCTTTGGTACGGGTGGTGATCGGGCGGTGTTCCCGCAGGCATCGGACGTGCCTGTGCAGGGTGAATTTGCCAATCTAGACCCGAATGCTGACGGCTGCCTTGATGCAGCGCAACATGCACGTGGCGTGCCTCTGGACGGGGCGAACCTGTTCGAGCAGGCGGCTGATGCTCAGCGGCCGGTTGGGGTGTTGAAGCACCTGCCGCTGATGGGTTGTTTTTAATGCAGTCCGGTCAGGCTGGCTGCTACCGCACGTTTGAATGGGGTGAACCGCTCACCCAAACCCACCAGGGCCTGGCGCACGAAGCGGGCGGGTGCTTCTTCGCGGGTGTAGAGCTGGGCCAGTGCGTGGGTGGCCAGGTACAGGCCGCGGCTGGCACGCTGGTGGGTGCGTTGGTAGCGTTCCAGCAGGGCGGGCGAGGCGATGTCCTGGCCTTGCTGGTGCGCCTGGATGAGCAGTTGCGCCAGGGTGTCGATGCTGCGCAGGCCCAGGTTGAAACCGTGGGCGGTAACGGGGTGCATGCCCACGGCGGCGTCGCCCACCGCAGCAAAGCGCTGTGCCACCAGGCGGCGCGCCCACACGCCCACCAGCGGGTAGGCGTGGCGGGTGCTGCACAGGCGCATGGCGCCCAGCTGGTGGCCAAAGCGCTCGGCCATGGCGGTGTTGAATGGGGCTTCGGGCAGGTCCAGCAGCGGTTGCAAGGCTTGGCTGGGCAGGGTGAGCACCACCGACGAACGTGGCAGGCCCGTCTGCGGGCAGGGGTTCATGGGCAGCAGGGCCAGCGTCTGGCCGTGGTCAAACCATTCCCACGCGGTTTCATGGTGGGATTGTTCGTGCGTCATGTTGCACACCAGCATGGTGCGGCCGTAGTCGTGCAGGTCGGCCGGTATGCCCATGGCGCGGCGGGTGCTGGAATGGCGGCTGTCGGCGGCCACGGCCAGCCGTGCGCTCAGGGTGGTGCCGCTGGCCAGGGTGATGTGGGCACCCTGGGCGTTGGTGTGGATGTGCGTGACCTGTTGCTCGCTGTACAGGGTGGGGGGCGTGCCCGGTGTGTCACCGTCCGTGGCCAGGGCCGCTTCAAAGGCGGCGCGGCGGATGTGGTGGTTGGCCACCAGGTGGCCCAGCTCGGGTTTGGGGCTGAGCCTGTGGCTGATGTGCATGCGCGACTGGCCGCGGCCCGCACCGCCGTCGAGCACCAGCGCGTCGCGCAACGGGGCGATGTGGGTTTCGCCCAGGTGGTGCCACACGCCGAGCTGGCGCAGCAGCGCCGCGCTGTGCTGGGTGAGGGCAATTTCACGGCCGTCAAACGCCGGGTTTTGCAACGTGGCCACGCTGCTTTGCTCCACCAGGCCGACGTGCAAACCGCTGCCCCGCAAAGCTTGGGCGAGGCACAGCCCGGCGGGGCCGGCGCCGATGATGATGAGGTCAAAGTCCATGGCGGGGCAGCTTATCGGCAGGCTGCTGCGCGGGGCTTGATGTGCATCAAGCAAAACAGCCCCGGGGTGGCCGGGGCTGTTGGGCTGGGCATGCGTCTGGCGCCCTGGGTTCAGCTTTGTTTGAGCATGCCGGCTTCACAGCCCATGCCACCCATGCCTTTGTGGTCACCGTGCATGCCATGGTGGCCGCCTTTGCCACCCATGCGGTGTTCACCCTTCATGCCGGCGCGCTGCATGCCGCCGTGCGCCTGGGTGTCAAACACTTTTTGCTGTTCGGGCGTGAGCGCGGCGTAGAAACTTTTGGTGGCGTCGATGCGCTTGGCCATCTGTGCGTCGCGCTCGGCTTTCAGGGCTTGCATTTTGTCCAGGCGCTCAGGCGTGGTCAGCTTGGACCAGTCTTCCCGCGCACCGGCCTTCATGGCGCGGGGCTCGTGCGCGGTGCGGGCCACAAAGGCGTTCCAGGCAGGTTCTTGCTCGGCGCTGAGCTTCAGCTCGGCCTTCAGCTTGGCCTGGCGCTCGGCGTGGTATTGCTGCATGCGCTCCATGCGCTGGGCATGGCGTTGGCTCATGTCGGGCTTGCCAGCTTCGGTGGTGGCCTGTGCCATGTGCTGTGCGTGTGTGCCGTGCGGCATGCCACCCATGCCTTGTGCAATGGCGGTGGCCGATATGCCCACAAAAGCGGTGGCCAGTGCGGCGGCGATGAGGCCTTTTTTGGAAATCAGTTTCATGGTGTTCACTCCTGAGTCGGTGGTTGAAAGACGTTCCTGAAACCGCAGCGGGTGTGTGTTTCTGGAATGGGTTCAGTGTGCGAGCACCGTGTATCGGCTCGGTGACCTATTGAGTCGCTTCTGTAAAGTTTTGTTCCGAAGACCCCATGGGTCTTGATCCCGTTTCCGGGTTGAACCTTGCGCCAGATCAAGGATGGCTCAGGTCGTCCAGGATGGGGCAGCCGGGTCGCCCGTCGCCAGGGCACAGGTGCAGCAGACCGTCCAGGCTGCGCTGCATGGCCTGCAGCGCTTCGATGCGCTGGCTCAGTTCGTCGCGGTGTTTTTGGGCAATGCGTTTCACGCTGGCGCTGCTGCGCCGGCGGTTGTGCCACAGGCTCACCAGCTCGGCAATGGCGTCCAGGCCAAAGCCCATGTCGCGCGAGCGGCGGATGAAGCGCAGCGTGTGCACATCGGCCAGGCTGTACTGGCGGTAGTTGCTGTCGGTGCGGTTGACGGTGCCCAGCAGGCCGAGCGATTCGTAGTGGCGCAGCATCTTGGGCGAAATGCCGCTGAGCCGCGCCGCCGTGCCAATGTTGACCGGCCAGGCGTTGACCGCGTCGAGCGACGGATCGGCTTCGCTGGCGTGGCTGCAGGCTTTCATGCCGCGACCGTGTAGCCTTCTTCGCGGATCGCTTCGGCCACCGTTTCGCGGGGCTGTTCGGTGTCCACTTCAACCCGGTTCTGGCTGCGGTCGATGCTGACGACGGCTTGGGGGTCGAGCAGCTTGATAGCGGTGGTCACGGCTTTTTCACAATGGCCGCAGGTCATGCCTTGCACGGAAAAGATCTGGTTCATGGTGGGTTCCAATGGTGTTGGTTAGGGGTGAGCCTATGTTCAAGCTTGACACCGTGTCAAGGTCAAGTCTGATGCAGAAAACAAGATACACCTTGTCGCTTGACCTTCCCACCGGGGTAAAGCTTATGCTGCTGGCATGACAAGTTTGAATGTACCGAACCAAGCCACTGGCCACGCCCAACAGACCGACCCCACCGCTTCGAGCCAGATCGATCTGGGCATCGGGGGCATGACCTGTGCCTCGTGCGTGTCGCGGGTGGAAAAGACGCTGAAGAAGCAGGCGGGTGTGAGCGACGCCACGGTGAACCTGGCCACCGAGTCGGCCCGCATCACGCTGGCGGGCGCGGGCGACGCCGAGACCCTTGCCCGGCTCAAACGCGCCGTGCGCGACGCCGGTTACGAGCCGCGCACCAACGACGCCATGGACGACGCCACCCCCGCACACTGGCTGGGTGTGCCGCTGGATTTGTGGCCGGTGCTGGTGGGTGTTTTGTTGTCGGCACCGCTGGCGCTGCCCATGGTGGGCGACCTGTTTGGCAAACACTGGATGCTGCCCGCCTGGATCCAGTTTGTGCTGGCCACGCCGGTGCAGTTTGTGCTGGGTGCGCGGTTTTACAAAGCCGGCTGGCACGCGCTGAAGGCCCTCACCGGCAACATGGAGCTGCTGGTGGCCATCGGCACCACGGCGGGTTGGGCGCTGTCCACCTGGCTGTGGTGGAAGGCCGAGCCGGGCGAGATGGTGCACCTGTATTACGAGGGCTCGGCGGTGGTGATCACGCTGGTGCTGCTGGGCAAATGGCTGGAAACCCGCGCCAAGCGCCAGACCACCAGCGCCATCCGTGCGCTGCACGCGCTGCGGCCCGAGCGCGCTCATTTGCTGCCCGATGGCGTGCGCCGCATCGAGCTCACCGACGTGCCGGTGGACGAGCTGTTGCCGGGCGACATCATCCGCGTGTTGCCCGGTGAGCGCTTTGCGGCCGACGGCGAGGTGCTGCTGGGGCACACGCAGGCCGACGAGTCGATGCTGACCGGCGAGGCCATGCCGGTGGCCAAAGAGCCGGGTGATTTTGTGACCGGCGGCGCGCTCAACGGCGAGGGCTCGGTGGAGGTGCGCGTGCGTGCGATTGGCGCGCAAAGCGTGCTGGCCCAGATCATTGCGCTGGTGCAGGACGCGCAGGCCGCCAAGGCGCCGGTGCAGCGCCTGGTGGACCAGGTGGCCGCGGTGTTTGTGCCGGTGGTGCTGGTCATCGCGCTGGTCACGCTGGGCGCCTGGCTGTACCTCGGCGCGCCGGTGGAAGAGGCCTTGCTGCATGCCGTGGCCGTGTTGGTGATTGCCTGCCCCTGCGCGCTCGGCCTGGCCACGCCCACGGCCATCATGGCGGGCACCGGTGTGGCCGCGCAGCACGGTATCTTGATCAAAGACGCGCAGGCGTTGGAGATCGCGCACCGCGTGGACACGGTGGCGTTTGACAAGACCGGCACCCTGACCGTGGGCCACCCCCGGTTGCAGGTGATTGAAGCCGCCGCCGGCGTGGACGAGCTGGCGGTGCTGCAGGCGGCCAGCGCACTGCAGGCGCAGAGCGCCCACCCGCTGGCCCGCGCCGTGCTGGACGCTGCCACCGCGCGCGGCTTGGCGGTGGCGCCCGACGCTGCGCAAGACGTGCAAGCCGTGGCTGGGCGCGGCGGCTGGGGCACCGTGCAGGGCGCGCGGCTGGCGCTGGGCAGCCTGCGCTGGATGGACGAACTCGCGGCACCGCTGGGCCCGCTGGCCGTGCGCGCGCAGGTGTTGCAAAACGAAGGCGCCACGGTGTCGGTGCTGGCCGCGCAAAACGAGGCCGGCACCTGGGCACCGCTGGCGCTGCTGGCGTTTGCCGACGAAGCCAAGCCAGGCGCCGCCGCCGCGCTGGCGGGGCTGCGCGCGCAGGGCATGCGCTTGTTCATGGTGTCGGGCGACAACCAGGGCGCCGCCTTGGTCATGGCCCAAAAGCTGGGCCTGAAGGCTGAAGCGGGCGAGGTGATTGCCGAGGTGCTGCCGGGTGACAAGGCGGCGGTGATCAAGCAACTGCGGCTTGGAGAAGGCGCCGGCGCAGACCAAGCAACAAGCCATCACACCGTTGCCATGGTGGGCGACGGCGTGAACGACGCGCCTGCGCTGGCGGCTGCCGACGTGGGCCTGGCCATGAGCCACAGCCAGGGCGGCAGCTCGGACGTGGCGATGCACGCCGCTGGCATCACGTTGATGCGGGGCGACCCGATGCTGGTGGCCGCCGCGCTGGACATTTCGCGCCGCACCGTGTCCAAGATCCGGCAAAACCTGTTTTGGGCCTTTGCCTACAACGCGGCCGGTATTCCGCTGGCCGCGCTGGGCTACCTGAGCCCGGTGCTGGCCGGTGCCGCCATGGCGCTGAGTTCGGTGAGTGTGGTGAGCAACGCCCTGCTGCTCAAGCGCTGGAAACCCCCGGTGACGCCGCCGGCAGTGGCCGAGCACCCACCGGGTGCATGAGCTGCGGCATGGCCAGCCGCGTTTGGCGCCTGCCTGTGCGCCTACAGGTTTTGCTGTTCCCTTGCTGCAGCGCCGGCGGTGGGGCGGTGGTAAGGTCGCGCCCCGCTGGCCGCTTCCCCTGCGTCGCGGCCTTGGCTCCCCATTCCCTCCCTTTTGAAAGTCCTCATGTTGTTCACCCCTTTGCAAGCCGGCGCCATCACGCTGCCCAACCGCGTTCTCATGGCACCGCTCACCCGGGCGCGCGCCAGCGCGGGCCACATGCCCAACGCGCTCATGGCCGAGTACTACGCGCAGCGCGCCAGTGCCGGTCTGGTCATCACCGAATGCACCATGATCCTGCCCGGCACCTCGGCTTTTGTGTCTGAGCCGGGCGTGTACAGCCCCGAGCAGATTGCAGCCTGGAAGGTGGTGACCGACGCGGTGCACGCCCGTGGCGGGCGCATCTTCATGCAGATCTGGCACGCCGGGCGCGCGGCCCACCCGGCATTGAACGGGGGTGCAGAAACCGTGTCGTCCAGCGCGCTGGCCGTGGACGGCGACACCCAGACGCCCGAAGGCAAGCTGCCCAATGTGGTGCCGCGTGCGCTGCGCGCCGACGAAATACCCGCATTGGTGGAAGCCTTTGCCCAAGCCGCCCGCAACGCGGTGCAAGCCGGCTTTGACGGTGTGGAAGTGCACGGCGCCAACGGCTACCTGATCGACCAGTTTTTGCGCGATGGTGCCAACCAGCGCACCGACGCTTACGGCGGCTCGCTGGAGAACCGAGCCCGTTTCCTGTTTGAGGTGCTGACCGCGGTGAACGCCGCCATTGGCGAAGGCCGCGTGGGCCTGCGTTTGTCGCCGCTGAACAGCTACAACAGCATGATCGACAGCGACCCGATGGGGCTCACGGCTTTCCTGGCCGAGCGCTTGAACGGCTTCAACCTGGCTTACCTGCACGTGATGCGTGCCGACTTTTTCCAGGCCCAGCAAGCCGACGTGATGACGCCCGCACGCGCCCACTACAAAGGCGTGCTGGTGGGCAACATGGGCTACAGCGGCGACGAGGCTGAAAAGGCCGTTCAGGCCGGGTTGCTCGACGCCGTGGCCTTTGGTACCGCCTTTTTGGCCAACCCCGATCTGCCGGCGCGCCTGCAGGCCGGCGCGCCGCTCAACGCCCCCGACGCCAGTACGTTTTACACGCCCGGCGCCAAGGGCTACACCGACTACCCAACGCTGTGAACCGACACGGCCGGCGACGCCGGCCGTGTGGGTGTCGGCCGCGCAGGGCGGGTGCTTGTTGACCTGTATCAAGACCCGAAACGGCGATCTGCGGGATGCTAGGGGCGCTGCTTGTCAGCCATAACAACCCACCGGAGACAACGCCATGAACCACGAAGCCCTGCGCGTCATCCGCGACGAACATGCCACCTTGGCAGCCATGTTGCAGTCGCTCATGCAGATGGTCAAACGCGGCCCCAGCCCCGACGGCAAAGACCAGCACGAGCTGTTTTTTGATGTGCTGCGTGCCATGCTGTTCTACATCGACGAGTTCCCTGAAAAGCTGCACCACCCCAAAGAGTCGGACCTGCTGTTTCCCCGCGTGGCACGGGCCGCGCCGCACGTCATGAGCGCCATCGACCAGCTGGAGCGTGACCACGGTGCGGGCGAGCTGCGCGTGCGCGAGCTCATGCACCTGCTGATGGCCTGGGAGTACCTGGGCGATACGCGGCGCAAGGCGTTTGAAGACGAGGTCACGGCTTATGTGGATTTCTATTTGCAGCACATGCGGCTGGAAGAAACCGTGGTGCTGCCTGAAGCCGAAAAGCACCTGACCGACGCCGACTGGCATGCGCTGAACGCCGCTTTTGCCACCAACCAGGACCCGCTGAGCAACCGGGTTCCACGCGACCCGCAGTTTGACCGCCTGTTCACCCGCATCGTCATGCGGGCGCCCGCACCCGTGGGGCTGGGGCAAGACTGAGCGCTTGAGCGACGCTGCGCCTGGCCGGCGCGGTGGGGTGCCCGGGTTCGGCGGGTAATACAAATAGTTTTAGTTGACGCGGATCAATGGCGATCGGTGGTTGATCATGCATACTTATGTAACTATTTGTATTACACGTGTGCCCGCACCATGTCTCAATCAGCCCAACGTCCCCCTTTTGACGACCCTTATGGCGTGTCCAGGTTGCTGCACACCCTGGTGTTGCTGGTGCAGCGCTTGCCCGACGAACAGGGCCGCGGCGGGCATGCCGCATTTTTTGATGCGGTTAACGCGCTCATGATCGACGTGTGTGCCAAGGTGCCGTCTGAACAAGCCGCCAACGACGCGCTGGTGCTGGTGGCCATTGCCCAGCTGGAGCGCCGCCCCCTGGGGCACGACCCGCTGGTGTACGACCTGATGCAAGTGCTGCGCACCTATGGCTTCATGGCGGGTGAACGCGGCGCTTTGCTGTTGTCCACCCTCAGCCGCCTGGTGGACCGGCATGTGCGCCTGTTCTGGCAAGAGTCTGAGCTGCCCGAGCCACCCTCTGCAGCGGCGCGCAGCGAGCGGCCCAAGGTGGTCGACTGGAACACCCTCAACCTGCCCTGGCACCTGCGCCCTGGCCAGCGCGTGGCGGTGGCCGCGCCCCACGAGCCCGAAGATCACGGCAGTCGCGCCCGGCAACCCGGCGTGGTGGTGGACTGGCCGACAATGGCCGGGCCATGCCAAGCCCCATCCAGCCCCGCCTGAATCCGCACCCAGCCGCCGACCCCACCCCCTACGTGCGGTTGGCGCTGGCGCTGTCGCTGGGCGCCGCGGTCTCGCTGGGCATCACCCGCTTTGCCTACGGCCTGTTGCTGCCCACCATGCGCGAAGACCTGGGCTGGAGCTACACCCTGGCCGGGGCCATGAACACCTTCAACGCCGTGGGCTATTTGCTCGGCGCCCTGGCCACGCCCTGGCTGCTGCGGCGCAGCGCGCCCACCGCCTTGCTGCTGTGGGGCTCGGCGCTGGCCACCGTGTTCATGGCGCTCAGCGGTTTTTTCACCACCGCCGGGCCGCTGCTGGCGCAGCGCTTGCTGGCCGGTGTGGCCAGTGCGCTGGTGTTCATTGCCGGTGGCCTGCTGGCCGCGCGCCTGGGCGCGCGCCAGCCGCACCGCAGTGGTTTTTTGCTGGGGCTGTATTACGGCGGCACCGGCGTGGGCATTGTGTTGTCGGCGCTGGGCGTGCCCTGGGTGCTGGAACACGCCGCCGGCCAGCCCCACGCCTGGACTTGGGCCTGGTGGAGCCTGGCGCTGCTGTGCGCGCTGGCCACCGCGCTGCTGGCCTGGCCCGCCCGGGTGCTCGCCGCCAGCGAAGCGGGGGCGCCCCCAGCACCTGTAGCAGCACCGGGTGAGGTGGGCCACGCGGCCCGCGCGCTGGCCGGTCGTGTGTTTCGCCCGCGCGATTTCGCCTTTGCCCTGGCCGGCTACACCGGCTTCGGCGTCGGCTACATCGGCTACATGACCTTTGTGATCGCCCTGCTGCGTGAGCAGGGCAGCACACCTGGCGCCATCACGCTGTATTACGCCCTGCTCGGCGTGGCCGTCATTGCGTCGTCCCGCATCTGGGCCGGTTTGCTGGACCGCCACAAAAACGGCCAGGCGCTGGCCCGGCTCAACGCGTTGCTCGGTGTGGCCGCCATCCTGCCCGCCCTCACCACCGCGTGGCCGCTGGTCATCGCGTCGGGCCTGTTGTTTGGCGGCGTGTTTTTGTCGGTGGTGGCCAGCACCACGGCCCTGGTGCGCCACAACCTGCCACCCGCGCAATGGGCCGCCGGCATCAGCGCCTTCACCATCGTTTTCGCCGCCGGCCAGATCGTTGGCCCCACCGTGGTCGGCTTCATCGCCGACGGCCCGGGCGGCCTGGCCCGCGGCCTGGTGTTTTCAGCACTGGCGCTGTGGGTGGGGGCCGGGTTGGCGTTGAGGCAGCGGGCTTTGTGAGTCTGCTTTCGTAATTATTGATTGAGTCTTAGGGTCTCGTTGGCTACGGAAATTGCAAGCCGGCGATTGGCCATGGCTGACTCTTCACCCCTGTAGTCTCGCAAGAATAAAAAGTAAATCACCTTGCCACGAACGAATATTGCTCCTATGGTTTGTACCATCGTTCTGCTGAAATTTTGTCCCGTCTCATTCCCAGTAACAGTAGCGACCTGAGAATAAAAAATCCGGTCATTCGAGTTGGCGTCAACTCCTAGAAAAATTGGCTTTGAAAGCGTCATTGGAACTGCAAGTCCAACAGCTTGTGAAACCTGTAATAGAATTTTTTTCGCCGCAGAACTTTCAGTGACTGATTCAAGCTTGCTTGACGATGCAAGCAGATCTTGGCGAAAGGTGTCAAAGTTGCGTTGGGATACCGCTCCTGAGTGCTGTGTACGGGGATATCGCACAGTAAAGTACGGTGATCGCGTGAGCATCTCAGTCGTATTAATTTGATCTGCCTCTTTATAAATATAATAGTTTATTGGTTGCACGTCTCCAATAGAGGTCAATCGATACGAATCCCACATTGTTGGCGATACTTCTTTTAAACTCAAGAATCCAACTGGTACAGAAAAACTGATTTTTGTCCCTTCAACGTGAAGTAGGACAAGTGGGGACGCAACTGGAGGTGTTTGCTTGGATGCTGTTGGCTGACCAAAATTTCCATCGCTAATCACCTTAATTAAGGCATTTAATTGTTCTGTCCTTGATTTTACTACGTCAGACCGAAGTTGTCCTCTTATAGGAATCTGGTTGGCTTCGGGTGAACTTGCTAGGATTGAGTTAATTAAATTGAATTCTGCATTGCGAAAAGATAGCCAGCGTGCCTCCGAGTCTCTAAGTGCTTGAGCTTGTGAAGGATTCAAATTTTTTAATAATTCACCGTAGACTTTATTCAGTTCCTTGTCTTGTTCTGTATAGCCAATAGAAACACATCCATGTTTGCTAGCCGTAGACTTTGCGCTGGCTAGGCAGTTGATCATTTGGCGACTAATTAAATCGGTCTCAGAGGCTGTAACTGAAGTGCAAATTATTGCAGTGACTGCAACAGCAAAGTATAAGTGTTTATATTTTCTCATTGTAAAGATTTGACTTTTTCAAAGAAACTAATGGGTAAATTCGTTGAATTCAGGGTCATAAAAAATGATTTCATGTAGTGAATTCGAGCCGCTTTTTTACGTATTTTGTGCTCGCATTTTCTCAACGTAATTATCCATTGACACTGGTAGTATTTGATCATTAATTTTTAGTAGAGCACGTAGCAAATATTCGCGTATTGCGGAGCGAGGTCTCTTATCTTCGGCGTGTTGAAGTGCTTGTGATATATCGATAAGTATGCTTTCTAAGGCTAGGCAGAAATCAATATTGGCATCATGGGTGTATATTGTCTCGTCTATAACCCAATGGTCAGTTTGTTGATTTTTGTTGGAGCAAGGGCAGGTGCAAAATCTCTTTCCCTGATAGAGTTGGCCTCCACTCCATACGTAGGATTTCTCCCTGTACTCTATTGGTAGCCCGTAATCATTGCTGAGGAGGTATCCGACATGATGCTTATTCGTGCAGTCTGAATGCCTCGTAACGACAAGCAATCCAAAGCTACTTGCTTCTGCCAGTTTGTTTTTTAGAATTACGTCTATTCTGTTTTTTATTTTCCAGTTGGGTTGGGTGTTGTCCCAGAAAAGCGAACCGTTAGAGTTCTCAACTCCGGAAATTATTTCTATAAGGCTTTTGCGCAGATTTGAATAGTATTCGAAAGGATTCATGATTCTTTCAGGTAGAGGTCAACTAGCCTTGTGTTGCATTGAATTTAGTCTTCATTAATTTGATTGTATTAATTGAGGTGATTCGCTCTTGTTTTATTTCTAGTTCTTGTTGTGGAATTAAAGTCGTTTGTATTACCCAGGATTTTTTTCTTTCACCATTGTTTTCTAGCGACCTGCATCTAGTTTATGTGGTGAGAGAGAGGTGGCGACGGTGACAGATACGTGCAATCTAAACCCAATGATGAGGGTGTGTCGGCTCCACCCGGTGGACGTCAGTCGCACTCCGCAATTGGCCTCACCTTCAGCCTCTCAGCAAAGTATCGTGTGGGTCCAATCTGGCGGCGCTGGTCGTCGCCTGAGCGCCCGCACACGCTGCTTTTGAAGGACCGCGCCATGGCCATGGGGCAATTTGCATACGCCAGCAACACCAACCGTTTTCTGGGCGCCGAGCCGCTGGCGGACCAGCCGTTTGCCATCTCGGGGGTGCCGTTTGACGGCGTGGTGACGAACCGGCCGGGCGCGCGCTTTGGCCCGCAGGCTATACGCGCGGCCAGCCTGATGCTGTGTGATGGCATTCACCCGGTGTTTGACGTGTCGCCACTGGCTGACCTGGGTGACGCGCTGGACATGCGCCTGCCCAATGCTTCGCCGCTGCCCGAGGTGCGGCGCCACCTGGAGGCGCAGGCGGCGGCGCTGATGGCGCGGCACCACTGCGTGTTTCTGGGCGGTGACCATTCCATCACCTTGTCGCTGCTGCGGACGGCCAAAGCACGCTACGGCGGTGGTGAGCCGCTGGCTTGCCTGCACTTTGACGCGCATTGCGACACCTGGAGCGACCACTTTGGCGAGCCCTCAGGCCACGGCACCTGGACGTATGAGGCGATCCAGGAAGGCCTCATCAGCCCGGCGCACACGGTGCAGGTGGGCATCCGCTCCAGCGGGGAGCGGGCAGCGCGCGAGTATGTAGCCGACCAGGGCGGGCAGATTTTCACGGCGCGGGCGCTGCGCGGGCTGGATGGTGCGGGTTTGCAGCCAGCGCTGGACGCGATACGCGAGCGCATGGGGCAGCGCCCTTGTTATTTGACGCTGGACATTGACTGCCTGGACCCGGCTTTTGCGCCCGGCACCGGCACGCCCGAGCCCGGCGGGCTGACGAGTTCGCAGGTGCTGACGTTTCTGGAAGGCCTGGCCGACCTGAACTGGGTGGGCATGGACTGTGTGGAAGTGGCCCCGGCCTACGACCACGCGGAGCTGACGACGAACGCGGCGGCCACGTTTGTGTGGACGTACCTGAGCGGCCAGGTGGCCAAACGGAACCGGGGGGTGTGAGCATGTTCCAGCGTTCTTTGGTGGGTTCGGACACGCAGCTCAACCGCCGCAGCTACTACGAAGCCAGCGTGAACCGCCCCGAGCCGTGCCCGGCGCTGGAGGGCGCGGTGCAGGCCGACGTGGTGGTGGTGGGCGCGGGCTTTGCCGGCCTGAGCGCGGCGCTGGAAATGGCGCAGCGCGGCCTGAGCGTGGTGGTGCTGGAGGCCGACCGCGTGGGCAGCGGCGCGAGCGGGCGCAACGGCGGGCAGGCGATTGTGGGCTACGCCAGCGGGCAAGAACCGTTTGAAGCGCAGCTGGGCGCAGCGGATGCGCAGCGCGCGTGGGACATGTCGCTGCAGGCGCTGGACCTGATGGAGCAGCGCATGGCGGCGCACCAGATTGACTGCGACTGGGTGAAGGGCTATGTGTATGTGGCCGATTCGGCGCGCAAGGCGCGGGCGCTGCGCCAAGAGGTGGACGGCCTGCAGCGGCGCGGCTTGGCGTGCGACTGGGCCGAGGGCGCGCAAGTGCCCCGGCTGATTGACAGCCCGCGCTATGTGGCGGCGGCGCGCGAAACCCGTTCGGGCCATTTGCACCCGCTGAAATACGCGCTGGGCCTGGCGCGTGCGGCGCAAGCGGCGGGCGTGCGCATTTTTGAACACACGCCGGTGACGGCCTTGCAGCGCGGGGCGGCGCTGGTGGCCACCACGGCGCTGGGCTTGGTGAAGGCGCGCTTTGGCGTGCTGGCGGGCAACAGCATGCTGGCGCAATACGGCCCGCAGGTGGCGCCCGACATTGCGCCGCGCATCATGCCGGTGGGCACCTACATTGTGGGCACGGCACCGCTGGACCCGGCGCTGTGTGCGCGCTTGATTCCCAGCAACGCGGCGGTGTGTGACAACAACTTTGTGCTGGACTATTTCCGCTTCAGCGCCGACCACCGCATGCTGTTTGGCGGCCGCGTGAGCTACACCACCCAGACGCCGCGCAACCTGGAAGCGGTGATGCGTGAGCGCATGGGCGCGGTGTTTCCAGCACTCAAAGACGTGCCCATTGAGCATGTGTGGGGCGGCTTTGTGGACATCAGCATGAACCGAGCGCCCGACTTTGGCCGTCTGGGCGACAACCTGTATTACCTGCAAGGTTTCAGCGGCCACGGCGTGGCGCTGACCGGGCTGGCCGGCCAGCTGGTGGCCGAGGCGGTGGCCGGGCAGGCCGGGCGCTTTGATGTGTTCGCCCGCCTGAAGCACCGCGCGTTTCCGGGCGGTGCGCTGCTGCGCACGCCCAGCCTGGCGCTGGGCATGCTCTGGTACCGCTTGCGCGACGTGCTGTGAGCCCGGCGCCAGTGCTTATTGGCGCGGTTCGCCCTGGTCGTTGACGGTGATGGTGGCGCCGGGGGCCGAGGTCATTTGCGCGCGGTGGTCTTGCCCGCGAAATTTGTAAGACACGTCCCAGAACGCGGGCTGCGAGCCGCCGGGAACGTTTTCACAACGCTGCACGTCTTGCGCGGCGGCCGGGTTGTCGCGGCCCATCTGGGCGCCGAGTGCGGCACCGGCAATGACGCCGCCCACGGTGGCCATGTCTTGGCCGCTGCCGCCACCCACCTGGTGGCCCAGAATGCCGCCAATGAGCGCGCCGGCCAGTGCAGCGGGCACGTTGGTGTTGCTTTGCGCTTGCGGCACTTGCTCGCGTTCGACCCAGCAGCGCTGGCCCGAAGTGGCGAGCACGGCGCGGGCCGACGTGACGTTGGCTTCAAACAGGCGCTCGCTACCGCGGCGGCGGCTGTCATACGCCGGCATGGGCAGGGGTGCGTAGCGGTTGTCGGCGATGCGGTCGTTGGGTTCGATGCTGCGCACCGACGAGATGCGGTCGTTCAGTCCCATGGCGGCGAGCGATGGGTAGCGCCCCGGGCGCAGCACCACGCAGGCGCCACGGAAGCGAACGTCGTTGCACACCTCCCAGCGTTCGCCCACCACCACCGCCGACGAGGCGCGGTCGTTGAAGCCCGCCCGTTGCAGGTTCATGACCGGGTTTTCGGTGGCAAACGAGCGGCCGCTGAAGCCTTCGCGCTCAAAGAAGGTCACTTGCGCGGCCACCGGCGCGGGGGCATAGCGGTTGTCGGCAATGCGCACGTTGGGGGCGATGGCCCGCACCGACGAGATGCTGCCGCTCAGCCCCATGGCGGCGAGCGACGGGTAGTTGCCCGGGCGCAGCACGGTGCAGCGGCCCTTGAAATCGCCTTGCTGGCACACCTCCCAGCGTTCACCCACCACCACGGCTGACGAGGTGCTGTTGTTGAAGCCATAGCGCTGAAAGCTGGGCACCTGTTCGGTGGCGGTGAGGGAGCGGCCGGCGAAGCGCTCGTTTTCGTAAAAGGTGGCTTGCGCGGCGACTTGGGCGGCGAAAGCCACGGCCAGGATGGCCAGCAGGCCTTTGATGGGGGTTTTCATGGGAATGTCTCTAGTGCGGTGATGCGCCAGAGCATGGGACCGGGCCGGGGGCTTGTCTGTGCGATGGCGCACGCGGCGGGGAGCCCGCGCAGCACGCCCCACCGCCAGCCACGGGCTTTTTAGCTGGCGTGTACCGAGGCCAGCTCGTGGCGCACGGCAGCGGCTAGCACCGGGCCGTGGCGGGCAATGTCGGCCAGGGGTGCGTAGCCGTAGCCAATGACCAGACCGCGCAGGTCGGTGCGGGCCAGGCAGTAGGCCGAGAGCGGGCGCACCGTGATGCCTTGCTGGGCCAGGCGCTGGGCCAGGGTGCGGTCGTCCAAGTGGTTGGGCAGGCGCAGGCACAGGTGCAGGCCTTGTTCGGCGCCGGTGATGCGCGGGCCGTCGCTGTGCTCGCTCAGCACCGGGGCCAGCGCTTGCAACAGGCAGTGGCGGCGTTCGGCGTAGCTTTGCCGGGAGCGGCGCAGCGTGCTGCTGAAGTGGCCCATTTCGATGAACTCGGCCAGTGCGGCCTGCAGCGGCATCTGGCCGGGGCGGTTGAGGTCGTAGTGGGCCTGCTTGAAGGCGGCCACCTGGGGCTTGGGCACCACCAGGTAGCCGAGCTTGATGCCGGGGTAGAGCACCTTGGAAAAGGTGCCCATGTAGAGCACGCGGCCGTCGGTGTCGAGCCCTTCCAGGCTGGAAATGGGTGGGCCGCTGAAGCGGTATTCGCTGTCGTAGTCGTCTTCCAGCACCCAGGCGCCGTGGGCTCGGGCGGTGGCCAGCAGCTGGTGGCGCCGCTGCAGGCTCATCACGGCGCCGGTGGGGTACTGGTGCGAGGGCGTGAGGTAAATCAGGCGCGGGGGCTTGGCGTTGTCGGCCTCGGTGGGGCGGATGCCTTCCACGTCCACTTCCACCGGGTGGATGTGCAGGCCGGTGGCCATGAAGGCTTTGACGGCGCCCCAGTAAGCCGGGTCTTCGGCCCACACGGTGTCGCCGTGGTCGGCCAACAGGCGGGCGCAGAGTTCGAGCGACTGCTGGGTGCCGGTGGTGATGATGACCTGGTCCGCGTCCAGGTGCACGCTGCGGAACACGCGCAAGTAGTCGGCCACGGCGCGGCGCAGCGGTGCGTAGCCGCCCGAGGTGGCGTAGTCGAGCATGTCCGGGTAGGTCATGCGCCAGTGTTTGTTTTGCAGGCGCTGCCAGAGCGTGAGCGGGAAGGCGTTGAAGTCGGCAATGCCGGGGGTGAACGGCTGCACTTCGAGTTCGGTGGCGCAAAAGGTGGTGGACAGCGCCACGCCACGCGCCGAGAGCCGCCCGCTGGGCACGCTGGCGCGGGCCGGGCCCCCGGCGCGCCGGCCACCCTGGCCGGGCAGGGCGCGGGGCACGCTGTCGTTCACATAGGTGCCGCTGCCCACGCGGCTGGCCAGGTAGCCTTCGACGCTGAGCTGGTTGATGGCGGCCACCACGGTGTTGCGCGAGAGTTGCAGGTCTTGCGCCAGGTCGCGGCTGGACGGCAGGCGCTCACCGGCGGCCAGCTTGCCGTCCAGCATGGCGCGGCGCAGCGCCTCGTACAGCTGGCGGTGCAGCGGCAGGGCGTCTTGCTGGCCCAGGCGGGTCATTTCACTGAGCAGAAATTCGGACAGCATGGGCTTGACGGATGTTCGTACAACACAGGTTCCACAGCAGCAGAAGCGACCCACCCAGGCGCGCGGTGGAACCGCCCTTTGACCCGCTCAGGACGGGCCACCCGCGCGGTCGCCCTTCAGCAGCGCAAAGGCGGTATTTTCGAAGTGGCACCGTGATATGGCTTCAAATGGCTCTTATTGTGATCCAATTTGAGCCGCACAATCAAGCCACGTGTTTGGAGACAACATGAACCCAACGCCTTGCATGGTCTGGCTGCCGGCCGACCACCGCCTCATGGGCGACCACGGGCACCAGATGCCTTTTCTGCTGCTCGGTGACAAATACGCCCGCGCTGTGAAGGTGGGCGCGCAGGCCCAGCCGGTGATGTTCCCGCTGGCCGAACCCGACCAGATCAGCGAATTGCTGTCCATGGTGGACGGCGTCATGCTCACGGGCTCGCCGTCCAACGTGCACCCGTCCCATTTTGACGAAGCCGTGGCCGACCCCACCCTGCCGCTGGACCCGGCGCGCGACCTGCTCACGCTGGCGCTGGTGAAAGCTTGCGTACACGAAGGGGTGCCGCTGCTGGGTGTGTGCCGGGGTTTTCAAGAAATCAACGTGGCGCTGGGCGGTACGCTGCACCAGCGGGTGCAAGAAGTGCCCGGCCTGATGGACCACCGCGAGCCCAAGGGCGCACCGTTTGACGAGCAATACGCCCCGCGCCACGCCGTGCGCTTCAAGCCCGGCAGCGTGTTTGAAACCTGGGCCGGCGGCCCGCAAGCCGAGGTGAATTCGCTGCACGGCCAGGGCATCAACCGCTTGGCCGACGGCCTGGAAGCGCTGGCCCATGCGCCCGATGGCGTGGTGGAAGCGTTTGCCGTGAAGGGCGCCCACACATTCGCCTATGCGGTGCAGTTTCACCCCGAATGGCGCTGCTGGGAAACCCCGTTTTACGCTGCCATTTTTGAGGCGTTTGGCCACGCCTGCCGCCAGCGGCGCAGCCTGCGCCTGCAGGCCGCCGACCTGGCCCGCCACACCAGCTGATACAGACACAACGACAACACCGAGGAACCGGCCCATGACAGACCGCAAGACGATGACTTTCAACGACCTGGAAAACTGGCTCAACGAGCACCGCGTGACCGAAGTGGAATGCCTGGTGCCCGACTTGACCGGTGTGGCGCGCGGCAAAATTTTGCCGCGCGGCAAGTTCACCGAAGACCGGGGCATGCGCCTGCCGCAAGCCATTGTGGGCATGGGCGTGACGGGTGAGTTCCCCGAGAGCGGGCCTTATTACGACGTGATCGACCCGACCGACAAGGACATGCAGCTGCGACCCGACCCTTCTACCGTGCGCATCGTGCCCTGGGCCACCGACCCGACCGCGCAGGTGATCCATGACTGCTTTGACCACGCTGGCAAGCTGGTGCCTTTTGCGCCGCGCAGCGTGTTGCGCAAGATTTGCGACCTGTACGACGCCGAGGGCTGGGACCCGGTGGTGGCGCCCGAGCTGGAGTTTTACCTGACCGCGCGCAACACCGATCCGAACACGCTGCTGAAGCCGCCGATTGGCCGCAGCGGCCGGGCCGAGACCTCGCGCCAGGCGTATTCGATTGACGCGGTGAACGAGTTCGACCCGCTGTTTGAAGAGATTTACGACTACTGCGACAAGATGCAGCTCAACGTGGACACGCTGATCCACGAGGTGGGTGCGGGGCAGATGGAGATCAACTTCTTCCACGCCCACCCGCTGGGCCTGGCCGACGAGGTGTTTTTCTTCAAGCGCACCGTGCGCGAAGCCGCGCTGCGCCACGACATGTACGCCACCTTCATGGCCAAGCCCATTGCGGGCGAGCCGGGCAGCGCCATGCATGTGCACCAAAGCATTGTGAGCAAGGCCACCGGCAAAAACATTTTCAGCAACGAAGACGGTACCGCGTCCGACGCTTTTCACCACTACATCGGCGGGCTGCAGCGCTACATTCCTGCGGCCATGGTGCTGGTGGCGCCGTACGTGAACAGCTACCGCCGCCTGAGCCGCCACACGGCCGCGCCCATCAACATTGAGTGGGGCCACGACAACCGCACGGTGGGCATCCGTTCACCCATTTCCAGCCCCGAAGCGCGCCGGGTGGAAAACCGCGTGATCGGCGCCGACGCCAACCCCTACGTGGCCATGGCCATGACGCTGGCCTGCGGCTACCTGGGCATGAAAAACAAGATCAAGCCCAAGCCGGAAATGAAGGGCGACGCCTACCTGGCGCCGTACTCGCTGCCGCGCTCGTTGGGCGAGGCGCTGGACTGGCTGCGCCGCGAGACCGACCTGCACGACATTCTGGGCAAAGAGTTCATCACGATCTACACCGAGATCAAGGAGCTGGAGTTTGACGAGTTCATGAAGGTGATTTCACCCTGGGAACGCGAACACCTCCTGCTGCATGTGTAACCCCCTCCGCGCCGCCTTCGGTGTCACCCCCCAGGGGACAACGCTGGCGGCCCGGCAAAGCCGGTTCCGCTGCGTTATCGATGAATGCACTGCAAGAAAGTGAGACCCATATGAACACCTCGACCCTCATTGCCCCGCCCGCCCTGGTGCGCCGCGCCGAGCAGCAAGACACCCAGGCCGTGCAGGCGCTCGACAGCGCGCACTTCATGCACCCGTTCACCGACCACGCGGGGCTGGCCTCGCGCGGTGCACGGGTGATCACCCGCGCCGACAACATCTATGTGTGGGATTCCGAGGGCAAGAAGATTCTGGACGCCATGAGCGGGCTGTGGTGCGTGAACGCGGGCTACGGCCGCAAAGAGCTGGCCGACGCGGCGTACCAGCAGATGATGACGCTGCCCTTCTACAACAGCTTTTTCAACACCACCAACGTGCCGGCGGTGCAGCTGGCCACCAAGCTGGCGGCGCTGGCGCCGGTAGTGGGTGGGCGCAAGTTTGAACACGTGTTCTTCTCCAGCAGCGGATCGGAAAGCAACGACACCAACGTGCGCATGGTGCGCCGCTACTGGGATTTGCTGGGCCAGCCGCAGCGCAAGGTGATCATCAGCCGCCAGAACGCGTACCACGGCAGCACCATGGCGGGCGCTTCACTGGGCGGCATGAGTGGCATGCACGCGCAGGGCGACCTGCCCATTCCCAACATCACGCACATTGAGCAGCCCTACTTTCTGGAAAACGCGCTGCCGGGCGAAAGCCGTGCCGACTTTGGCCGCCGTGCCGCGGGCTGGCTGGAGGCAAAAATTCTGGAAGTGGGTGCTGACAAGGTGGCCGCCTTCATCGCCGAGCCGGTGCAGGGTGCGGGCGGCGTGATCATTCCGCCCGACACCTACTGGCCCGAGATCCAGCGCATCGTGGACCAGTACGGCATCTTGCTGATTTCGGACGAAGTGATCTGTGCCTTTGGCCGCCTGGGCCACTGGTTTGCCTATGAAAAGTTTGGCTACCGCCCCGACCTGGTGACCTTTGCCAAAGGCGTGACGAGCGGCTACATCCCGCTGGGCGGCGTGATGGTGGGCGACCGCGTGGCCAAGGTGCTGATTGAGCAGGGCGGCGAGTTCAACCACGGCTACACCTACAGCGGCCACCCGGTGGCCTGCGCGGTGGCGCTGGCCAACATTGAACTGATGGAGCGCGACAACCTGGTGTCCCGCGTGCGCGACGACGTGGGCCCCTACCTGGCCGAGCGCTTTGCCGAGCTCAACCAGCACCCGCTGGTGGCCGAGGCCGAAACCTGCGGTTTCGTGGCCGGGCTGGTGCTGGTGAAAGACAAGGCCACCAAGGCCATGTTTGACGAAGAGCTGGGTGTGGGCATGATCTGCCGCGGCCATTGCTTCAAGAACGGGCTGATCATGCGCGCGGTGGGTGACCGCATGATCATTGCGCCGCCGCTGGTGATGACGCGCGCCCAGATCGACGACATGATGGCGCTGATTCGCCTGTGCCTGGACGCTACGCTGGCCGATTTGCGCTCTGCGGGCCTGCTGTCCTGAAGCGATTTTTTGATACAGTGACTGAATCCCTCTTTTGGGGCGTCTTCGGGTCCGTTTGTTGCTTTCCTTGTAGGCCTGCACGGGTTCCGGTGTCACACCCGAATCTTCGGCTTGCATTCAACCCTTTCTGGAGTGTTCTTCACCATGAAAAAGCATGTTCTCGCACTGGCCATCACGGCCGTTTTGCTCGCCGCCTGCGGCAAAAAGGAAGAGCCCGTCGTGGCCCCTGCGGCACCTGTGGCCGCAGCGCCCGCAGCACCTGCCGGCCCGGTGCTGGACGATGAAAAGGTCTTGAACATCTACAACTGGCCCGACTACATCACCGAAACCCTGATTGCCGACTTTGAGAAGGAAACCGGTATCAAGGTGAACTACGACACGTTTGAAAACAACGAAGCGCTCCACGCCAAACTGGTGGCCGGCAATTCGGGTTACGACATCGTGGTGCCCACCGCCGGTTTCGGCAAGAAGCAGATCGACGGCGGCCTGTACCAGGAGATCGACCGCAACAAGGTGCCCAATTACGCCAACCTCGATCCCGAGTTCATGGCAAAGATCGCGGGTGTCGACCCGGGCAACAAGCACTTTGTGCCCTGGGCCTGGGGTTTCACCACCGTGGGCATCAACAAGCAGAAAGTGGAGAAGGCGCTGGGTGACATGCCCATGCCTGAAAACGCCTGGGATCTGGTGTTCAAGCCCGAGTACTCCAGCAAGCTCAAAAGCTGCGGCATCATCTACCTGGACTCGCCCAGCGAGATCTTGCCGGTGGCGCTGCACTACGTGGGCAAGCCGGCGTACAGCGAAAACGCCGAAGACTTCAAGGAAGCCGGTGCCATGCTGGCCAAGGTACGCAAAGACGTGCGCCTGTTCTCCAGCACCATGATCGACGACATTGCCGGCGGCAAGGGCTGTGCGTTTGTGGGCTGGTCGGGTGACATCAACATTGCTTCTGACCGTGTGAAGGAAACCGGTGGCAAGGACGAAATCGTGCCGTTGCTGCCCACCGGCGGTGGTTTGGTGTTCATCGACACCATGGCCATTCCGAAAGACGCCAAGCGCGTGAACAACGCCCATGCGTTCATCGACTTCTTCCTGCGCGCAGAAAACGGCGCGGCCATGGCCAACGAGATGAACTACCCCACCGGCAACAAGGCTTCGGTGCCCATGATCAAAGACGAGATCAAGGACAACAAGACCATCTTCTTGAGCGACGAAGACACCGCTCGCCTGATCCCCACTGGCGGTTTTTCTAACGAAATGGCCAGCGTGGTCAACGACACCTACAACGCGTTCAAGCGCGGCAAGTAAGGCCTGGTACAGGGCTCGGGGCTGTTCTTCTTGCGGGTTGAACAGCCCTTTTTGTTGGTGAAACGAACAAGAAAAGGGAATTCCCATGGCTGCTGAAGCAGGTTTTCTGGTCACCGAGAAACTGGTCAAGCGTTTTGACGAGGCGGTGGCCGTGGACGAGGTGTCGCTCTCCATCGGCCAGGGCGAAATCTTTGCCCTGCTGGGCAGCTCGGGGTGTGGCAAGTCCACGTTGCTGCGCATGCTGGCGGGGTTTGAAAAGCCCACGTCGGGGCGCATCATGCTGGGTGGGCAAGACGTGGCGGCCATGCCGCCTTACGAGCGCCCGGTGAACATGATGTTTCAGAGCTACGCGCTGTTTCCGCACCTCAACATCTGGGAAAACGTGGCGTTTGGCCTCAAGCGCGAGGGCCTGCCCAAAGCCGAGGTGCAGCAGCGCACCGACGAGATGCTGGGCCTGGTGCAGCTCACGCCCTACGCCAAACGCAAGCCGCACCAGCTCTCGGGCGGTCAGCAGCAGCGCGTGGCGCTGGCGCGCAGCCTGGCCAAGCGGCCCAAGCTGTTGCTGCTGGACGAACCGCTGGGCGCGCTGGACAAGAAGCTGCGCGAGCAGACGCAGTTCGAGCTGGTCAACATCATTGAAAAAGTGGGCGTGACCGTGGTGATGGTGACGCACGACCAGGAAGAGGCCATGACCATGGCCAGCCGCATCGCGATCATGAGCAAGGGCCGCGTGCTGCAGGTGGGCACGCCGGAAGAGATTTACGAGCACCCGCGCAACAAGTTTGTGGCCGATTTCATTGGCAACGTGAACCTGTTTGCCGGCAAGCTCACGCTGGACGCGCCCGACCGCTGTGCAGCCACCACCGGCATCGGCGAGGTCCATGTGGGCCACGGTGTCAGCGGCACGCTGAACATGCCGGTGTCCATTGCCGTGCGGCCCGAGAAGATCGAGATCAGCAAGGCCCGGCCCGAACATGCCGCCTTCAACCTGTTTCAGGGCAAGGTCAAGGAAATCGGGTACCTGGGTTCGTACACCAACTACATCCTGCAGGCGCGCGACGGCAGCAAGGTGCGGGTGACCGAAGCCAACACGTCGCGCCAAGACCTGTCCGACATCACCTGGGAAGACGAGGTGTACTTCTGGTGGGACGACAAGGCGGCGGTTGTGCTCCGGGATTGACTTCAATCCGGGCCCCCGCGCCGCTGCGCGTCACCCCCCATAGGGGGGCAACGCTGGCGGCCCGGCGAAACCGGTTCCGCGGCGTTCTGGGTTCAGGTTGCTGCGCTCCTAGGTTTGTAGTTTCTGGAGGTTCTTGATGGCCATTTCATCGCTCCCCATGCCCGGCAAGCGCTTCGTCATTGGCGTGCCGTTTGCCTGGCTGTTTGTCTTTTTCTTTCTGCCGTTCCTGATCCTGCTCTACATCAGCTTTGTGGACATGGGCAGCGACATTCACCCGTTCAAGCCGCTCTGGGACGCGACCACCGGGGTGCTGAAGCTGAAGTACGAAAACTACCTTTCGATCTTGCGCACGGAAGAGGGCGCGCCGCTGTTCAAGACTTTGTATGTGGACGCCTACCTGCGCTCCATCGGGTATGCACTGGTGACCGCTCTGCTGTGCCTCGTGCTGGGCTACCCGTTTGCGTACTTCATTGCGCGCGCGCCCGAGAGCGTGCGCCCGGCGCTGCTGCTGATGGTGATGCTGCCGTTCTGGACCTCGTTTTTGCTGCGCGTGTACGCCTGGAAGGGCCTGCTGGCGGACCAGGGTGTGATCAACCGCTTTTTGATGAGCATCGGGGTCATCGACGAGCCCATGCAGATGCTTTACACCAACGTCTCAATGCTGGTGGGCATGACCTATGTGTACCTGCCGTTCATGATCTTGCCGCTGTACGCCAACCTGGTGAAGATGGACTTTCGCCTGCTCGAGGCCGCCTACGACCTGGGCGCCTCACCGTTCAAGGCGTTTTGGCTCATCACCGTGCCGCTGTCCAAGGCCGGCATCATTGCCGGCTTCATGCTGGTGTTCATTCCCTGTGTGGGCGAGTTCGTCATTCCGTCGCTGCTGGGCGGGCCTGAAAACCTGATGATCGGGCGCGTGGTGTGGGACGAAATGTTCACCGCCAACGACTGGCCCAAGGCCACCGCGCTGGCGGTGGTGATGATTGCGCTGATCGTGATTCCGCTGGCCATTTATTACCACTACACCGGTGAAAAAAGTGAAGGAGCCAAGGCATGAAACAGCTGCTCGAAAAACACTTTGGCAAGTTCTGGCTGGCGATGGTGTTCGCCTTTCTTTACCTGCCGTTGCTGTTCATGATCGTGTTTTCGTTCAACAGCACCCGGCAGGACGCGCGCTTTACCGGCTTTTCGCTGCGCTGGTACGAAGCGCTCACCCGCGACACCAAAATTGTTGAGGGCTTCTGGCTGTCGCTCAAGATCGCGACGGTGACCGGTTTGCTCTCTGCCGTGCTGGCCACGTTTGCGGCCTTTGTGCTGGTACGGTACCGGCGCTTTCTGGGGCGCACCGTTTTCTCCGGCATGGTCAACGCGCCGCTGGTGATGCCCGAGGTGATCATCGGCCTGTCGCTGTTGTTGCTATTTGTGGGCACACAAAACTTCTTCGGCTTCCCGCAGCGTGGCATGGGAACCATCATTGTGGGCCACACGCTGCTGGGCATGGCCTACGGCATGGTGGTGATCCAGAGCCGTTTGCTGGAGATGAACCGCAGCATCGAAGAAGCCGCCATGGACCTGGGCGCACGGCCCATGCAGGTGTTTTTCCTGGTCACCCTGCCGAATATTTTTCAGGCCATCCTGGCGGCGTTTCTGCTGGCCTTCACGCTCAGTTTTGACGACGTGGTGATTGCTGAATTTCTGTCCGGCCCCGGGGTGAACACGCTGCCGCAGGTGATATTTGGCTACGCCCGGCGCGGTATCAACCCCACCATTTACGCCGCCGCCACGCTGCTGATCGCCACCGTGACGGTGGTGATCGTGGCCTACGCGGTGTGGGTGGCCCGGGCCACGCGTCGGCGCGACCGCGAAATTGCGGCTGCAACCCGGGCCGAGTTGGTGGCGCTGTCGCCGCAATAGGGCCTTGCGCGGTGGCCCGCTGGCTTCCAACCGGTGCCGACTGGATGGTTGATCTGCGTGCAAAGTGGATGGGCCAAAGGGCTTGAATCCGGCGTAGCATGGTGCCATTGCGGAGTTTTCCGACCCTTGGACCCAAGCCCATGACCGACACCACACCTGCCCAGACGTTCGACGGCCGCGCCGTTATCAATGGCGAGCGCGTGGCCGCGCTGGACGGCCAGACCTTTGACTGCCTCTCGCCAGTGGATGGCCGGCTGCTGACCACCGTGGCCCGTTGCGGCCAGGCCGACATTGACGCTGCGGTGGCGGCGGGCCGGGCGGGGTTTGAGTCGCGCCGCTGGAGCGGCATGGCGCCGGCGCAGCGCAAGCGCATCATGATCAAGTTTGCCGACCAGTTGCTGGCACACGCCGATGAGCTGGCGCTGATGGAAACGCTGGACATGGGCAAGCCCATCAAGTACGCCAAGAGCGTGGACGTGAACAGCGCGGCCAACTGCATCCGCTGGTATGGCGAGGCGGTGGACAAGGTGTACGACGAAATTGCACCCACGGGCCGCAGCGCGCTGGCGCTGATCACGCGCGAGCCGGTGGGCGTGGTGGGCGTCATCGTGCCGTGGAATTACCCCATGATCATGGCCGCCTGGAAGATCGCGCCCGCGTTGGCGGCGGGCAATTCGGTGGTGCTCAAGCCGTCTGAAAAGAGCCCGCTCACCGCCCTGCGCCTGGCCGAGCTGGCACTGGCCGCCGGCATTCCGCCCGGTGTGTTCAACGTGGTGCCGGGCTACGGCCCCGAGGCTGGCAGCCCGCTCGCGCTGCACATGGACGTGGACTGCATCGCCTTCACCGGCAGCACCCGCGTGGGCAAGCAGATTCACGTGATGGCCGGGCAGAGCAACCTGAAACGCGCCTGGACCGAGCTGGGCGGCAAGTCGCCCAACATCGTGTTTGCCGACTGCCCCGACCTGGACCGTGCGGTGGAGGCCGCTGTGGGCAGCATCTTTTTCAACCAAGGCGAGAGCTGCAACGCACCCTCGCGCCTGTTTGTGGAAGAAAGCATCAAAGACGCGTTTTTGGAAAAGGCGCTGAAGCTGGTGCCCAACTACCAGCCGGGCAACCCGCTGGACAAAGGCACCGTCATGGGCGCCATCGTGGACCAGGTGCAGCTGGACAACGTGATGCGCTACATCGGCCTGGGCCAGAGCGAAGGCGCCAAGCTGATCGCTGGTGGCTCGCTGGCGGCGCCCGTGGCGGGCGGTTGTTATGTGCAGCCCACCATTTTTGACGGCGTGACGCCGCAGATGACGATTGCGCGCGAAGAGATTTTTGGCCCGGTGCTGTCGGTGCTGGGCTTTACCGATGCGGCCAGCGTGGTGCGCGAAGCCAACAACAGCATCTACGGCCTGCAAGCGGCCGTGTGGACCAGCGACATCAACAAAGCCCACGGCGTGGCCCGCGCGCTGCGCGCCGGCACGGTGCATGTGAACCAGTACGACGAAGACGACATCACCGTGCCGTTTGGCGGCTTCAAGCAGAGCGGCGTGGGGCGAGACAAGTCGCTGCACGCGTTTGACAAGTACACAGAAACGAAGACGACGTGGATCAGGATTGATAGCCCGGTCTAGAAAACACCCCCCGTACCGCTTCGCGTCACCCCCCGGAGGGGGGCGGCACTGGCGGCCGGGCAAAGCCCGTTCCGCGGTGCCCTCGAAAAAGACAGCTCGCGCCGCCATGTTTGTATTTGAAGGAGACCCCCATGAACGCACCGCAGAAACCTGAAAACCTGAACGCGCCCCACACTAACGCCGCCTGGCACCAGCGCCGGCTTGACGCCACGCCGCGTGGCGTGGGCGTGATGGGTGACTTCTTCATCGACCGCGCCAAGAACGCCGAGTTCTGGGACATTGAGGGCCGGCGTTTCATTGACTTTGCGGGCGGTATCGCGGTGCTCAACACCGGGCATGTGCACCCCAAGGTGCAGGCGGCCATTGCGGCGCAGCTGCAGCGCTTCACGCACAGTTGTTACCAGGTGGTGCCCTACACCGAATACGTGCAGCTGGCCGAGCGCATCAACGCGATCGTGCCCATTGAAGGTCCGGCCAAGACGGCCTTCTTTTCCACCGGCGCCGAGGCGGTGGAAAACGCCATCAAGATTGCGCGCAGCAGCACCGGGCGCAGTGGCGTCATCGCCTTTGGCGCAGCCTTTCACGGCCGCAGCCTGTTTGCCGTGGCCATGACCGGCAAGGTGCAACCCTACAAGGCGGGCTTTGGCCCGTTTCCGCCCGAGATTTACCACGTGCCGTTTCCGTGCCACTGCGCGTCGCTGGACGACACCAAACACGCGATGGAGCAGCTCTTCAAGTGCGACATTGAGCCCAGCCGGGTGGCGGCCATCATCTTCGAGCCGGTGCAGGGCGAGGGCGGTTTCAACCCCATTCAGCCAGCCGCCGTGAAGTGGCTGCGCGAGCTGTGCGACCAGCACGGTATTTTGCTGATTGCCGACGAGGTGCAAACCGGCTTTGCCCGCACCGGCAAGATGTTTGCCATGGAGCACTACGGTGCCAAGCCCGATCTGATCACCATGGCCAAGAGCATGGCGGGCGGCACCACGTTGTCGGCCGTGTCGGGCCGCAAGGCCATCATGGACGGCCCGGCCCCGGGTGGTCTGGGTGGCACCTATGCTGGCAACCCGCTAGCCATTGCGGCAGCGCTGGCGGTGCTGGACGTGATGGCTGAAGAAAAACTGCCCGAGCGCGCCCAGCTGCTGGGCGATCGCCTGTTGGCGCACCTGACGGCAGCCCAGGCGAAGTACCCGCGCATGGGCGACGTGCGCGGCCTGGGCGCCATGGTGGCGTGTGAATTTGTGGACGCCCACGGCGCCCCCGATGCCGACCTGACCAAACGGGTGCAAGCCGCCGCGTTGAAGCGTGGTCTGCTGCTGTTGACTTGCGGCGTGTACGGCAACGTGATCCGCTACCTGTTCCCGCTGACGATCGAAGACACCGTGTTTGCCGAAGGCCTGGGTGTGCTGGACGCGGCCATGGCCGAGGTGATGGGGTGAATGCGTGAGGCTGGAACCAGGCGCAAGCACCAGCCTTGCCGAGCGTATGGGCGCTTTGCAGGCGCAAGGCATCCATTCCATTTTGACCACCTTCACCGACCTGCACGGTGCGCCCAAAGGCAAGCTGGTACCCCTGGCTGCGCTGCCCGACGTGGTGCAGGTGGGCGCAGGTTTCGCTGGCCCCAGCATCTGGGGCACAGGCCTGCCACGTATGGGCGCACGCAGCGAGTATTTTGGGCGGGTGGTGCCGGCGTCTTTGCGGCCATTGCCCTTCATGCCCGGCGTGGCGCACGCCGTGTGCGACGGTTTTGCGGGCGGCGAGGCGCTGGAGACCTGTTCGCGCCAGTTGCTGAAGCGGCAGGTGGCACGTCTGCAAGCGCGAGGTCTGACGCTGTGGGTGGGCATTGAGCCGGAGTTTTTTTTGCTCAAGCGCGGGCCCGACGGCGCCTGGCAGGTGGGCGACACAGCGGACCGGCACGCCAAACCGTCGTACGACCTGGCCGCCATCGGCCGCAACCTGGGTTTCCTGGATGACATGCGGCGCTACCTGGGTGCGCTCGGGTTTGAGTTGCAGCAGATGGACCACGAAGACGCCTGTGGTCAGTACGAAATCAACTACCGGTTTGACGACGCCCTGGCCGCCGCCGACCGCTACCAGCTGTTCAAGCTGACCGCACACACGGTGGCGCAGCAGCACGGCCTCACGTTTTCCACCATGCCCAAGCCGCTGGCGCACGCGCCGGGCAGCGGCCTGCACTTTCACCTGAGCCTCACCGATGCACAAGGTGTGGCCGTGATGGCCGACCCTGGCGGGGCGCTGGGTCTGAGCGCGCTGGGCCACCAGTTTGCTGCTGGCTTGCTGCACCATGCCGATGCGCTGGCGGCGCTGTGTGCACCCACCGTCAGCAGCTACAAACGCCTGGCCAGCAGCCAAAGTGCCTCGGGTACCACCTGGTCGCCGGTGTGGAAAACCCTGGGTGACAACAACCGCACCTGCCTGGTGCGTACCGTGGCCAACCGGCTGGAATGGCGCCTGCCCGACCCGTCGTGCAACGTGTACGCGGCGCTGGCGGGCACGCTGGCCGCCGGGCTGTCGGGTATCGACCAAGGGCTGCCCGCGGTAGAGCCTTGCAACGAAGATCTTTACCAGCGCCAGGCACGCGGCGACGCCATGCCGGCCCGTTTGCCCCGCGACCTGTGCGCTGCGCTGGAGGCCCTTCGGCAGGACGCCGCCTTGCGCGAGGCGGTGGGCTCAGCTTTTTGTGATCAGTTTCTGGCCATCAAGCAGGCCGAGTGGGACGCCTGGAGCCAGCACGTGAGCGGGTGGGAGCTGGAGCGCTATGCGGACGCGGCCTAAGAGCTTCTGAGGCCGAACCGTGTCTCTGGACGGTGGTGTGTGCGGTTTCGCCATAATTCACCCCTTGAGCCCGACCCAACCCACCCAAACCTGGACCAAAACCGCCGACCGGCCGCTGCGCAGCGCTGCCCAGTCGTTGGGCATCTGGTTGTTTGCCCACTTTGTGGGGGTGGCGGTGCCGTGGCGCTCGGTGCGGCAGGTGGACGGATCGGTGTTGCTGGCGTTTGAGCATGAGCGCCTGCAAGCTCTGGCCGCTGCTGGCGAAAGGGTGCCACCGGTGCTGGCTTTTGATGGGTACACGCTGGAAACCGGTGACATCGGACCGACGCTGGACCATGTGCTGCATCGCACCCCCGAGGGCGAACGCCTGGCGCTGATGTGCGCGGCCAGCGCCGATTTGGCGGGGTTTCATGCGCGGGGCCAGTGGCACGGCGGCGCTCAGGTGCGCAACCTGACCTGGGACGGGCGGCATTTTGCCCGGCTGGATTTTGAGGAGCGTTTGCAACCTGGCCTGCCGCTGTCCACGGTGCAGGTGTACGACGCCTTGCAGCTGGTGCTGTCATTGGCCCGCCATCTGGACGCCCTGGGCCCGCAAGCCGTGCTGGCCGTGCTCAACGCCTACGACCGGGCCAGCGCACCGGCCGGGGGGGCGGTGCACCCTGCGCCCGATTTGTCGGGCTTTTTGCGGCGGCTGTTGCCGCGCTTGCGGCTCGTGTCGCGGGTGGCGGCCTGGTCGAGCCGGCTGGACGGTTCGCGCGAGCTGGTGCGCTTGCGCACCGTGCTCGACGGCATGGCCGCATTTGTGCAGCAGTCCGCGCCCGCTGCGGTGCCCTGATTCAGGTTTTGTAGCCCGGGTCCAGCCGCTCGGCTTTGCGCAGCAGCGCGGGCCAGGCGAGTTGCGCGCCCTGGCCTGCGGTGGCCACGCGCATCACGTCTGCCATGCCCGCCAGGATGGCCGGGTGCACCTGGGTCAGTTCGCCACCGCCGGCCTGCGCATCGACCTGGATGCGGCAGGTGTTTTCCAGCGTGTACATCGACAGAAAAGCGTCGGCAATCGTGCGGCCAACCGTCAGCAGGCCGTGGTTGCGCAGCACCAGAAAGTTGGCCGTGCCCAGATCGGCCTGCAGGTGTGGCTTCTCGTCGGGGCGGAAGGCCACGCCTTCGTAGTCGTGGTACGCCAGCGAGGCCAGTACAAAGGTGCTCTGCTGGCTGATGGGCAGGATGCCACCCTTTTGGGCGCTCACGCCCACGCCGGCGCGCGTGTGGGTGTGCAGCACGCAGCCGGCTTCGGGGCGGGCTTCGTGCACCGCGCTGTGAATCACAAACCCGGCCGGGTTGACCGGGAACGGGCTGTCGATGAGCTTGTTGCAGGCCATGTCGACCTTGACCAGGCTGCTGGCGGTGATTTCGTCAAACATCAGCCCGTAGGGGTTGATGAGGAACTGGTGCTCGCCGCCGGTGACGCTGTCGGGCAGCTTGGCGCTGATGTGGGTGAACACCAGATCGCTCCAGCCATAGGCCGCCACCAGCCGGTAGCAGGCCGCGAGGTCGCAGCGCAGCGCCCATTCTTCGGGGTGGACGCTGTCTTTCAGTGAGGGAATGTTGAGCATGCCGTGTCTCCTGCGCCGCAGCGGGGTGCGCGGCAATGGGCGACATGGTGGCGCGCACAGGCCAGTGCTGCTGTCGCACGATGGACATGTGACGATTCGGCAGCGACCCCACGCGCTGTCCGGTGCGACGGCTTTCAAACCCAGGATGCCGCGGAACTGGCTTCGCCAGGCCGCAGGCATCGCCCCCGTGGGGGGTGGCGCCGAAGGCGCCGCGGGGGTTAGCGCTTACATGTGTTGAACCCCAGCAGCGCGTAAGGCGGGCACCAGCCCATCAGGCCGGTGAGCAAAGGCACCACGCCGACGTAACCCCACAGGCCTACGCTGCCGGTGGCCGCTGCGGCAATAAGGGCCAGGCCGACGACGATGCGGATGGTGCGGTCGATGCCGCCAACGTTTTTGGTCATGAAAGTGCTCCTGGGAATGTTGAAAACAAAAGAACCGGTCCAACGTGGCGGCCGCCGTGGGCGGCTCACAAACCATGTTGGGGCGTGACGCTATTGAACCGGGTTGCTGGCAGCGGGTATGTGACCTGCGTCACAAAGCGTTCACCGGTCGCTAACTGGCCGCTCAGCGTGTTTGCAGGGCCGCCAGGTTGCGCAAGGCCGCGCTGTCGCAAATGGTGATGCACTCGCGCGAGAGTTCAACGAGGCCGTCGCGCTCGAAGCGGTGGAGCAGCCGGGTGACGATTTCGCGCACCGTGCCCAGCTCGTCGGCCAGCGCCTGGTGGGTGGCGCGCACCTGCTGGCCGTGGCCGAGCAAGGTGGCCGCCAGGCGGCTGTCGAGCCGCTGGAAGGCCACGGCCTCGATCAGGCTGGTCAGGTCGGCCATGCGCAATGCAAACAGGCCGAGCACAAAGTTGCGAAAACCCGCGTCGGCCATGGCCACCTGGAAGTCGGGCGGAGACAGCAAGGTCAGGGTGGTGTCGGTGGTGGTCACGCCGTGGGCGGTGAGGGGCTGGTCCGCAAACAGCCCGGCGGAAGACACCAGGCACATCTCGCCGGGCAGCACGCGGTACAGTTCCAGCTCCCGCCCATTGGCGGCGCTGCGCGACACGCGGACCTCGCCTTGCAGCACCATGGGAAAGCCCTGGCAGGTGTCGTGTTCCCGAAACAGGGGCGTGCCGGCGGGTACCCGCACCAGGTTCAGCCGGGGGAGCAGTTCCGGCAGCGAACCCATGGCGGGGTACAGCGTCAGCAGGCTCAGGGCATCGGTGTCGGGCATGGGCGCATTGTAGGAGTCTGATCGCGTCCCGGATTCGAATGGCCTGGCTTAGTTCGTTCAAATATTTTGAACTTAGGCTTCAAGCGCTTTGACGCAGCGGGAACAGGCGATTGCCTAAACTGCGTGTATGTCTAAAGCGTTCGTCTCCCGCTATCACCCTGTGGCCGTGGCTCTGCACTGGTTGCTGGGCGTGGCGCTGATCGCTATTTTTTCGCTCGGTCTGTACATGGCCGATCTGCCGTTCTCGCCCCAGCGCTTGCAGTTTTACAGCTGGCACAAGTGGGCCGGGGTGACGGTGTTGACGTTGTCGTTCGTGCGGTTGCTCTGGCGCCTCACGCACCGCCCGCCCGCTTTGCCGGTGGCTATTGAAATGGCCATGCCTGCCTGGCAGCGCACGGCGCACCATGCCACCCACCTCGGTTTGTATGTGCTGTTTTTTGCGGTGCCGTTGCTGGGCTGGGCCTACAGTTCGGCCGAGGGTTTTCCCATCGTGTGGTTGGGTCTGGTGCAGTTGCCCGACTTTGTGCCGGTGAGCGAAAGTCTGGCCGATGTGCTCAAGCCGCTGCACAAGTTTTCGGCTTACGCCATGGCGGCGCTGGTGTTGCTGCATGTCGCCGGCGCGCTGAAACACCACTTTGTTGACCGCGATGGTCTGTTGCAACGCATGGGCTTGGGCCGCAGCTGACCCATTTGTTTTCAGGAATTTTCACATGATCCGTTCTCTTTCCCTCGCCCTGGCTGTTGCGTCGCTCTTGCCGCTGTCTGCCCTGGCCCAACAGGCGCTGGTCCCTGCGCAAAGCGAAGTCTCTTTTGTGAGCCGCCAGATGGGCGTACCGGTCGAAGGCAAGTTCAAGACCTTCAGCGCCCAGGTGGCGTTTGACCCCGCCAAGCTGGCCACCAGCCAGATCGCTTTCACGGTGGACACGGGCAGCGCCGACATCAGCCGCGAAGCCAACGCCGAATTGCCCAAGGCCACCTGGTTCAACGTGGCCGCCTTCCCCAAAGCCACATTCCAGTCCAGCAGCATCAAGCGGCTCGATGCCAGCAAATTTGAAGTCACTGGCAAGCTGAGCATCAAAGGCCTGAGCAGCGACGTGGTCGTGCCCGTGACGCTGGCCCAGAACGGCGCCACCACCACCGCCACTGGCGCCTTCCCCATCAAGCGCCTGGCCTTCCGCATTGGCGAAAAAGAGTGGGCCGACACCTCGATGGTGGCCGACGAAGTGCAAGTCAAATTCAAGATCGCCCTGACCGGTGTGCCCAAGCTCTGATCCATTTTTTGTTTTTTTCACCCCCAACCCCACCTAGGAGTTCACCCATGCGCAAATCCCTGACCTTGCTGGCCGCAGCCGCCACCTTGTCCACCGGCGTTTTCGCCGCTGACTACGCGATCGACCCGACGCACACCTTTGCCACGTTCGAGATCGGCCACTTTGGCGCCAGCGTGAACCGCGGCCGCTTCGACAAGAAAGAAGGCAAGATCTCGTTTGACAAGGCCGCCAAGACCGGTTCTGTGGACATTTCCTTTGACGTGGCTTCGGTCAACACCGGCACGGCCGGCTTTGACAAGCACCTGCAGAGCGCGGACATCCTGAACGCCGAGAAATTTCCCAAGGCCCAGTTCGTGTCCACCAAGTTCCATTTCAATGGTGACAAGGTAAGCTCTGTGGACGGGAACCTGACCCTGCTGGGCAAGACCCAACCGGTGACGCTCAAGGCTAACCAGTTCAACTGTTTCGAGAGCCCCATGCTCAAGCGCGAAGTGTGTGGTGGCGACTTCGAAGCGACCATCGACCGCACCGCGTTTGGTGTGAACTACGGCGTGGACTGGGGCTTCCCGAAAAACGTGCGTCTGGTGCTGCAGGTGGAAGCCGTTAAACAGTAATTCCCCCCTGCGCCGCTGCGCGGCTTCCCTCGAGGGGGACCGCACCAGCGGCCTGGCGGAGCCAGTTCCGCGGTGCGTCTGGGTTCAGACACACCACTCCGCCAGCTTTCTCCCATAGAAAAGGCCCGCTCACAAGCGGGCCTTTTCTATGGGAGGGTGGCGCTTTCCAGGCGGCTCAAAAACAGCATCGCTTGTTCCCGGTTATCGCCGCACATCTCTGCGCTGGGTTGCAGCGAACCGCACACCGTTGGCCGTTCAGGCAGGCCAAACAGCTGGCAGCGCAGCGCTTCATCCAGATGGGGGCAGGGCACGCCGGCCGGCTTGCCCGCCGGTAAACCGGGCATGGGGCTGCTGATGGACGGCGCGATGCAGCACGCCGCGCAGCCGGGGCGGCAGTTCAAGCCTGAAATTTCCGGGCCGCCCACAGCACCTGGTCCACCACCCCGTGCAGGGCGGTGCGGTTCGATTCGAGCGAGAGTTGACCGTTGGGGTCAAACGCCTCAAAGGCCTTGGGCAGGGCAAACTGCTTGGGCGCCACCCAGCACTGCAGGTTCATCAACACCGGCGTCAGATGCGCCAGGCCACGCAGGCCGCCCAGTGCGCCGGGCGAGGCGCTGAGCAAGCCCACCACCTTGCCGGCAAAAGCTTTGGTGCCCTGGCCCCAATCGGGGTCGCCCTTGATGGGGCTGGACACCCAGTCAATGGTGTTCTTCAGCAGCGCCGTCATGCTGCCGTTGTATTCGGGCGCGGCGACCAGCCAGGCGGGGTGCGCGTGGAAGATTTCTTTCAGGCGCACCACATCGCGGGGCGTGCCTTTGGCTTCCAGGTCGGCGTTGTACATCGGCACGTCAAAGTCGGCCAGGTCCAGCCGCGTCACCTGCGCGCCTTCGGCTTGGGCCATGTCGGCAGCGGTCGCTGCGAGCTGGCGGTTGTAAGACTGGGCACGTGTGCTGCCTGCGAATACGAGGAGGGGGATGGGTGTGGTCATGCCTCCATTGTGGCGCACCCGGTGGTGCACGCTGGTGGCTGGAGCAGGCGCCTTGAGGACAAAGATGGGAGAATTGGCGCCTGCCTTGCGGGTGTCCATCGGGCACCGGCGCGCGAGCGCCACCGCGCCTGGCAGCTGTTTCACGTGAAACACCCTCTCTTTTGCATTGTTGGGCGCCGCCCTTTGGCGGAGCCCCGGAGCCCCATTTATGTTGTACCCCCAGGAATTTGATGTCATTGTTGTGGGCGGTGGCCATGCCGGCACCGAGGCCGCGCTGGCGGCTGCCCGCATGGGCTGCACCACGCTGCTGCTCACCCACAACATCGAAACACTGGGGCAGATGAGCTGCAACCCCAGCATTGGCGGCATTGGCAAAGGCCATTTGGTGAAAGAAGTGGACGCGCTGGGCGGCGCCATGGCGCTGGCCACGGACGAAGGCGGCATCCAGTTTCGTATTTTGAACAGCAGCAAAGGCCCGGCGGTGCGTGCCACGCGCGCCCAGGCCGACCGCATTTTGTACAAGGCCGCCATTCGCCGCATGCTGGAAAACCAGCCCAATCTGTGGCTGTTTCAGCAGGCCGTGGACGACCTGATGGTGGAGGGCGACCGGGTGGTGGGTGCCGTGACGCAGGTGGGTATCCAGTTTCGCAGCCGCACGGTGGTGCTCACGGCGGGCACCTTTCTGGATGGCAAGATTCATGTGGGGTTGAACAACTACGCGGCCGGGCGCGCGGGTGACCCGCCGGCGGTGTCGTTGTCGGCCCGCTTGAAAGAGCTGAAGCTGCCCCAGGGGCGGCTCAAAACCGGCACGCCGCCCCGCCTGGACGGCCGCAGCATCGACTACAGCAAATGCACCGAGCAGCCCGGCGACGGCGTGCCGGGCGGCATGAACGCCGACAAGCCGGTGCCCGTGTTCAGCTTCATGGGGGGCGCGGTGGCGCACCCGCAGCAGGTGCCGTGCTGGATCACGCACACCAACACCCGCACGCACGACATCATTCGCAGCGGTTTTGACCGCAGCCCCATGTTCACCGGCAAGATTGAGGGCGTGGGCCCGCGCTACTGCCCGAGCGTGGAGGACAAGATCAACCGCTTCGCCGACAAGGACAGCCACCAGATTTTTCTGGAACCCGAGGGCCTGACCACACACGAGGTGTACCCCAACGGCATCTCGACCAGCCTGCCGTTTGACATCCAGTACGCGCTGGTGCGCAGCATGCCCGGCCTGGAAAATGCGCACATTTTGCGGCCCGGCTACGCCATAGAGTACGACTACTTCGACCCGCGCTCGCTCAAAAACAGTTTTGAAACCCGGCAGATTCAGGGCTTGTTCTTTGCTGGCCAGATCAACGGCACCACCGGCTACGAGGAAGCCGCCGCACAAGGGTTGTTTGCCGGGCTGAATGCGGCTCTGCAAGTGAAGGGCGAAGCGCCCTGGCTGCCCCGGCGCGACGAGGCTTACCTGGGCGTGCTGGTGGACGACCTCGTGACCCAGGGCGTGACCGAGCCTTACCGCATGTTCACCAGCCGGGCCGAGTTTCGCCTGCAGCTGCGCGAAGACAACGCCGACATGCGCCTGACCGAAGCCGGGCGCCGCATAGGCTTGGTGGACGATGCGCGTTGGGATGCTTTCAGCCGCAAGCGCGACGCGGTGGCGCGCGAAACCGAGCGCTTGAAGGCGACTTGGGTGAACCCCCGCAGCCTGCCGGCTGAAGAGAGCGAGCGCGTGCTGGGCAAGGCCATTGAGCACGAACACAACCTGTTTGACCTGCTGCGCCGCCCCGGTGTGGGCTACGCCGATCTGGCAGGCATGGACAGCGGCAAGTACGCCGGCCCTGATGTTTCACGTGAAACGCTGGGCGATTTGCTGGAGCCTGTGGTGGAACAGGTGGAGATAGCGGCCAAGTATTCGGGCTACATCGACCGTCAGAAGAGTGAGGTGGAGCGCGCAGCCTTCCACGAAGGCATGCCGCTGCCGGGCGACTTGGATTACATGCAGGTGGCGGCTCTATCGTTTGAAGCGCGGCAAAAGCTGGCCAAGCACCGGCCCGAAACGCTGGGGCAGGCCTCGCGCATATCGGGCATCACGCCGGCCAGCATTTCGCTATTGCTGATTCACCTGAAAAAAGGCGGCTTCCGGGGCTTTGCCACCTTGCCTGCAGAAAGCGAAGTGTCGGCATGAGCGCAGCGCCGGGCCGCCCCCAAGCCAGCTCGCACCGCAGCCCTCAGGGCGAAGGTACACCCGTTCACCGCGATGTGTTGTTGAAAGGCTTGCAGGCCTTGGGGTTGCCGCTGGCCGAAGCGCAAGTGGCGCTGCTGCTGGACTACCTGGCTCTGCTGCAAAAGTGGAACAAGGTCTACAACCTGACGGCCGTGCGCGACCCGGCCGAGATGATGACGCACCACCTGCTGGACAGCCTGTCGGCCATTCAGCCGCTGTTGCGCCACACGGCCGACCGGTCTGTCAAATTGCTCGACGTGGGCTCGGGCGGTGGTTTGCCTGGTGTGGTGATCGCCATCACCTGTCCCCGCATCGACGTCAGCTGTGTAGACACGGTGGGTAAAAAAGCGGCGTTCATTCAGCAGGCGGCGGCCACGCTGAAGCTGCCCAACCTCCGCGGCGTGCATGCCCGGGTGGAAAGCCTGAAAGCCGAGGAGGGCGGTGGCTTTGATGTGGTGTGTTCGCGCGCCTTTGCTTCGCTGGTCGATTTTGTGTCGTGGTCGCGCCCGGCGCTGAAGCCTGGTGCCGTGTGGATGGCCATGAAAGGCAAGCACCCGGTCGATGAATTGCTGGACTTGCAAAATGCGGCCCCATGGGCCGAAGTGTTTCACGTGGAACCCTTGCAGGTGCCCGGGTTGGACGCCGAGCGCTGTATCGTTTGGCTGCGCGAGCGCCCGATCGCCTGAATGGCTTGAGGCGGGCGTTGCGACCCGGGCGCGTGGACCACGGCTGCTTGGCCCCGTTCACGTAAACTCACCCCTCTACTTCTGGGGGTTTTCATGTTTGGCGTTGCAGATTACGGCGCATTTGTCGCGGCCATTGTGGTGTTTCTGGCCATTCCCGGTCCAGGCAACCTGGCGCTCATCACCTCCACCAGCAAGGGCGGCATACGCGGCGGCCTGGCGGCTACCCTGGGCGTCATCGCGGGTGACCAGGTGCTGATGTGGATGGCCGTGGCGGGCGTGGCCGCGCTGCTGGTGGCTTATCCAGCCGCTTTCAGTGCGGTGCAATGGCTGGGCGCCGCCTATCTCGCTTGGTTGGGCTGGAAAATGATCAGCGCCAAGCCCGGTGACAAGCCCGTGCTCAACATCCGCCCGCGCCAGTACTTTCAACAGGCGCTCACCATCACGCTGCTCAATCCCAAAGCCATTGTGTTTTACATGGCGTTTTTTCCTTTGTTTGTGGACCCCGCCAGACACCAGGGCCTCGTGACCTTTGGCGCCATGGCGGCCACCGTGGCTGTACTCACTTTCTTGTATGGCCTGACCGCTGTGCTGCTCACCCATTTCCTGGCTGAGCGGATGCGGGCCAACCCCGTGATTGCGCGCACGCTGGAAAAGCTCGCCGGTGTTTTCCTGATCGGCTTCGGCATCAAGCTGGCCATTTCCAAATAATTACAACTACCGAAATCACCCATGGCCAAAATTTTCTGCGTTGCCAACCAGAAGGGTGGCGTCGGCAAGACCACCACCACCGTCAACCTGGCGGCCGGACTTGCCAAGGTGGGGCAGCGCGTGCTCATGGTGGACCTGGACCCCCAGGGCAACGCCACCATGGGCTCAGGCGTGGACAAGCGCAGCATGGCGCTGTCGGTGTACGACGTGTTGCTCGAATCGGCGTCGGTGGCTGAAGCGGCCATCAAGTCTGAAAAGTGCGGCTACGACGTGCTCGGCGCCAACCGCGAACTGGCGGGCGCCGAGGTGGAGTTGGTGGACGTGGAGCGGCGCGAAAAACGGCTGAAGACCGCGCTGGCGGCGGTGGAGGCCGACTACGACTTCGTGCTCATCGACTGCCCGCCGTCGCTCTCTATGCTCACGCTCAACGGTCTGTGCTCTGCCAACGGCGTGATCGTGCCCATGCAGTGCGAGTACTTTGCGCTCGAAGGGCTGACCGATCTGGTCAACACCATCAAGCAGGTGCACGCCAACCTCAACAAAGACCTGCAGATCATCGGTTTGCTGCGCGTCATGTTCGACCCGCGCATCACCCTGCAGCAGCAGGTGAGCGACCAGCTCAAGGCGCACTTTGGCGACAAGGTGTTTGACAGCGTGATACCGCGCAACGTGCGCCTGGCCGAAGCGCCCAGCTACGGCCTGCCCGGCGTGGTGTTTGACCCGTCGGCCAAAGGCAGTCAGGCCTTTGTGGCCTTTGCCAAAGAAATGGTCGAACGCAGCGGCGCGCCTTGAGCGCTCACCGTTCCACGTGAAACACCGGCATGAAGCCTGACAACGTCCTCATCTTGCCCGGCTGGCAAAACAGCGGGCCAGACCACTGGCAAAGCCGCTGGGAAGCCTTGCACGGCTACCGCCGCGTCGACCAGCACGACTGGATGCGACCGCGCCGTGGCGACTGGATCGCGCGGCTGGAAGACGTGATCCTCGCCACTGACGGGCCGGTGGTGCTGGTCGCCCACAGCCTGGGCTGCGTCCTCACCACCGCCTGGGCACAGGTTTCGCACAGCACCGCGCGTGTGCAAGGCGCGCTGCTGGTGGCGCCGGGCGATGCCGAACGCGACGAACTGCGCGGCGTGTTGCCCAGCTGGTCGCCCATCCTGCGCCAGCGCCTGCCGTTTCCCAGCGTGCTGGTGGGCAGCCTCAACGACCCATATTGCGATTTTGCCAAAGCGCAGTCGCTCGCCGACAGCTGGGGTTCGCGCTTCATTGACCTCGGTGAACGCGGCCACATCAACGCCGAATCGGGCCTGGGCGACTGGCCTGAGGGGCGTGCCATGCTGCTTGAACTGACGAACCTATAAAAAGGACACCATGGTCACCAAAAACCCCAAAGGCCTTGGCCGCGGACTTGAAGCCCTGCTGGGCCCCAAAGTGGCAGAAGCCGCTTCGCCCGACGCGCAGGAAAACGAGCGCAACGCCACGCCAAGCAGCTTGCCGCTGACCGAGCTGGTGGCTGGCGTTTACCAGCCCCGCACCCGCATGGACGAGGGCGCGCTGTACGAGCTGGCCGAGAGCATCAAGGCGCAGGGCATCATGCAGCCCATTCTGGTGCGCAAGCTGGCCGATGGCCCGAACGCTGGCAAGTACGAGATCATCGCCGGCGAGCGCCGCTTCCGGGCCTCCAAGCTGGCCGGGCTGGACAGCGTGCCGGTGCTGGTGCGAGACGTGCCGAACGACGCTGCCGCCGCCATGGCGCTGATCGAGAACATCCAGCGCGAAGACCTCAACCCGCTGGAAGAAGCCCAGGGTTTGCAACGCCTGGTGAAAGAGTTTGGACTCACTCACGAACAGGCCGCGCAGGCGGTGGGCCGCTCGCGCAGCGCCGCCAGCAACCTGCTGCGCCTGTTGCAGCTGGCCGACCCGGTGCAGACCATGCTGATGGCGGGCGACCTGGACATGGGCCACGCGCGGGCGCTGCTGGCGCTGGACAAAGCCACTCAGATCACGGCGGGCAACCAGATTGCAGCCAAAAAAATGTCGGTGCGCGAGGCCGAGAGTCTGGTGAAGAAGCTCAGCGCCGAATTTGCGCTGGCGCCGCAGAAGCTGAAAAAAGAAAAGTCGCGCGACATCAAGCGGGTGGAAGAAGAACTGGCCGACCTGCTGACCGCCGACGTGGAGGTGCGGGTGAAAAAGCGGGTGAAGCGCCATGGGCGCTTTGAAGAGCTGGGTGAAATTGCCATCCAGTTTGGCTCGCTGGACGAGCTCAACGGCCTGATTGAGCGGCTGGGCCGAACCGCCAACCGCTGAAAGGTCGTTCCCATGCTGGCAACCCTGGCGCGCTGGTGGCCCCTGCCGGCTTTGCTGGTCTGGGCGGCGGCGTGGGGCGTTTTTGTACTGGCCGGGCAGCTCGGCATGGGCGCGCTGGTGGGGGTGCTGCTGGCGTGCGCGCTGGGGGTCGCGGGCAGCCTGCTGGCTGGAAGCTGGTGGCGCCGGCTGATGGTGGGCCTGGGTTTTCCGCTGTCGCTGGCGCTGTCCGGGGCGGCCAGCCTGGCCGCCTGGCACTGGCTGTTGCCATTGGCGCTGTTGTTGCTGATCTACCCGCTAAACGCCTGGCGCGACGCGCCGCTGTTTCCCACCCCGCGCAACGGGCTGGATGGGCTGGGTCAGCGCGTGCCCTTGCCCGCAAACGCGCTGGTGCTGGAAGCCGGTTGCGGCCTGGGCGATGGTCTGAAAGCCTTGCGCCAGGTGTACCCCGGCGCCAGGCTGCACGGGCTGGAGTGGAGCTGGCCACTGCGGGCTGCCTGCGCGCTGCGTTGCCCCTGGGCGCGGGTGCGCCAGGGCGACATATGGCGCGCCGACTGGGCGCCTTACCAGATGGTTTACCTGTTTCAACGGCCCGAGAGCATGGGCCGTGCGGTGGAAAAAGCGGCGGCAGAGCTCCAGCCCGGCGCCTGGCTGGTGAGCTTGGAATTCCCGGCCCCAGGCCTGGTGCCCAACGCCGCACTGCAAGACCGCGGGCGGCCGGTGTGGGCTTACCAGGTGCCGTTTCAGCGCCGTTCGGTACCCGAAAAATTGGCCGGCTCGCCGTTAAAACCTCGGTGAGCGCTGCCGCCAAGCGGCTGCAAGACGTTCTGACGCGCACGTGACGGACGTCCGGAGTGGTGTTGCGACGGGGCTCCCTGCCTGTGCAGTCGAGCACACATGAGTCAATCCATTCCAGTTGCACGCTCGCCATCAAGGCATCCACTAGAGTTTCAAAGGCATAGTATCCAGGCCGGACGTCGCCGCTTCAAGTACTTTGGTATTCAAAACGAAAGCGGACCGATGTAGACCGGTTTGATCTGTCTGTTTTTGAAGGGAACTTGTGATGAGCAACGGGATGAATCTGCAGAGCGTCAAGCGCATGGCCGTTTTGGGTGGTGGCTTGCTGTTGGTGGCCACGGCGCAGGCCGGTATGGTGACCGACCGCAACGGCAATGTGGGCTACGACACCGCCGCTGAGTGCGATGCCGCTGTGGCCGCTGGCAGCGCCCGTTACTACCAACCCTTCACCGAGCATCCGCCCCTCAAGCGTGCAGGCGAGGCCGACGTGAAAGTGATGAAACTCAGCGAACTGATGGCAGCGCAACAAGCTGCCGCGGCCCTGGGTTACGACGCAGCAGGCTACGCCAAAGGCGCTTGCGACGTGGGCGTGGGCCGCAGCAACAGCCGCGACGGCGTGAGCCCGGAATTGATCGGCAAATACGTACCCTACAGCCCGGCGATGTCGGTGAACGTGTACTTCGACCGCCAGGGCACGCCGGTTCGTGCCAGCATGCAGCAATGCGACAACAACTTCAGCCGCAACCTGCCGCGCCCGGTGGGCAACTCAACCCCGGTGTCGGTGGTGCCTGCGACCGAGTGTTTCGCCAACGTGTTGATTCCGGCGCGCTTTGAGACGCGCACCGAACAGGTGGTCAAGGTGCCGGCCACCAAGCGCTATGAGGTGGTGCCCGCCACCTACAAGACCGTGTCCGAGCAAGAACTGGTCAGGCCGGAAACCCGGCGCCAGATTCCTATTCCAGCGACTTACAAAACGGTGACCGAAGAGGTGGTTGTGAGCCCCGCCACCTTCCGCGAAGAACCGGTGCCCGCCACGTACAAAACGGTGGTGGAGTCCGTCGTCACCAAGCCTGCCAGCACGCGTGTTGAAGTGGTGCCTGCCACCTACAAGACGGTGACTGAGCAAGTCATTGCCACGCCCGAGCGCAAAGAGCTGCGCGTGATTCCCGCGACCTACGCAGAAACAGAAGAAACCGTGGTGGACCGCCCGGCAACAACCCGTGTTGAAGCGGTGCCCGCCACCTTCAAGACCGAAACCGAGCAGGTACTGGTTAAGGCAGAGTCGCTGCGTTATGAGCCTATTGCGCTGCCGCTGCGCACCGTGTCTGAGGAGGTGCTGCGTACCGAAGCCAGCGCCCGCCTGGAGGCCGTGAAGCCGACCTTGCGTACCGTCACCGAGCGCGTACTGGTGAAAGAGGCGAGCAAGCGACTGATTGAAGTGCCGGCGGTGTTCGAGACCGTGACCGAGCGCGTAAAAGTGGCTGACGCTACCCGGGAATGGAAGCGTGGCCGTGCCTGGGTCGGGCAAGCGATCAATGTGCGGCCTTTGCGAGGCTTTGTGGTGGGGGCCGATGGCAAGGTGGATGGCAACCGCGTTGAACTGGATGCCGCGGTAGAAAACCGCAGCACAGGTGTGGTGGACACCCGTGTGGTGACGGCCAACAACACCAACCTTGACGACGACGTGATGTGTTTAGTGGAAATTCCCGAGCGCTTTGAGACCATCACCCGCCAAGTGCTCAAAACGCCTGCGTCGGTGAGGGAGGTGGAGATTCCCGCCGAATACGCCACCGTCACCCGCCAGGTGCTCAACACCGAAGCAGGTACCCGTGAGGTTGACATCCCTGCCACCTACCAGTCGGTGACGCGTCAGGTCATTGATACCGACAAGCTGCGTGCCATGGGTTACCGGTTTGACGAGAAAGGCGACATCGTAGCCACGCCAAAAGGCGAGAGGGTGTTGCGCGCGGCAGCCGTTGCCGGTCTGGCGGGCGCTGACACCACCGCTGGAGCCCAGTCCGGTGAAGAGGGCTATGTGCGTGAAATCAAGCAGCCCGCCGAATACCGCACGCTCACTCGCCAGGTGGTAGCCACGCCAGCCACGGTACGCACCGTGGAAATTCCCGCGACTTACAAGACCGTCAAAACCCGGGTTGTGGCAAGTCCTGCCCGCACCGAAGAGACCATCATCCCCGCCACATTCAAGACCGTGTCCCGCCAGGTTGTCGCCACCGCGGCCAGCTCGCGAGAAATTCCGGTGTCTGCCATCATGGGCACCGTGCAGCGCCAAGTGGTTGACACGCCAGCGTCCACCCGTCAGATCCCGGTGGCTGCGGTGATGCAAACCTTGTCGCGGCGTGTGGTGGACACCCCCGCCTCGTTCCGCGAAGAGGTGATTCCTGCGGTGTTCAAGACGGTTGAGCGCCAGGTGGTGGACACCCCAGCCACCACACGTGAAATCGATGTGCCGGCCCAGTTTGAAACCCTGAGCTACCAGTTCAAGGTCTCCGAGGCGAAGGCCGATCGCCGTGCGGTGTTGTGCGAGACCAATGCCTCACCCGCCAAGATCATGGAAATCCAGCGTGCCCTGCGCAGCGCAGGCTACAACCCGGGCGCCATTGATGGCGTGATCCGAGGCCAGACCATGAACGCCGTGAACCAGTACCAGCAGGCCAAGGGCTTGCCTGTGGATGGTTTCTTGAACCTCGACACCGTGAAAGCGCTGGGCGTGTCGCCCAACTGATCCGCAGGTCGGTTCAAAAAGCCTTCCTTCGGGAAGGCTTTTTTTGTCTCCGCGCCACAGCCTCCAACCTGGCATTTCCAGTGGGTCAGCGTGTTGGCCCGATTGATCCGGCCCTGTGAAGTCTTAAGCTGCATATCGAACGTGACGGTCCTGGAAGTAGCTCATGACGCGCTCGGGGTTTTGCTCCAGCATCGCCATGTGATCGTTGGCCGCATCGCGTAGCTTGGCCTTGGTTCGCACCGGCACGCGCTTGCCCATCTCCTGCTTCAAGTCCGCATTGAGCCGCTCCTCTGGGTTGAGCTGTGGGCTGTAGCTGGGCAGGTAGAACAACTCGATCTGGTCCTGCCGCTCAGCCACCCAAGCCTTCACCAGCTTGCTGTGGTGGACCCGCAGGTTGTCCAGAATCAGAAAGACTTTTTTACCCGCGTCCTTGATCAAAGCTTGTAGGAATTCGATGAGCTTCTCAGCATCGAAAGCCTCGTCAATGATCATCCACCGCGTCTTGCCCTGGTTGGTCACCGTGGCAATCATGGAGAGCTTTTGACGGGTGCCGCCCACGGCCATGGCCACCGGTGTTTTGCCCGCTGGCGCGAAGCTCCTGCCGCGCACATCGGTGTTGACCAAGGCCGTCTCGTCGCCCCAGTGAATCTCGGCCCCCTCGGCCCTGGCGCGCTGCTCAATGCCGGGGTACTCGCCCTCCAACCAAGCCTGCACGGCAGCAGGGCTTTGCTCGTAAGCGCGCTTGATGGGCTTTTGCGGTGTGAAGCCCCAGCGGGTGAGGTACTTGCCGATGCTGCGCACTTGCAGCTTGATGCCAAATTCCTGTTCGATGAGCTGACCCACTGCGGCCCGGCTCCACAAGCTGAAATCCATCTTGAGCTGCTCGGGGCGTTTGTCGATGATCAGGCGCTGGATGGTGTCTTCCTGCGCCTGACCGAGCACCCGGCCATCGCCTCTGGCTCGTCCACGAACAGCGGGACGTATCGCACCCCAGCCGCCAGCGTCAAACAGATCGATAGCCGTTCGCACTGTCGGGTAGCTCAGCCCCGTCATCGTGACGATCTGCATGATCTTGGTGCCTTGTCTGTACAGCCTCACGACCTGTTTGCG